>CAYMHJ010000466.1:0-4372 GCA_964390165.1 uncultured Prosthecobacter sp. | reverse complement strand
CGCCGCGGCGCTCGTCGCCCTGCGCTGGCTGGCGGGGATCGTGGGATTGCCGGTGCGGCTGGTTTGATCCTGGCGGAACTTCGTTTGCAGGTCGGTGAGCAGGAGATTCTCGCCACGATAGGTGGCGGGGTCGGCGTGGCCGACTTGCTGGCCGTGGATGAAGGCGGTCTCGACGAGGTGACGCTCCGCGCCGGGGATGCGGGTGTAGAAGACGTTGTGGTCGGAGCGCAGCGCGTCCGCGTGCCAGATGCGCAGCAGGGCGTTCTTCACCTTCGACGGGATGCTGTCGCAGACGACGTTGTGATGGAAATGAACGAGCACATCCGGCGTGTCCATGTGCGCGGTGAGGGCGCGGAGCGAGTTGTTGTAGAAGACGCAGTGCCGCACGGTGAGGTCGGGACAACTCGCGGCACCAATCGCCTCGCCCATGCCGCCGATGAAGACGCTGTTTTCGATGAGCAAGTTCGTGACTTTGTCCGCCGCGATGAGCGTGCCGACGTAGCCCTCCAGCTCGCGACCATCGTGAAAGCAGCGACGGATGACATGATGCGAGCCGCCGGTGATGCGGATGATCGGCCCCAGCTCCGGCGCGAATCGGAAATGGCGGAAGCGCAGGCCGTCGAGGATGATGTGATGCTTGTGCGGGAGGACGAAGGCGGTCGCGCGGAAGCGGTCGCTGCCGTCCATCCACACGATCTCGCCGGGCGCGGCGGCAAAGGTGATCGGCGCACCGGCATCGCCGCTGCTGCGGATGCGCACGGTTTCCTCATACACGCCGCCGTGAATGAGCACCGTGTCGCCCGCACGCGCGGCATCGGCGGCGGCGGAGATCGTGGGGAAATCGCCGGGCACATGCAGCGTGCGTGCCGGTGATGCGGCGGTGGCGGTGGTGACGGTTTGCGTTTCGACAACGGCCTGCGTTTTGTCCGCAGGCGGCTGATGCGTGGCAAAGAGCCGCTGCTCGTCCTTGCGCCGCGAGGTGACGCGGAACTCGTAGGCCTTGCCCGGCTGCAATCCGCTCAAGCTCACGCTGTGCTGGCTGCCGCGTGGCGTTTCGCTTTTCGTGTCGCCCCATTCGAGCGTCGTCTCCGCGGCCTGCGTGGGCGTGCTCCACTCCAGCGTGGCCGTCGTCGGCGTCACATCATGCACGGCGACCTTGCTGATCGGCAGCGGTCGCGTGCGACTGAGCCGCACAAACGGCCCGATGGTCGAGCCATGCAGTCCGCGACCGATGAGCGGCGAGTCATCAGCTAATGCAAAACCCAACTGGCCAGACTTATCTCCCACGGATTCAGGGAGGCCAGCAGATGGGTCTGAATCAGTAATCTGTGGGCCTCCCTGAATCTGCTGGAAATCACGAATGCTTACGATGCGCTGCGCCTTGCCATCCGGATCGCTAGTGACATTCGAATGCACCCACAGGCCGTTTTGCGACGCCGCATCCATCTGGCGCTCGGCGATGAGGTTCGACACAAAACTGCCTTCCGGCGAGTTTTCGACGCGCAACGGCCCTCGCAGCCAATTGTGCGCCACATGCACCTTTGGCGACTCGCGGACCCAAAGCCCGCCCAGCGTGCAAAACTCGATGCGCAGGCCCTCGCAGCCCGAGAAGGCCGCTTTTTCGCGAATGTGCAGCCCATGCAGTCGCACACCGGGCGCATCTTTGATGAGCACGTCCTTCACCACGACGCGATCATGCCCATGGCGACGCACATCCGCCTTCGCACCCTCCACGAGCGTCTCCTCATACTCGCCCGCCATGAGATACACCGTGCCGCTGGCCTTCGCGGCCTGCGCGAGCGTTCTCCACGGCTTCGCCTTCGTGCCCGGATTCGCATCATCGCCGCCGGGCGACACAAAGAAGACCTTCTCCGTGCGGTAATCATGATTCAGCACATCCGCAAAGCGTGCCGCATCCGCTGGCGTGGCTCCGGCGGGCAGTTCGATGTTCTCCGTGCCCGGCGGACGGTAGAACTTGCGGCCGATGCACACATTGCCGCGCTGCACCGCGTCCTTGAGGTCGCCTTTGATCATGATGCTCGCGTAGATCGCGAGGTTGTCGATCATCGCGCAACCATCGCCGCCGCTGTAAAACGTGATGTCATTGCGACTCGTGCTCGCGTCCGGCATGTGACCCTCCACGCGGTTGCGCTGAAACGTCGTGCCCGCCACGCCCCAGCCGACGATGTTGTTGCCGATGTCCACATGCCGCGACCAGTTGCCGAAGGCCGTGCAATCCTCCACCACGCAGCCCTGGCCTTTGCCGAGCAGATGAAGGCCGCCGCTGTTCAGATACGCCGTGCAGTTTCGCACGAGGCAGCGCTCGCAGTCCTTCAACATCAGCCCCCAGCGCGTGCGCGAGCCCTGCTGCACCTCGTAGTCGCGATGGCTGAAGCCGGTAAACGACAGGCCGTCGATGATCACATGCTTCGAGCCCGTGAGTAGCAGCCCGTTCGCATTCGTGACCGACGCGCCCATCGCATGACACACCGGCGGCAGTGAGTCCGACGTGTGCACATACAGCCGCCCGTTTTTCTCATCCTGATGATAACTCATCAACGACGTCTCCACCTCCGCCGCGCTCATCTTCGGCTCCAGCGTGCGAAATGTGCTGCGCTCAAACACAGACTCCGCCTTCTGCGTCATTTCCGTGACAAACACATCCCGCAACCCCGGCGCGGCCTTGAACTCCCCCAACTCCACATCCCCCCGCATCAACACACTCCCCGCCCGCCACGCCCGAATCGTGATCGGCGCCTCCGCCGTGCCCACCAACGTGCCCGTCACCACCTCCCGATACTCCCCCGGCATGATCGTGAGCGTATCGCCCGCTTTGAGCGCCGCCACGCCTTCGCCGATCGTTTTGAAGCCGCCGGGGCCGACGGTGGTTTCGTCGGCTGAGGCGCAGGAGATGCCAAGCGCCGTGATGAAAAGAAAAGCAAGTGAGCGGCACATAAAGCTAAGTTCAGTTCTTCAGTGTGATCCGCGCTGAATGGATGTCCCCATACAGCTCACCGGTCGAGCTTTTGATCTGCGCCCACAGAGCGACGAGCGTGCCATCGGGCAGCTCGGTCAAACTGGGGTAGCAGGTGGACCAGCCGCCAACTTTCGCGGGCCGATCCGCAAGCAAGGTCGGCTCGCTCCAGGTCTTTCCTTCATCGCGTGAGGTGCGGAGCAGCAACGGGAAACGCAGCGGGACGGGGCCGGGATTGGAGGTGAGGACGAGGGTGCCATCGCGGGTGCACAGCAGGTGACTGGCGCTTGATGTGGCCGTGAGGCCGGTCTTCTCGGTCGCGCTCCAGGTCTCGCCTTTGTCGCGACTGATGGAGCGCCAGAGCTGGCCATCCTTGGTGCGGAGGATCATGTGAACCGCGCCGGATTTCGTCTCCGCGATGGTCGGCTCGCCGCCTTGGCCTTCTGGATTCGCCACTGTGCCGAAGCGCTTCCATGTCTGTCCGCCATCACTCGATTTCAACACGCCGCCGGACTTCGTTCCGCGCAGGTGCAGCGGCACGAGGAGTTCGCCTGACGAGAGGCGGATGCCGTTGGAGCGGGTGGTGTGGTTGGGCTGGTTCAGCTTCACCGGCTCGGTCCATGTCTTTGCGGAGTCGCTGCTGCGACGAAAGTAGATGTCGATCTGCGGCGTGAAGGCGGAGAAGAAGAGAAAGGTCTCGCTCCCGGCCACGAACAGCACCGGATCAAAATCCGCCTGACCCGCAAAGTCCTGCAACACGCTCGCCGCGCCCCAGGTGCGACCTTGATCCGATGAAAACGCCTGCACGATGCGCTGCGACGCCGCCCCCTCCGAAGGAGACGAAAACCACACCGCCATCAACCGCCCATCCGGCAGCAACGCGATGCTCGGCCCGAGGTTGTAGCCCGAAGTGTTCGCCGGGTCCTTCGCATCCGTGCTCGTGTGCTTAAAGACGACCGTGCGGTCGGTGATCTGAACAGCCGCTGTGTCAGCGGCGTGGAGCGCAGCCAACGGTGTGACAAGACAAGCGATGAGGATGGAAAAACGAAGCATGAGACGAATACGCCTCACGAGACACGGTTTTGAAGATCTTAGGCAGGAGAATGAGGGCAGAAGAATGTTCTGAATCTGATTCTTCTGCCCCCATTCTCCTGCCTAATCCCAGCTACTGAGCAGCTAGAAGTGGCTTCAACTTTTCCGCATACACCGCATAACCCGCTGGCGAAAGATGGATGTTATCTGGCGTGAAAAGCTCCTTCTTGATCGTGCCGTCGGCATTGGTGAAATCGCTCCAGGGGTCGAGCACCTTCACCTTGGCATCGCTGTCGAGCTTCAGCGGGTCGAGGGCAGCATTGGTCTTCTTGATGTCCTCGTAGAAGCGATTGCCGGGCGCATGAG
>CAYMHJ010000465.1:0-4435 GCA_964390165.1 uncultured Prosthecobacter sp. | reverse complement strand
AATGGATCTGGGGTGTCTATTTCCAGGGCGGAGATTTGAATGGGGATCACGGTATTAGGGATGCCCTGGTGGTAGAAGGGGGCGATGTTTGTGATCGTGTCCCCCTCGTCCAGATTGCGCGTGGTCGTTAGTCCATTGATGCGGACGGTGAGCTGGAAGTCTGCGCCTGAGCCTGTGTCCAGACTTTTCCTACGGTCCTTCATTTCCAGGATCTCCACCTTGAGATGTTTGGAAGGAGTCTGTGGTATGTCCGTGGGGCCCCACACGCTTCTGCGTGCTCCGACTCTGACCAGCGGCCCTGCTTCGCGAATGAGTTCGTTGTGAATCCAGGCTCCGTTGGCGGCGCTAAACATGATGGAGCCGTGGTTATCGATGTCCCAGGGCAGATTGCCACCGTAGTAAGTTTCGTCGTAGAGGCGGTAGAAGTTCTGTCCCGGCAGGTGGTAGGCATTGGCAGAGTCCCAACCGAGGAAGCCGTCGTTATCCCACTCTCCATCGGCTTCAAACTGAACGTAGGGGCTTCCAGCGAAGAATGCCTTGGCCAGAGTCTTGAGACGGTCGTCTGGTGACCATTTGGCCGCTAGACCACGGGGACTGGCAGGGCCGACTCCGGCGAAGGGGCCGCCGAAACGGTCGCCGATCTCTGCTTCGGCTGTGCCCCAGGGGCGCTTGCCTTCACGCCCGTAGCCGTAGAGGTGCATGACGCCTTCGATCAAGTTCAGCGCCGCTGCGTCTGAGGAAAACCGGGTGCCTTTGATGAGGTCGATGGTGCTGATGGGGTTATAGGGATTGTCTGCGAGGCCCTGGAGGATGAAGACGCCGCGGTCATCATCCATGTAGCGGCCACCTGGGCAGCGGCCTGCGGCAGTGAAAATGGGAACGAGGTCATTCAGGGTGCCATTAGGCCTGCGACGCTCCACGTTGGGCTTCAAGATACCCTGGTTGTACTCATTCATGCGCAGCAGGTCTTGCAGGCAGTCCCGCTTTCCGCTGACGGCATTCAGGCCCTTCTGGATCAGATCCTTGCTCATCTTCTTGATTTCAGCGGGTGAGAAATTGTGGCCCGAGGTCCAGTCATTAACCTCTTCAAGGAGGTTGCTGATTAGACTGGGTCCGAAGTTCGTGATGTAGTCAGCAACGTCCCCTGCTGGATCACCGATATGGGTGCCCTCATGGGGGGCGGCTAGGGTGCAAACGAGCACGACACGCTTGCGCAGGTAGTCGGCCATCGCTCGCTGATTGGCAGTGAGCTTATTGCCCCAGAGGTCACCTGCTGTGGGATTCGCCAGCAAGGCGCGGGCGATGATGCCGCCGAAGCTGTGGCCCACGAGGTAGATCTGTGGCTGCCGCGCTTCCGGCAGTGAACCGAAGGCGATTTTGTAACTCATGAAGATCTCCTCAATCGTCTCGGCGAGCTGTGGCATGAGGTGCTTGGCTCCCTGGCGCGTGTTGATCATGACCATGGTGTTGGCTTGGTTACACATCAGCTTGATGTAGCTCTTCATGGCACTCTGACTCTGTGCCATAGCAGGTGTGATAGGGCCCAGGGTCATGGGAAAACAAATCGGTGCCAAGTCATTGTTGCCCGTGTCACTGGACCCAGGCCACCATTGAATATGAGGGGTTAATCGCCCGCGCAATACTCCAAAGTAGGCGGGTGTGATGACGTTCATGTCAGACACGTTGCTCTCTCCCTGAAGGCCCTTGATGAACCTGAATCCCCAGTAGTGGCGGGCGTGACCAGGCTTGCCAATCCGCTGCTCTGGACTCTCATAGACTTCAGGAGTCACTCCGTGAAGCAGGACGACGAGACGAGGCTTTGTGGGACTGAACTGGAAAGGCGTCCAGACATCGAGCGGCCCGAGAGTGACTTGTGAAAAGAGGGGCGCGGTGAGCAGCGTGCAAGCTGCGGCGAACACTTTGAAAAAAGAAAGTCGTAGTTTCATGATGAGATCGAATTGAGATGAGTTTGAGGTGGATTTGAAATGAGGTGGAGGGTGAATGAGGTGAGCTTTAGAAGAAGGTCATGCTGCTGCTGGAGGTGGCTCCGAACACGTTGCCTACGCCTTGGGCGCTGCCGGTGCTGAGGATGCCGCGGATGGTGTAGGTTTTGCCATCGCTGCCGCGCACACTGCCGCTGAAGTTGCCCGTGGCTGGCACGATCGTCAGCTTCAGGCCATTGCTGGCAGGCACGAGGATGTTTGCCTTTGGCACCGCGATGTTGACCAAAGTCTGAGACGCAAAGGCATCTCCGGCCTCCAGCGTGGCAATGCGTGAAGAGCCAGCGACGAGAAAGCTCGTGGCCGCTTGTTGGGCAGCGGGTGGATTATAACCCGAGGTGGCGATGCTGAAGCTGACATCGACGCCGCCTGACAGGATGCCAGCGGCTGCGACGGGTCGCTTCAGCCAGCGCACGGTGCTGGTGGAGGTGATTCCGTCAGCAGCAGCGTGGTAGTTGATGCTGGATGCAACATAGCCCATGGCGTTACCGACGAGCACGGGGACAGTATTGTCAGAATTGAGCGGGCCGCTGAAGGTGAAGGCTTTGTTATCTGCTGTGAAGCCGACACCTGACACGTTGCCAGTGTTGGCGACAGTGGAGGAGAAGAGCAGCGCATTCGGAGTGCCTGTGATTGCAAGGCCATCACTGCTGGTGGTGTAGCGGCCTGTCTTCGGATGTGGACTGGCGGCAGTACGCGCCACGATGGGGTAGCTCTCTCCGGCATGAGCCAGGAGGCTGCCCGTCTCACGAATCTCACAACGCAGCAAGTGCATGGAATTCACCACCCGCAGGTCAGCCATGATAGGGCCACCAGCGGTGCGGCGGAGGGTGATTCGGCATGTGCCATGGGCATCGAAGTTGCCTGTCGCGGGGTAGCTGACCATGCCGAGTTTGAGCTTGCCCGTGCAAGCTCCGAGTGCAGTGGTCGTGAGTTCCAGGAGGCCGGGGTCGCGGCTGGTGCTGGAGACATTTGTGAGCACACGGTAACGTGCGGCGATGGGCTGGTAGGCCTCATCATCCTGAATTGTGAGCGTCACGGGATCGCCCACGTCGCTGACGCCCTGGAGGTTGGAGAGGTCGATGATGGCGCTTTTGTCTCCGCCAAACTGGGGATCATCGGCCAATCTGACCTGCACGATGGCCGCGCTTTGGCCTGGGCCAAAAACGACTTGAGCTGGTAAATTGATAAAGGCATCGGCGCTGCTAGCAGGTACGACCCAGGCGCTGGCCTGGCCTGCGAGGGAACCCGTGCGGTTCACGGTGAGGGTGAAGCTGCTACCTTCCGTGACCTTTGTGCTCGCGGTGCTCAGGTTGAGGGCGCTGCTGCTCGTGCCATCTGTGATGACGATGAGGAAGAAGGGTTCGTCCGGCAGCGTGGCACCGCTGCTTGGATTCGAGAGATCCAGCGTCAGGGATTCATAGTCGTCCGCCACGCTGTCGGCGGTGATGTCCACCGGCACCGGTTTAAAGAACTCCCCAGCGGCGAAGGTGAGCGTGGTGGTGGTGATGGCGGTAAAATCAAGGCCACCCTCGGCTGTGCCCTCCGTGGTGGCGTAGTCCACGGAGGCCGTTCCTGCGGCGCTGCTGCGGCGAACCCAGACCATGGCGGTGCCTGCGTTCTCCAGCGTGAGGCCGTAGCCCTCGGGCGTGACGAAGTGGAAGCTGCCGGCATCCACATTGCTGTTCAGATTCAAATTGAGCCTTCCCACATCCGAAGCGGAGCTGTAGGCCACATAGTAGAGCTGGGTGGCAGTCGGGCTGAGGATCAAACTCTTCGCGCTAGAGCCAGGCACGCTGCTGCCATCTGCGACGACCGTGAGATCCGTGAGCGGGTCTCCGGTAAAGAGCACCAAATTGGTCGCGATTTCTTCACCCGCAGCGGAGGAACCAAGGGTATCCAGCAGCAGAGACGCCTCGGCTGAGTTCACAGCTGCCCAGGCCACTTTCTGACCTGGGAGATAGCTTTCCTCCTCAGCACTCGTGGTAAGCTGGCGCAGATCACTGTGCAGTGCCGCAGGGGTGGTGGTGATGAGCGGTGCCGTGAGGACATCATCAGCCAGGTCACGATTTACGATGACCGTCAGGTTCGTGGCAGCAGCAGCATCCAGAGAGATCAGGACCGTCTGCCCAGCATCGAAGGCGGCACTCGCCCGACGGTAGTTGGAAAAGGCGGCGTCCTCCCCTTCTCCTGTGAGTTCACCAAAAGTGCGACCCTGAAAGGCAGCACCCCAGAGCACAATGCGCGGGGTGTTGGTAGGCGTGCTGGGGGCCAGCCCAGTGACGAACCCACTGAATGGCATGACGAGCCGATACCATGTCGTGCGCAGGGGTGCGATGTCGTTGTGGCTTGGCTCTCCCCTTTCCACTGTCGCGCCAGGGCCTGACTGGTTGGAAAAAGTGACTCGGGTGGTATTGATGACCGTGGCAGAGCCT
>CAYMHJ010000464.1:0-4442 GCA_964390165.1 uncultured Prosthecobacter sp. | reverse complement strand
CTTTGAGCACGGCGTTGTTGCCGCTGATGAGGTAAAGGCCCTTGCCGTCCGGCGTCTTCAAAATGGCATGCACACCGTGGTCGCTGCCCGCGTCGAACTCGCGCAGCATCTCCACTTTATCCGGCATGTCGTCACTGTTGCTGTCGGTGATGCGGTAAATGCCGCTGGGGATCTTTTTCTCGTAATCATTCACGCCCACATACAGCGCCCCAAAGGCAAAGAGCATGCCGTTCACGCCGCGGATGTCCGCAGGCACTTTTTCGATGTCGCCAGCGCTCAGCGTCTGGCCTACGGCGGGCGCTTTGAAGCGGTAGAGCATGCCATACTGGTCGCTGACGTAGATGCGGCCCGCGTCATCCGTCGTGAGGTTCACCCACGAGCCCTGCTCGCCGCCCGGCACGCTGTAAATGAGCTCCACCTTGAAGTCCTTCAGCGTCTTGATGTTCGACACCGGCGTCGCCACATTCGCGCCGATGGCCGGCCCGACCGCGTCGGGGCGTTTGGGCTTGGCTTTGCCTTTTCCCTTCGCCTTGGCGTCTTGCGCCATCAAAGAGCACGGCAAAGTCAGGGCGGAGAGCAGCAGGGAGGTGAAAAGCAGTCGTTTCATGGTTGGTCGCGTGGTTAAACGCGCTGCTCTCGCAAAACATGCCAGCAAAAGCTGTGTCGGATCTGGCAACGAATCGATCTATGGGCTCTAATGATTCAAGGACAGCCTTGCGGATTATCTTGTTGGATTACGCCTCATCGCCTGCGGCTGGTAAAAGTGGCTGATCCACAGCCTCACAAAGGATTGATGGCCGCAAGCAGTGGGCACGGCTTCCTGATAGCCTGGAGCTTCCATCGCCCGTGCCAGTGCACCAAGATTCACGAATGGTCCAAACGCCCCCATCGCATGCGCAGCGGTCATCTGGGTGGGAGGGCCAGAGCAGCCCATGACATCCGGCCAGCGGAAATCACAAATAACAAGAAGCTCGGGCCAACCTGGTACTTTCGGGTTGAGTTTCCGTTGCCTACGGGAATGACTCCGTTAAAAAAGCAGCAGTGATGGACTGAGCGCCCGACGTGGTCCGATGCGCAGCATCTGCAACCTTTCCTCAGGGGCTTATGCCTGGCATATTGCATTCAACAGCTTTCATTCTCGGCATGTTTGTTACCACATGGTCCGCACTCACCAGCGAGGTTGGCTTGAAGGCTGAAATCTGCACCCTAGCCTTCAAATACACCGACTATTCCGAGCCAATTCCGCAACCCATTTCTCAGCCCCAAAGCGGAGTGACAGCAAAGCCCAGGGAAAGCGAACCCGCTCGCGGGAGAGCGCAGCCCTTGAATACAGATGGCATCCACAGACTAATCTGTGGTTATGGTAATTTATACGGCGTTATTTTCACCTTTTAACTGCTTCATTCTCGGTGCTGTCCATGCGTAAGTCCTGTCGGATGCCGTATCAGTTTCATCCCCTGGCACACCTTTGGCTGTAATATGGGTAGCCGACCACATGCCGATCTCGAAAAGCCGCCCGCAGGCCAACCTCATCTTTGCCTCCATCTTTGTGGGCATGGTGATGCTGGTCTTTACCCTCGGCTACCGGCTCGCTGGTTGGTCGTGGGGCGATGCCTTTTACATGGTCATCATCACGGCTTTCAGCGTCGGCTTTGGCGAGGTCGTGCCCATCACTGATCCCTGGCTGCGTGCCTGGACCATGGCACTCATCGTCCTCGGCTGCACCGGCATCATTTTCATCACCGGCTCCTTTGTTCAATGGCTGACGGAGGCCCAGATTCAAAAAGCACTCGGAGGCAAACGCATGGAAAACGAAATCGAGAAACTCAAGAACCACGCAATCATCTGCGGCTACGGTCGCATCGGTCGCATGATCGCCGCACAACTCGAGGTGGGTGGCATCCCCTATGTCATCCTTGATCAGGCACCTGACCGGGTGGCAGAGGCGCGCGAGTCCGGCTGCCTCACACTTCAGGGTGAGGCCACGGATGAAACCGTGCTAAGGGCCGCAGGCATCGCCCGTGCCCGTGTGCTCGCCACCGTGCTGCCGAATGATGCCGCCAATGTTTTCATCACGCTCAGCGCACGAAACATGAACCCCAGCGTGCAAATCATCGCCCGCGGTGAAGTGCCCTCCACCGAGCGCAAACTATTGCAGGCCGGGGCGAACCGCGTCGTGCTGCCCGCCCACATCGGAGCGGACCGCATCGCCCACCTTATCCTGCATCCGAACGCGCGAGAACTCCTCGGCACCCAGACTAAATCCCGCGTCGAATTTGAGCATCATCTCACGGAACTCGGCATCGACATGGAGGAGATCGAGATCGGCACTGACTCACCCTGGGCGCATCGCCGCATCAGCGATGTGGAATCCGAGACCGCTGGGCGGCTACTCGCCGTAGCCATCTTGAGAAAAGAAGGCAGCACCGATCTCAATCCCACCTCCAGCGCCATGCTCATGCCTGGAGATGCCCTGGTAGTGATGAAGCGTGCCTTGCGTCGCTGAAAAAATTGTTGGCTCGCCTGTCATCCGTCGGCACTCCATTGTCGTCTATGCCCACACCCATCCGCGCCGTCATTTTCGATTTCGACGGCCTCATCGTTGACACTGAAAGCACCGGCTACCACACCTGGAGAGAAATCTTCGACCAGCACGGCCATGATCTGCCTATGGAGCGCTACGCCCAGGTCATCGGCACCGATTTCAACACCAGCAGTTACGATCCCCGGCGTGACCTCGAACAACTCACCGGCCGCGCCTTTGACTGGGACGCCGTCGAGATCACCCGCAAGGCTCATGAGAGCCGGCTCCGCAGGCATTTACACCTCCTCCCCGGTGTCGCCGACCTGCTGAAAGAGGCTGACAACCTCGGACTACGCATCGCCATTGCCTCCAGCAGCCCGCGCGTCTGGATTGATTCCTGGATGGATCAGCTCGGTCTTCACGACCACTTCCACCACATCTCCACCGTGGATGACACCGGCAAGGTGAAACCTGACCCCAGCCTCTTCCTCCATGCAGCAGAGAAACTTGGCGTCTCTCCTGAAGAGGCTGTCATCTTTGAGGACTCGCTAAACGGGCTCCGGGCCGCCATCGCCGCTGGTATCCGCTGCATCGTCGCTCCCGGCCCCATGACCCGGCATCTGGATTTTACGGGCGCGTGGAGGCGAGTCGAGTCACTAGCCCAGGTTTCGATTGCCGAACTCATGGCCTGAGAAGATGCCAATCCACTCGTGCGAGCGGGAAACCCCTTTCAATTCAAGGCATTCTAGCCTCGGAAAATGAGTATAAATGCGCCGATCTGAAAATTGGTGTTGTCGAAAAAGCAGGGATTCGGTAGAAAGGCCCTCTAATTCACCTTTTTCACACATAATCATGGTCTGGAAGATCCTCTCTATTTTCGCCGCAGCCTGTCTCGGTGCCTCCTGCTACTTCGCTTGGTCCAATCAAAAAGACCTCGCGGCAGAGCGTGATCGCGAATCCAATGCCAAGGCCAACCTGAAGGCGGCCCAGGATGTTAAAAAGGAGGGGGACGAGGCTCTCGTCGCCAAAAAAACCGCCCTGGAGGCTGTGCAGAAAGAACTCGCCGCCCAAAAAGAAGAAACCGTGAAGCTCGGTGTCCAAGTGCAGGAAAAGGAAGTCTCCCATGGCATCATCAAAGGCAATCTCGAGCAGATCCAGCAGCAGGTCGCAGCCGTGGAAAAACAGATCGAAGACGCTGGTGACATTGAGAAGCTCATCGCTCAGGTGGGAAAATTGAAGAAGGACCAGGCTGAAGCCGAGGCCGCCGTCGCTAATCAGACCCAGCGACTTTCCGCCGCCCAGGAGGCTTACACGAGCCTCGTGTCCGCCACGGACAAACTCCGCGAAACCGAAGCGCGCGGACGCCGTGGCGTGGTGGACCCAGGCTTCACCGCCCGTATTTCCCAGTATTTCCCCGAATGGGATTTCGTGATCCTCAACAAAGGCAACTCCGGTGGCGTCTTTGCCAACGCTGATCTCGACGTGAAACGCGGCAAGGATGTGATCGCTCGTATCAAGGTGAAAAACGTCGAGCAGTATGGCTCGATCGCCGAATTGATCCCTGGCTCCCTCGCCGCTGGTCAGGCCATCCGCACAGGTGACACAGTCGTGGCATCCGCCACTCAGGCTGTGGCACCTCCATCTCCTTCCCAGGATGCGACGCAAAACGCACCTGCTGAAGGTGCTGCCCAGACCATGCCAACCACCCCGCCTCCGGCCATGGGCGCTGATCCCTTCGGTGCCGCTCCGGCCGCTGCTCCAGCCATGGGGGCAGATCCCTTCGGTGCCGCTCCGGCCGCTGCTCCAGCCATGGGGGCAGATCCCTTCGGTGCCGCTCCGGCCGCTGCTCCAGCCATGGGGGCAGATCCCTTCGGTGCCGCTCCGGCCGCTGCTCCAGCCATGGGGGCAGATCCCTTCG
>CAYMHJ010000463.1:0-4450 GCA_964390165.1 uncultured Prosthecobacter sp. | reverse complement strand
ATCTCGGTGAGATGATTGTTCACGAGCTGGGGGGCGCTGAGTTCACCGGGGCCACCCCGGGAGGAGTCGGGGAGGTTAAGGACGTTGTTGTCACCGATGCGCAGGCGGAGCTTGGCCTCGGCCTCATAGACCTTGGCTCCCATGCCGAGGAAATAGAAGGCGAAGGCGGCCATGGGCAGGGCCATGAGGAAACCCAGCAGCCCGAAGCGTCTCATGTAACCGATGAGGTCGGCGATGCTGATGATGGCCTCAGTGAACTGGGGGGCGGGTGTGGAGAGGTAGGGGTTTTGATCCACCTCCGCCATCGCAGGAGGCAGACCGAGCGCGGAAGTGGCGGCATGGGGCGCGAGCGCGCGCAATCCACCTGCGACCGGCATGAGCGGCTGCGGGGAGGAGGATTCGAGTGCGAGGCGGTAGGCCATGAGGAGGTGAAAAGGGGGAGCCGACTATCATGCATTTGCCACCTGTGGGCAAGATGCGGAGGTGATGGGTTCTGAAGAAAGTGATGGATCGAGGTCCATGGCCCGGAGGATGATCTGGTTCACGAGCCGCACATCGAATACCTCTTCGGCGAGGTGACGGCTGGCACAGCCCATGACGGCGATCTGACCGGGATGGTCGAGAAAGTGCTGCATGGCCTGCGCCACGGCATCGGCATCACGCGGCGGGCAGAGGAAGCCGTTGCGGCCTTGTTTTAGGACGCCGGCAGGTTTCACTGCATCCGCCACGCATTCACGCGCTCCGACGGAGTCCGTGGTGATGATGGGCAGTCCGGTGGAGAGAGCCTCCAGGCTGGCGTGCGGCACGCCCTCGCGATACCAGGTCGGCAGGCAGAAGATGTGCATCGTTTTCAGCAGCGCAGGGATGTCTTTGACCATGCCGTGATGGGTGAGTGTGCCTTCCTCCACCCACTGCTCCACCTCGGCTTCGGTCACACGGTTTGGGTTAGGGTCAAAGGGGCCGACGAGGTGAAACTCGGCCTGAGGGTGGAGGGCTCTGATCCTGCGTGCAGCTTCGGCAAAGACGCGCACGCCTTTGCTGATGAGCAGGCGGCTGACGAGCACGAAACGGATGCGGCCTGCGGCGATGCCGGCATTCCCATCAAGCGGGACATGCGGGTATTCCTCAAGATTCACTCCGCTGCCGGCGGTGATATGCACGGGCACTCCAGGCGGGAGCATACGCATCTCGGTGAAGAGCTGCACGTCATCCCGGTTCTGCATGAAGATGACATCCGCGCGCTTCAGGGCGAAGCGGTGCAGCACCACCGAGATCCACTGAACGAGCGTCTGCTTCAGTGTCTCCGGCTTCACAAAGGTGAAGCCAAGTCCTGGCAGCAGTGCATATACGCGCGGCACTCTGGCGAGGCGTGCGACGACGCAGCCATAGACCACGGACTTGATGGTGTAGGCGAAGAGCGCGTCGGGCTTCTCACGGCGGAAGAGGCGGAACATGTCCAGCCAGGTGATCCAGTCCTTGAGCAGGTTCACCCGGCTGCGGACCATGCGGACGGGCACATGCCGTGCGCCCAGGCTTTGGACAAACTTTTGGACATGCTCGTAGTCCTCGGCGGCTGATGTCACGACCTCACAGCCATGCGCCGCCAGATCGCGGATGAGATCACCGCGGTGGTAGATGAGCGTGTTCGCATCTGCTGTGAGGACGAGGACTTTCATGCTTGGGATTCGGTGGATGATACGGAGGCTGGCGCAGGCTCAGCTCTGGCAAAGCGGCGCTTCAGGGAGCGCAGGGCACGGAAGGCGAAAGCGCGCGGATGCCAGGGATGGAAGCACTCAAGGTCTGATACATGGCGGACATGGGTGCTCCAGTCGCGCTTATAACGGTATTCACCGGGCAGGAAGTCCACCATCTGAAAGCCCCGGCGGATGGCTTCATCCAAGGTGGCGCGGATGCCCATGTTTCCCATGCTGATGCTGGCGTAGCGCCTGTCCCAGCCGAGCTGGTAGATCATGACTTCCCCCCGATGACAGAGGGCATAGATGGAGCCCACGGGTTCGCCATCCACCAGGATGAATGGCATGAGGATGCGTCCGGCAGGCAGCCATTGATGAATCAGGGTTTCATGCAGCCGCCGGATCGAGGGGCGCAGGAAGGAGCTGACTCCATCCGGCCAGTGCATGGCATGAAGGCGGAAGAAATGCTGGATGGAAATCTCGGCATTGAAATCGGTGACCACGCTGCCTCCATATTGGTCCATGAGGCGCCGCCAGTAGCGGCGGATCTGGCCGCGGAAGTTTCCCCGGATCTCCTTTTCAAATTCATCCCACGTGGGGTGGAAATGCAGGTAGCGGCAGCCGGACTGATTCAGCACACCGGCCTCCACACCAGCGTGATGCAACTCGGCGAGCAGCAGTGGATGATTGGCGGACTCCTCAGGCACTTTGTTCAGCCGCACAATGTCCCAGGAACTACTGGTCTGGGAGATAACGGAGGCCAGCAGGGGAGTGATCTCCGCCTCATGACCGGCGGGTACGAGCACATCCAGACGCTCACCCTGGACTTCGCCGAGGCCATTGATGAATCCGAGATGGCGCAGATGTTGGCGTGAGTCTCCCCGGTCCGCACCGATGACGAAGGGGGCGATGCCCAATGCCACGCCTGCCAGATCGCGCACCACGCCAAGACAGAGCTTAAAGCTGCTGCCGCACTCCTTCCACCACAGGCGGACGTAGTCCCAGGCGAGAAACGGGCTGTGCGTGGTGGAGGCATCGAGCAGGCGATCCCAATCAGGCTCCAGGGCGGCAAAGCCGGCCTCATCACGAATGATTTCCAGCTTCATCGCGCACCTCCAAGTCTGGCCGGATTCTGAACAATCAATGCCGCAATGGCACGGCGGGCGGCATACAGCTTCGTCATGTCATCATTCCAGTCACCAAAGCCTCGGGCGAATGTCTCCGCGAGTTTGAGCGCCGGTTTATCCAGCGTTAGATCCCTGGCCAGCATGAGGTAGTCATAGTCGTCGCACATCTCCCGCAGCCATTTGAGTCGTATGCTGGCCACGGCCATGTCGCGGCCATGGCGTTTTTTCGTGGCAGGATAGATGAGGCTGCCATCACCATGAAAGACCTCGCTGTCATCGGTGGTGTGAAAGCTGTCGGCGCTTTCCCAGACATCCACGCCCTTGGCCGCATGCAGCGTGTCCCAGTAGGTGAATCCGGTGATGTCGTGGCGGGGCATGACCCAGGCCAGGATGCGGTGATTCATCGGCGGGAAGTCCAGGCACCAGACGGGTGGGTTTGATTCTTTGAGCACGGGCGGGTTGCCATGAGCGTCCAGCCATGCCTGCGGCGTCTGCACGAGCGCAGTGTAACACCAGACTTCATCTCCTGCCTTCAGCCGACGAGTGATGCTGTGCATGCCCTTCGGGGACTCCATATCCTGCCAGACGCTGCTGACATGCGGCGACCAGATATCGACGAAACCGTCCAGAGTTCCCCACCAGCCGGAGTCCGCCGTGGGCTGCTCTGTGACAAGCAGCGGCAGCCGAACACCATGTGTGGCTTCGGCCTCATTGAAGAAGTCACCCCAGCGCCGCACGAGTGCGTAGGCATCTGCGTTGTTGGGTTCGTCCAGCTCGGCGAGGATGATGTATCCACGCTCTCCGGCCTTGGCCTTGTGCAGCAGTTTCATCCAGTCGGCGCAGTAGCGCATGGCCGCCTGGCGGTCTTTACCCAGCGAATCTCTGAACGGCCAGGTGGGCCAGAGCGGGAGTCCGATCATGCCCGCATGACGGTGCAGCATGTGGTGGCGCATGGCTTTCTCGACTCGTTCTGCGTTTAGCTTGCCCGTGGCGGGGTCAGGGTAGGTCTGGCGGCTTTGATCAAAGGCCAGCCGATGCTTGACCATGAAGTCGTAGTAATGCTCCACGAGCGACACACCGGCTGCACTGGGTGGATCTTTGTCGGGATTGAAGCCATGGACCTCCAGCATCCGGCGGTAGCCGGTCATCATGGAGGACTTCAATCTCGGCACCACTGGCAGGTCGAAGTCGGAAACGCGCAGCAGTAGTTTTGTGCGGGCCACTTCCGCTCCATCTGCGCTTCTGGCGATGACTTCACCGGCATACAAGCCCGCCTTTGTGCCATAAGGTACATGCACATCGATCCACCAAGGTTGGTTGATGACTTTTCCTTCAGTCAGGGGCTGCCAGGGAAAATCCTGCGGCACGAGTGCGTCCGGGTAATCCCCCGGCGGCAGTGGTGACATGGGCGTAGACTTCGCCACCTTGACGTAATGTTCACGCAACACTTCGGGAGCGGGGACGCTGGTGTTTTCGGGGCCTTGCAGGGCGGTCGCTTCGAGGGTGATGCCTTTGATCTCATCCGGCGCTGCCGTGAGCACGATCTGAATGGACTCCCATTCTCCACGCGCGGCCTCGATGGCGGCGTCCATATCGGTGATCTCCTGAAAGCGCATGATCCGCGTCATG
>CAYMHJ010000462.1:0-4459 GCA_964390165.1 uncultured Prosthecobacter sp. | reverse complement strand
TAGCGAATTACGATAGCGTTGAATTCCCCGCCGCGGGTCATAGTTCCGTCCCAGTGATTTACGTCGCCAGCCAGTTGGGCAGCGAGGGTGTCAACCAGTCCCAGACAAATCCCCAGCCTCAACCGGTTCTCGACCCGACCAAATATACCAATCTCACCGTTTACAACCAGCCCAACCGCGCCCTGCCTGGATTCAATCCCAACGAGGAGCACGCCCTCGTCGCCCCCTCGAACCTGGCGGCCATGACGGGTGACAACTCGAAAAACATCGGGCAGAGCGCCTTCTTCGCGCTCCAGAACCAGATCAACCGCACGGAGCGCACCGCACCAGGCACCTACACCTCAGAGCCCTTTGTGCTCGGGCAATACACGGGCGCAACCACCGGGCAGCCCGGCATGTTCATTTACCGGGTGCTGATCACGCGCGACGGCACCGCACCCTTCCCGGGGCGGGATGCGAGCACCCACCTCCCGGTGGACGCCAATGGCAACCCGGTTCCACAGCCAGCAAACCCTTCCTATAGCTTCGACACCGTCATCTTCGCAGGGGATCTGGTCACCCCCTTCTATCCGCTCAACATCGTCATGGGCGGCCGCCTCCTGACCCAGAGCGAGGGCGGAAACATGAGGGTTAACACCGACCCGAACGACACATCCAAGTTTGTGGATCAGCAGACACTCTGGCACGACAAGAACAAGGTGCCATGGACCGTCGCGGGTGATTTCGAAGTTGGGGGACATCGTTATCCCGGTCGCTTCTTCTACCGATACTGGTATCCGCTGGCCCAGGGCTTCTGGCTGGGCGAGGGCACGGATGCCAAAGCCACTGGCACCCCGGTCTGCTGGCTGCCGAATGTGGTGGATAATCCGAATCTGCTAGTTTTCACCGACGGCTCCAAGAAATCCAAGAGAACAAACTACTCCTCCTACTGGAAGTCCAACTATCCCGTCCTCAAGCGCGGCGAAACCCTCGCTTACGCTGGGGGCGAATCCAAGGCGGACCACCCGTCCACGCCTGGCCTCCCCGGCGTCATTGGCTGGGCTTCGGCGGAAGTCGCCTTTGACTCCGCCTCGCGCGACATGGTCATCAACGATGGCAATGTGAAATCCTACAATGCCCGCTTCATGCGCCTGCTGGATATCCACGCGGTCGAATATGAACAGGACAAAATGCCAGGGATACTCCAGCCGTCGCATCCGGAAAACGTCTCGGTGAGCGGCTCGCGCTGGTATTTCAAGGGGCTGGGCGCGCGGCTCAGTCAGCGTTTCTACTACGACAGCCTCGCGGCCAAGCTAGTGTTGCGCGGCACGATGAATGGCATGGAGAGCGGCGATCCGAAGCTAACCCAAACCCCGCTGACCGCGCCCCAGTTGCTCTGCAACGTGATGGATGAAAAGGATGTGGAGGCATTGAAGGACCTGAGCGGTGATACGGAATGGACTAATGCCATTACTGAGCTTGAAGAACTCAATGCGGGCAACACGGCTGGCCTAGTGAACCAACCACTACAGATCCAATTCTACGATGAAGCGGGCAACACTGTCAGAACAGTTACATCCAAGTATCGTTCCGCTAGCAGCCTCGGCGTGGGCACCACGCTGGTGCCCAACCCGGAGTCGCTTACCGAGCCGGTCAGCGAGGAGAAATTCGTCACCGTGGTGGAGAACAACGACCCCGCCGCCAGCGGTGCCGTCACCCTCCACGTCATCCGCCTGGGCGACGAACGCTACCGCGGGTCCATCGCCGTCATCACCCCGAAGGACGCCTTTGACGAGAAGGTGGAACTGATGCACACCGGCGACTTCGGCGGCAACACGGCCGAAGTCTATTACCAGTGGTGGGTGCACAACGTGGCCCCGCTCGATGGCCTGCCCACGCCGGACGACTCATCCGCCACCGGCTGGACGATTTACCAGCAGGGCAAGGGCCTCTCCTCGATCAGCTTCGCGGGCGATCCGACGATGACCCTGGCTGACAAGCTCTTCTACGTCCGCTACGGCCACGCCGATGAACTGGGGGATGTGAAGTATCAAACCAACACCATCCCCGACGATCCGAACAAAAATCCCAGCAACGTCAGTCCGGAAAGCTGGCGCCTGGTCGATCCGGACGCCACCGCTCCCGACTGGGGCCGGAGCAATCCCGACGGAAAACTCCCCTCATCCACCCCCGCCACCCCCGACGGTGGACCGGTGCCCTACCAATGGGCCGGCGCGGCCAATTCCCCGCAGCTCCAGGCCAGCGGCGCTCGCCGTTTCCTGCCCCAGCTGCTCATGGGCTGGGTCAAGCGCGTGCTCGATGCGGTGAACCCCTACGAGGCCCGCTACTCGGCGGACTTCACGGGCGACTCTCCTGCCACCTACACCAGCATGCTGGTGCAGGCCGGCCGCCCTTACAACGGCCCCGTGGCCCTCAATGCCGACAAGGACGTCATCGAAAACGTCGGCCTCATCGAGCTTTACGAGACCGTGCTGCAGCGCGCCAAGGACCTCAGCGGCACCGTTAACGATCCCGGGGTCAATCAGGCGCTGCTGCTCGCCTCCACCCGACTGGCCATGCTTTACGAACTGCTCGCCGGCGAGGCCTACACCGATGCCCTCAACTCCTCGCTCGCCCTCACCACGGCCGATACCGACAACACCGGGCTCAACATCGCCGACCTCGCGGCCGCCAACCCCTACGTCTTCGCCTTCACCAACGAGGTGCCCAGCCTCCTGCAGGAGGAGCTCTCACTGCTGCGCGGCACGGATTACCTCAAGTCCTACCCGTGCCAGAACCGCCTCTTCTGGAATTACTTCAAGGGCATCGGCGAGGCCGCCTACAGCGCCAACTACAACATCAAGGATGTCAACAAGGATGGCCTCATCGATGAAAGCGACGCGGCCGCCCTCTACCCGATGGGCCATGGCGACGCCTGGGGGCACTTCCTCTCCGCCACCAAGATGCACTACGGCCTGCTCCAGCGCAGCAACTACGACTGGCAGGCCCGCGCCGAACTCTACTCGCTGCTCGGCAACGTCATCCCCACCGACTACCTCGACGAGCAGTCCTTCGCCCGCACCGCCGCCGCCAAGGCCCGCTGCGGCCTCTCCATCGTCAAGGCCACCTACCGCGATGCCTACAACGCCGACCCCGCCACCCAGTGGCAGGGCTACACCGACTCCGCCGACCCCGCCCGAGCCTGGGGTATGTCCGAGTGGGCCTGTCGCGCAGGTCAGGGAGCCGCTTTCGATTGGATGGTGGGCAACGCTATCCTCCCGGTCGGCTCCACCGACCCAGCAACGGGCAAGCCGCTAGAAGGGCTCAATCTGATCAACCGACAGACTGCCGGGACTGACCTGCTGGCTCTCGCTGGCAGCCTTCAGGAAATCCAGCAAGCGATTGCCTCCTTCAATGGTGGCCTTACTCCCATTGGGGTCGATCCCGACACTGTCAGCTTCGGTCTCGATGCATTTTATGATGGCAGCAGTTGGGAGCGCAAAACCCACTTTCAGCAGACCTACGAGTCCGCCGTTACCGCCGCAGCCAATGCCCGCGCTGCCCTGGATTTTGTCAGCTCCACCTCCCAGACCCTGCGCCAGATAGCGGACGACACCAGCGATCTTCAGCAGAGGGCCGTCGAGCAGGACATCGACTATCGGAACCGCCTCATCGGCCTGTTCGGCACTCCCTACACCGGCACCATTGGGGCTGGCCAGATCTTCCCGGATGGCTACTCCGGCCCCGATCTCCTTACTTACATGTATGTTGATGCTGCGACTGTCGATCGCTTGGAACCGCACCCGGCCACCAGTTTCAGTGCCCTAGAGCTAGTAGTGGGGACGAACCTTCAGAAGCCTGATTTTTCCTTCAATAAAGGGATGCCGAACAAAACGGGCAGCGAATTGTTTGAGCAGTATTATCTCACCATAGATCGTGGGGATGTGTCTGCGGAAATCAAAAAAACGATCGAGATTCCTTATGCCGAAGCCTCCGCCTATGGCTTCCAGGCGGATGAAACTTGGGGGGCGCGCGGTTCGACCGGAGAAATCCAGCTTGCGATAGGTGATGTGCTAAAAGCTGAGGTCGATTTCGAGTCCGCCATTGATGAGTATCAGGTGTATATCGACAAACTCACGAATCTGGTCAACTACACCGACAACCGGATTGATTCCCTCGTGGGAGCAAGGACATCAGCAAAAACATATAATGAGGCCATAAGAATCATTCAGCGCGTGCAAAATTGGCTGAAGTTTTTCGGGATAAAAACAGAAAAAGCGAAGCAAAAGATCAGTGGAGTCTATAGAACAGGTAGAGAGTTTAGTAGTATTAATTTAACAGTAGCAGGTGGAAACCTTCCATCTAAGCCTGTCGTGGGCGGGCTTTCGATTAATTACGAAATCGCGGAAGGCCTTGTTGAGGCGATTGAATTTGCGGGTGAATTAAAAAACCTCGCAGCTGAAGAGGCACTTCTCGATCT
>CAYMHJ010000461.1:0-4464 GCA_964390165.1 uncultured Prosthecobacter sp. | reverse complement strand
CTGGGTGATGCCCTGCTCAGGTCCGACGACGTGGACGATGCCCTGCTTGCCGCTGCTGAGGCTGAAGTAGGTGATGCCGAAGTCCCGGGCGTTCTTATTCAGCTCCTGGATCATGGCTTCCGCCAAAGGATCGGCGAAGGGGGAGACCTGGCTGTCCGTGGGGACGATGTGATCGACGGTGGCGAAGGTGCGGTGAGGGTAGGCCACCTTCAGATTCAGGTCACGCAACATGCCGAAGGCCTGGGGGCTGGTCACTTCATGCACGAGATGGGTATCAATGAGGAGCTGTGTCTGTCCGTTCGAGAGTTTACCGACGGCGTGTGATTCCCAGACTTTGGCGAAGAGTGTCTTTCCCATGATGTGTGCTTTTTGAAGGTGGAGGGCGAGCCTAGCACGCCAAACCTGCCGCGCAAATCGCGGGGCGAACTTTCACAAACCTGTGAAACGAACCGGCGGTTTCCGGGATAGAACTGAGGCCAGCCCGGTTCATCCCCACCTGCTGTTTGGTCCATTTCCCGCTCGAAGACCGGAAACCGGGCCTTCTTACCCCATGAGTTCCACCTCCTCCAGTTCCAAGCCCTCCGGCGTGTGGCAGCCGCCGACGCTGGAGGAGATGCAGGCGATGCTGCCGCAGTATCACTTTGTCTCACTCCTCGGGCGTGGTGGGATGGGGGCGGTGTATAAGGCGATGCAGGTCTCGCTGGACCGCGCGGTGGCCATCAAGGTGCTGCCGGGGGATCTGGTGCTGGATGAAGACTCCCAGTTCGCCGAGCGCTTCAAGAACGAGGCGCGCACGATGGCGAAGATGAGCCACCCGAGCATCGTGAACGTGTGGGACTTCGGCGAGACGCGGACGGGACTGCTCTTCATCGTGATGGAGTTCATCGATGGGACGGACGTGGCGCGGATGATCCTTTCCCAGGGCAAACTGCCGGAGGAGTATGCGCTGTCCATCACGGCGCATGTCTGTGATGCGCTGAACTACGCGCACCGCAGTGGCATCATCCATCGTGACATCAAGCCGGCGAACATCCTCATCAATCGAGATGGCGCGGTGAAGGTGGCCGACTTCGGGCTGGCGAAGCAGAGCGACCCGGCCGTGCGCGGCCTGACGAAGACGAACATGGCCATGGGCACGCCGGATTTCGTGGCGCCGGAGGCCTTCATCCCGGGCATCCCGATGGATGGGCGCGCGGATTTGTATGCCATCGGGGTCATGCTTTTCCAAATGCTCACAGGTGAGCTGCCGCGCGGCCTGTGGACGCTGCCGGGCTCGAGGCTGGGCACCGATCCGCGCTTTGATGCCATCATCGCGAAGGCCATGCAGACGGACCGCGAGTGCCGCTACCAGAGCGCGGCGGAGATCCGGCGTGAGCTGGATACCATCATGGCCACACCGCGCTCCATTTTGATCCAGCGGCAGCAGGACGCCGCCGAGGCTGCCGCGCGTGCGATCCAGGCACAAAAACAGACGGAGAAGCAGGCGGCCATGAAACCAGCGAGTGCTCCGCAAAAACGTCCGGTGAGCACGCCGAAACTGGCACCACCGCCGCCGGTGAAAAAGAAATCCAACGCGGGGCTGTGGCTGGGTGTGGCGGCGGCGATTGGGCTCGTCATCGGCCTGCCATTCCTCGTGAAGCCTTCCGGGGAGAGCACGGAGCCTGTCATCGCTGTCACTGAACCCAGCGAGCCGACGATCACCACTCCGGCAACGGTGCCTGCTCCGCCTGTGCCAATCGAACCCACACCAGGCAAACCAGGCTTTTCCAACTTCGTGCCTGACGCCAAATGGAAGGACGAGATGCCAGGCACGGAGCCGTGGGGGGCCGCGTGGAAGCGTGTGGGCACTGAAATGCATCCCGCTGGCGATAGGAGCGCGCAGCATCTTTCGGATACGAAGAGCGTGGACTCTGGCCTGCGGGTCCGGTTCCGCTTCGGCTCGAAAGCGGATGGCACCTTCTTCGATCTGATCCAGCGCCTCAAAAAGGTGGGCAACGGCCCGCGCTACGTCGTCACCATCTGGCCGCATGACACGCTCAACGCGGCGATTGATGTGATGCCGCCCAAGAAGGTAGGCCAACGACGCACTCTCGCGCCCACGGCGGTTCATCCACCGGTGGGGATCGGCATCGAGCACAGCGCCGAGCTGTATGCCATCGGCGACCGCATCACGTTCTTTTTTGACGGTCAGGAAATCGCGTCCATCGCGGACAGCACGCTCGATCACGGCTTCCCGGGTGTTTTTGTCGGCAAAGGGGCGGAGATCATCAGCATGGAAACGGCGGTGATCGGAGAGGCTACCCCAGACCCTGCGCCTCCAGTTCAGGCCGCTGGAATCTGGCAGCCTGTCTTCACCGGGGCAGCGAAAAAGTCCCCCGGAGTCACCGAACTGCCGGATGGCTGGGTCAGGATGGAGAATGCCTACCACGCGGTGAACATGGGCAGTGACATGGCGGTGCGGGGTCGTATGCGCATCGGTGCGGGAAGGGATTATGTCTGGCCCGTGCGATTTCGTGACCATTCACAAAACGGGCTTCAGCACTATGGACTGAGCATCACCACGGGTGGGCACTTCAGACTGCATCGCCGTGTGCAGCTCGGCAGCGAGATGACCCCTGATGACAAAACACTGAGCGAGGTGCAGACCGCAGCCCGTTTTGAAAACGGAGCCGAGTTTGACCTCGAGGTCGCGGCTCAGGGAGAGCGACTCAGGGTGAAGCTGAATGGCGAGGCGATCATCGATGTGACCGACACCTTTCACCAGGGCACCCGGACTGATTTCGGCGCAGACACAGCCATCATCGAGTTCAAGAATCTGGAGTGGCTGGACATGAGCGGTCAGCCTTCAGCTTCTTTGATCGAGATCACCTCCAAGTTACCGCCTGCCACGATTGGCAGCCTGGATCTGGCCGCACGGCAGAAGGCACTCGCCGCGCCCTTGTCGCCTGGAGTCAGCGATGTGCTGGAAGAGCTGTCACTCAAGTCGGACGAGACCTTTTCCTGGTCAAAGACCCCTGCAGGAGTAGAACTCAAAGCGCTGAAGGACCCCGGGCCCTACAAAGGCTGTGTGGACCTCCCCGTGGCACTGCCAAACGATTATGCTGTCGAGGCATGGTTCACCAACAGTGCGGATGGCGGATCTGATGTCGGCCTGACGATTCCAGTGGGTGATCAACTGCGCACGACCTGCTGGCTCTGGCCGAGGGACGGCGACTGGGCCGGCCTGGGCAAGGTGGATGGGAGAGACCCTCAGCAGCCCGACATCGAGAAAGGCTGCTCCACGCACTTCCAGCTCGTCCCGGGAGAACTTACCTTTATTCGCGCGGAAGTCAGGCGCGCCTCCGGTCAGGTGGACATCCGTTTCATGGTCAATGGCCTGCTCATGGCATCTTATCACGGACCTACCAGCCGATTGGGCATGAGCACCGCCTGGTTTGTGGGGCCTGATCCAGAACTGGCGAGCCTCGGCGGACGTGCCGTGACTTTTCACCGTGCCGTCGTTCACGAACTCGGCCCGGTGGCTGAGCCAAAACCTAGCGCACCCCAGGATCCACGGTTGGTGCAGCTGGAGGCTGGCTTCAAAGCCCGCTATGAATCCGACGCACAGCAGCCCTACCTTGCCGCCGTGGCTTCGCTGAATCAAAGCTATGTCAAAAACGGCGGCGATGGCATGCCAGAGGTGGACTCGCCCGAGACCCCGGAGCCACTCAAAGAACTGCGGAACATCTACCGTGCTGCTTTGGCGAAACTGGAGGCCGCCCGCGCCCAAAAAGCCGCACCGCTTTTCGACATCTACCTCAAGGCGCTGGATGACTATGTCGTGGAACTGACCAAGGCGGACAAGATCCCCGAGGCGAAGAAAGTGGCTGCCTTGCGCGAGCAAGTAGCGAAGGAAAAGAGCCTGGCTATGGAGGCCGCGCCCATAACGAGAACGACAACAGCCAGATAAGATGATGACTTTGTGCTGCAAACACAACAGGCTTGTCCTGCTGCGGAATATCCCGTTAGAATGGCCGACATTCCGCTTATTGCTCCAACTGTCATGAGCACCTCGTCATCATCCGCTTCCAAGCCCTCAGGCATGTGGCATCCGCCCACGTTGGATGAGATGCAGGCCATGCTACCGCAATATCAGTTCATCTCCCTGCTCGGGCGCGGTGGCATGGGCGCGGTGTACAAAGCGGTGCAGGTCTCGCTGGACCGGCCCGTGGCCATCAAAGTGCTGCCCGGAGATTTGGTGATGGATGAGGATGTGCAGTTCGCCGAGCGCTTCAAAAACGAGGCGCGCACGATGGCGCGGATGAATCACCCGAGCATCGTCAATGTCTTCGACTTTGGCGAGACGCAGACGGGGCTGCTGTACATCGTGATGGAGTTCATCAATGGCACGGACGTGGCGCAGCTCATCCTCAGCCAGGGTCGGCTCACACCCGAGTATGCGCTCGCCATCACCGAGCATGTCTG
>CAYMHJ010000460.1:0-4477 GCA_964390165.1 uncultured Prosthecobacter sp. | reverse complement strand
CACTGCGCCTCAGCGCGAGCACGATGGACTCGCGGAGGCGGTTGGAATCTTCGACGACAAGGATGCGCATGGGGAAATGTAGCCGACTCGCCGCCGCTGCAAAGGGGCGAATCGGATGCGGCACCGTGGCAAACCAAGATGACGCGAAGATGATGGCCGCTACAAATGCTCCCTGCCTTGGTGCTTGTGTCCATCACAGCATCTCCAAGCCATGCATGGGCTTCGTGCCACTGCCGAAGCGGTCGGACTCAATGCCGAGTCGCTGGAGCATGCTGATGTAGAGATTGCAGAGCGGGGTGTTGTTCTTGGTATCAAAGGCGAGGTGCTGGCCGTGCTTGAAGCCACCGCCGGCGAGGATGACGGGCATGTTGGTGGTGGCGTGGGTGGCGGCGTTGCCGAGGTTGCTGCCGTAGAGGAGCATGGTGCGGTCGAGGAGGGTTTCGCCCTGCTCTTTTACGCTTTTGAGGCGTGCGATGAGGGTTTGGAGTTCTTTAAGTTGGGCCTCCTCAATGGTGCGAAGCTGCATGCGGGAGTCGCCAGCGCCGCCTTGATGCGTGAGCGCGTGATGCGGGAGCGTAACGCCGGGCAGATCGACCTTGGGATTGAATCCTTGGCTGATGAGAACCGTGATCAAGCGTGCGCTGTCGGTCTCCAACGCGAGGCGGATCACTTCGAACATGGCTCGCGTGCGGGGGATCAAGGCATCGGGCTCTAAATGGTCGGCAGGAGCCTTGGTGGACACTTTGGGCTTTGGTTTCATCTCCCACGCTTCGGATTGAGCGAGCCGCTTCTCGAAGTCCCGCACGGCGGTGAAGTATTGATCGAGCCGTTCTTTATCCCGTGGGCCAAGGTCGCGCTGCAACGACCGCGTGCGGTCGGCGACGGCGTCCATGAGGCTGCGACCTTCTTTGAGACGCTGAATCTGCGCTTCGACCTCGGTGTTGCTGCCTTGGAAGAAAAGACGCTCGAAGAGCTTCGAGGCGCGATTCTCGCCGGGGATCTGCACGCCATCCGACGTCCAGGAAAGGGAGGTGTTCGCTGGCCCGACAACGAGCGTGAGGCTCGGAAAGCGAGTGAAATGGCCGATGTGTTGCGAAGCGAGCTGATCGAGTGAGATCGTGTTGCGAAAGCCACCGCGAGTCGGATGCGGTGCGGCGGTGAGGAAGCATTTATCGGCGGCGTGAGCGCCATCCACCTCGGGATGGGAGACACCGGAGAAAACGGTGAAGTCGCTGCGGTGGTCTGCAAGCAGATCGAGGTAGGGCGAAAGCGCGTAGTCCTTGCCGGCTTCTTTGGGAAAGAACATGTCCGGCATCATCCCAAGGTCCGTGCAAATGGCGACCATTCGGCGGGGCGTTGCATCGCTTCCTTTGGCAAAGGCCGGCGTCATCGCCTCCAGCATCGGTAGGGAAAGGCTGACGCCTGCGGCCCGCAGGAAGTGGCGCCGTGAGAGCCGTGGTTGAGTGGAAACGTGGATAGGTTTCATGGCGGTCATTTGTTTCGGAACAGCGGACTCTGGACGATCTCGTGAATCATCGAGCGCACTCCGTAGCCCTGTGTTTTCAGTCGGGACATCATGTCGTTGAGCTTAGCACTGTCGGCGAACCCGACATCGGCACCGGTGGCGTAGATCACAAGCTGGCGGAGCAGGTTTCGAGCGATGGTTTCTTCATCCTTCAACAGAAGGGCGCGGTATTCGTCGATGTTGGCGAACTTGGCGCCGTCCTTCGTTTCGGAAGCGGCCTCGACGGGCAGCGCGATCTTGTATTTGAGGGCCTGTCCGTCTTTGCTGCCGGTGGCTGGTTCGCCTTTGTCGATGGCGCGGTAGCGCTCACGCCAGCCGCCCATCACGTCGAAGTTTTCGAAGGCAAAGCCCGGCGGGTCGATGAGCTTGTGGCACCCGGCGCAGCTTTCCATTTCACGATGTCTGGTGAGTTGTTCGCGCACGGTCGTCACGCCGCTGAGGTCCGGCTCGATGGCGGGAACACTCGGCGGCGGAGGGGGCGGTGGGGTGCCGAGGACGTGGGTCAGCAGCCAGGTGCCGCGTGTCACGGGCGAAGTCGTCGTGCCATTGGCCGTGACCTTCAATACGCTGGCCTGCGTGATGAATCCGCCGCGATGGGACGCCTGCGGGAGGCTTACCGGTGCAAGTTCATAGCCAGCGGCACCGGTCACGCCGTAGAGTTTCGCCAGCGGCAGATTCAGCATGGAGAAATCGGACGCTACGACATGGCTCGCACCCAGGTCGCGCCGCAGCATCTCGGCGAAATAAACGCGTGTTTCCTTCACCATCGACTCCAGCAGCAGTTGGCTGAACTCCGGGTAAAGTTTCTCATCCGGCTCAGTGAGGGTGATGTCCTTCAGTCGCAGCCAGTAGTCGAGGAAGTGCCCGTGAAAGCGCTTGGATCGCGGGTCATTCAGCAGCCGCTCGGTTTGCTGACGCAGCGTCTCGGCATCGTGCAGCTTGTTTTGATCCGCCAGAGCACGCAGTTCATCATCCGGGCCGCTGTTGATCAGAAAACGAGACAGCCGACCCGCCAGCGCTCGATCATTCAGCACGCCGACGCTTTCTCGAAGGGTCAAAAAATCCGGCGAGCACAGCAGCGCACGGTATCCGTCGAGCATGGCCTCCACGAAGTCGCCACCCCGCTGCAACTGCGAGCGCACGGCCGCCATGGCGGGCTCCAGATCAGCGCCTTGCTGGCAGGCGCGATCCGCAAATCGCTGCAGCAAATGCCGAGCCTGAGCTTCTGGCTCCGGCACGACGAGTGCGTAGTCACGCGGTGTGCCCGGCACCTGTCCATCCTTTGGAAATGCGCGAGGGTTCAAGATGTTTTCTGGATCGCGCGGCAAAGGGTGAACGAGTCGCTTCGTCCAGGATACATCCTTCGAGCGATTGGGTGGCTGCGTGCGCAAGCGCTCGGAACGAGCCTGGGTGATCTCTTCCGTTTTCGGCAAGCGGTTCATCTTTGCGTTTCCAAAGAGCACCTCATGGCTCGCTGGCGGCCACTGCTCATGGATGGGGCCTTCCATTTCGATCCACTCAAGTCCCACACCGTTGCCGTCGAAGCTGGAATCGCGTTTCTTCTTTCCCGTCGCGAGGCGATTGAAGTTGTGATGCCACGCCGAGGCCACGCTAAAACTGATGCGATCACCGGCATTGAGCCAAACTTTCATCTCGCACGTCGTCGGCGCATTGGGCGGGATTTCCAAGGTTCCGAGCAATGCCGCATCCGTGTAGAGCGAAACGGCCTCCGGCTGCATTCCCGGTTCGACGCGACCGAAGTTCCATCGGATGCCGAAAGCTCGCACGCGAAGGAAATGCCACCCCGAGTAGCGAGCCATGAGGCCATTGATCCTTTCGGAGCGATTCATGAAGGTTCCCACCGCATCGAAGTGCGGCGGCGGATCATGGGTCCAGCCTTGCTGTCGTTCCTTGAAGTTTCCGCCCTCCACCTTCCATGTCGGGTCCAGCTTGCCCTGCACAAGAGGCACGGCCTTTCGCTGCTGCACCTGCACCATCAGCAGATTCATCTCCCGCGAGAGCACCCGGAGCGTCTCACGCGGCGGTGCTTCAAAGGTGGGAGCCATCGCCGCACGCAGCGCGACATCCGCCGCCTCCATGAAGCGACTCATCTGCACATGGGAAAAATCGAGTGCTCGGGATGCCTTGGCGAAACCGAAAGCCTCGCCGTCGGCAGGCAAGAGGTCCTTCACGGCGAGCGCCGGCAGCTTCAGGAGATCACGCAACGTGTTTTCATACTCCACCCGGTTCAGCCGCCGCAGTTCCGTGCGTCCTTCCGCAGTCTGGCGCTGCGTGTCTGCCTCGACCAACTGAGTGCGCAAGCCGCTGAGGAAGTCTTCCAGCTCACCCGCCTCTGGACGCGGCTTCTTCGGCGGCGGCATCTCGCCTGCTTTCACCCGGTCATGCACGCGAGCCCAATCGAGAAAGTTCTGCGGCTGCGTCAGATCAAACCTCAGTGCGGTGAGATCGAGGTCCCCTTTTTGGACATCCGCGTCATGACATTCGACGCAGTGCTTTTCGAGAAAAGAGCTGAAGCGAGCTGAGGCACTGTAGAGGGACTGCAACCCGAGCATAAAGGAACCCAGAAGAATCAGGTGCGACCAGCGCTGGCAAAACATATGCTGCATGTAGGGACGGAACGAACACCAGCGGCCAAATCTCACCCGAAGTTCTGGTTTGGGGAACGTCGGACCTCTTTGGGGAGATCAGCGCCGAGCGGGGCTCGAAGAATCGCATTCCATGCCATCAAGAGCCAACATGAGCTTTCTTGCTCTCATCATCTTCGCATCATGTTGGTGCTTCAATATGGCAGCATGCACCGCCTGCTGATCTGTCTCCTTTTATTGCTCCTAGCCGCCTCGGCGAATGGTCAGGCACCGCAAGAAGAGCCGCAAACACCAGCGCCGATGGGCATGGGAAAAGGGAAAGGCAAAGGAAAGGGCAAAGGCCGCC
>CAYMHJ010000459.1:0-4481 GCA_964390165.1 uncultured Prosthecobacter sp. | reverse complement strand
CGTCATCGTCCGCATCGGCACCGCCATCACCCTTCCAGGTGTGGACGGCAGCGTGCTTGATGAGTGGATCAACAGCCGCACGGAAGCCGGTGGTGCCGCCGCCCAGGTCGCCGCCCTTCTGAATGTCTTCTCCGGTGGGGGCCTCGCCAACTGCGCCATCTTTGCCCTCGGCATCATGCCTTACATCAGCGCCAGCATCATGCTGCAGCTCCTGACAGCGGTGTATCCGCCGCTTAGCAAGCTGGCTCGTGAAGAGGGCGGTCGTCAAAAGATCACCCAGTACACCCGCCTCGCGACCATCGCGCTTTGCTTGTTCCAGGGTTATCTCCTCGCGAAATCACTCGCCCAGCCCGGCCAGAATATCTTCCTCGGTGGACTCCAGGAGGTCATCGACCGCACGGGCAAGCCGCTCGTGCCTGACTACGGCCCGATGTTCGTCATCGTCACCGTCATCACCATCACCGCCGGAACCATGCTCATGATGTGGCTGGGTGAAATGATCACCGAGCGCGGCATCGGCAATGGTGTCTCCATCCTTATCTGTGTGAACATTGTCGCCGACCTCCCCGGTGCCATGGTTCAGGTATGGCAGACCTATGTAGGCAATGCCGCCGGTGATGCCAGCAAACCCGCGACGCTCGTGCTTCTGCTCGCCTTCATGATCATCGTCATTGCCGGGGTCATCGCCATTACACAGGCCACGCGGCGCATCGCCATTCAATACGCCAAGCGTGTTGTCGGTCGTAAAGTCTATGGTGGTCAGACCCAGTATCTCCCCTTGAAGGTGAATTACTCAGGCGTCATGCCCATCATCTTTGCACAGGCTATTCTGCTGTTCCCTGCACAGATTCTCAGCGCTCTTTTCCCTGATGTCCGCTGGGTGCAGGACTTCTCCGCTCTTATCGGTTCCGGCTGGGTCTATTACGTCCTCTCCGCTGCCCTCATTTTCTTCTTCAGTTACTTCTGGGTTGCCACCATGTTCCAGCCAACGCAGATCTCGGAAGATCTGAAAAAAAGTGGAGGCTACCTCCCTGGCATCCGCCCGGGCAAGCCCACCGCTGACTTCCTCGATTTCACGATGAGCCGTCTTACCTTTGCAGGTGCCATCTTCCTTACCGGCCTTTACGTCATGCCTGCTGTTGTAAGCCGCTTTCTCGGCATCTCACCGCAGACGGCCCAGTTTTTCGGCGGAACCAGCCTCCTCATTCTTGTCGGTGTCGTGCTTGATGTGATGCGCCAGATCGAAACGCATCTCCTCCAGGCCCACTATGACGGCTTCCTCAAAAAGGGTCGTATCCGTGGTCGCTTCGATCGCATGGCACAGACGGGGCAGGTTGCGGATTCTCGCACCGTCGTCTGGCTCTGGACTGGCATCGCCATCCTCGCCCTTGTCGGCGTCGCCTACTTCATCGCCACTGGCAAGTAATTCGCGCCAGCATCCAAAAACATGCTCGGCAACAAGATCCCGATCCGTCATGGCTCAGTCCTGAACGGTCTGCGCGCAGCCAATGCCTTGGCGCGCGATGTCCTCCTCAAAACTGCAGCACAAGTAGCAGTCGGCATTACCACAGGTGAGGTGGACCGCTACGCAGCCTCTGAAATGAAGGCGCGTGGATGCAAAAGCGCCTTCCTCGGCTACCGCAAGTTTCCCGGTCATATCTGCATCTCGATCAATGAGGAGATCGTCCATGGCATCGGTGGCCCACGTGTCATTCAGGATGGCGACATCGTGAAGATCGACGTTGGCATCGAATACGATGGCTGGATTGGCGACAACGCCCTCACGGTCCCAGTCGGTAACGTCGCTCGGGAAACGCTCCATCTTCTCGCCGCGACGGAAGAGTCTCTCCACGTCGCCATCCGCCATGCACGCGATGGCTGGATGCTTGGAGATCTCTGCCACAGCGTCGAAAATCACGTCAAACAATATGGCTATACCGTCGTCCGCGAGTTCGTCGGTCACGGTGTGGGTCGCAAATTGCACGAGGAGCCGCAGGTGCCAAACTACGGCAAAAAGGGCGAGCGCCCGCGCCTCAAGGCAGGCATGTCCATCGCCATCGAACCGATGGTGAACATGGGCACCGAGAAGACACGCGTTCTTTCTGACAAATGGACCGCCATCACCGTGGACCGCAAACCCAGTGCGCACTTCGAGCATGTCGTCCTCGTTACGGATCAAGACCCCGAGGTGCTCACCTTCCGCAAGCGCATGTTCCCCAACGGCGTGAACGATCTCACGCCGCTTCCCGTCAGTGCCTTGATCTGATCAGCTACTGCGTGGCGAATTTCGTCAGCAGTCCGCGTTTGCGAGTGAGGTTCAGAATCCAGAGGAAAAGACAGCCTGCCACGGCCAGAAAGAACACGTTCAGTGTCGTGGAAATCCACAGGTAGTTCCAGTTCATGGTGCCGGTCTTCATCACCTCACGCATACCTTCAAAAATGTATGTTGGGGGGAAGCACCAAGCGATGGGCTGCGACCAGGCGGGCATCTTGTCCACCGGGTAAAACACCGCGACGACGGGCTGGAAGAAGAAGGGAACGGCCCAGGCCAGCGATTCAGCCGCCTGCCCCCAGCGCAGGATGAGCGCCGTGGACATCATGCCCAGTGACCAGCCGAAAAGCATCAGATTGGCGAAGAAGGGAATGAGCCACCATTCAAGCTGGAAGATGTTAAACGAGTAACCAAACCACGAGATGAGGCTGAGCACGACGGCAGTGATGGCGATGCGCAGCGTGCCGACAATGAAGGTGGCGCTGACGTATTCGAGAGTGCGCACCGGGGCGACGAAGATGTTCAGTAGATTTCGCGTCCACACATCCTCCAGGAATGAGATGGCCACGCCTTGCTGGGCGCGAAACATGATGTCCCAAAGGATCATCGCACCGAGGAAGAAGAGGATGAATTCGCCGAATTTGGCGTCGCTGTTCGCCTGGATGAAGACAGTCACATTCCCCCACACCACGAGATCGACCACCGGCCAGAAGACAAGCTCGACAAGTCGCATGGGGCTCCGTGTGTAGAGATAGAGATAGCGCAGCACGAGTGCGCTGATGGTATTGAAGTTCATGACTGCTTTTCCTTCGCGGGTTCGTCGATGATTTCGCCATCGCGGGCGATCTTGATGAAGACGTCTTCCAAGTTCGAGCTGCTGGACTGGGCGACGATGTCCGTCGGCGTGCCTTCGCAGACGATCTTGCCCTTGTGCAGGAAGATCACGCGGTCACAGACCTCTTCAATGTCCCGCATGTTGTGCGAGGTGTAGAGGATGCCGATGTTCCGCTCCCGCTGCACCTTGCGCACGACCTTGCGCACCTTGTCCGCGATGTCGGGGTCGAGGCTCGCCGTAGGTTCATCCAGCATCAGCAGCTCGGGATCATTGAGGAAAGCCTTCACCAAATTCACGCGGGTGGATTCACCTGCCGAAAGCTGCCCCGTGACGCGATCCGCCAGATGCGAGATCTCTAAAAGCTCCATCAACTCGGCGATCTTCTTCTTTGGCTCCTTCACCCCGTAGATGCGGGCAAAGACAATCAGGTTTTGCCTCACTAGCAGGTTCCCCGGCAACGCCGTGTAGGCGGAGGAAAAGTTCGCCCGCTGGAGAATCGCGATCCGGTGCTGATGCAGCGGCAGACCGAAGGCAAAAAGGTCGCCTCCGGTCGGCAAAGTCAGGCCGAGCAGGCAGTTCATCGCCGTCGTTTTGCCTGCACCATTCGCGCCGAGCAACCCCAACACCTCACCGCGATGCAGTTTGAAGGAAAAACGGTCGAGCGCCTTTACTCCATCGAACTCACGGGTGAGCTCGCGGGCTTCGAGAATGACTTCGCGCGTGTCTGGGGGGGCTGACATGGGCGCGGAGAATCGTCGGACCTAGCCGGAATGCAAACGCGAGCCTCGGTCGGCCGTAGGTTGTGGATGCTTTTCAGACGAGCCTGGTTTCTCCTCGCCATTCTTCCCGTTCATTTCACCTCGGCGGAGCTGTCGTTCAATCGCGACATCCGCCCGATCCTCAGTGACAACTGCTTTTACTGCCACGGGCCGGACAAAAACAAGCGCAAGGGCGATCTGAGGCTCGATGTGCGTGAGGAGCTGATCAAGCTGGGGCAGCAGACCTTGATCGAGCGTATCAACACGACCGATGCCGATGATCTGATGCCTCCGCCGGATTCTCACAAGAAGCTCTCGGCGAAGCAGAAGGATACGCTGAAGCAATGGATCGCCGAAGGAGCGAAGTATGAGCCGCATTGGGCCTTTGTGCCGCCAGTGAAGCCGAAGTCGGGTAACTCGATTGATGATTTCATTCGGGCAGAGCTGAAGAAGCATGGGCTTCAGCCTGCGCCGCGGGCTTCGAGGGAAACTTTGATGAGAAGGCTGGCTTTGGATCTCACGGGACTGCCGCCGAAGCCATCCGACGAGGCTGACCTGAATGGCTTCATTGACCACTTGCTGCAATCACCGCACTACGGTGAGCACATGGCGGTTG
>CAYMHJ010000458.1:0-4549 GCA_964390165.1 uncultured Prosthecobacter sp. | reverse complement strand
ACCTGCAGCTCGATCTGCTCACCGAGCGGTTCCAGACGCGGTTCCAAGCCATCAAACTGCTGCCACCGACCACGGAGGAGCTGGCGGCGTTCCTGAGCGCCCATTGGGCCGTGCCCTCCATCACCGCGAACCAGATCGCCGTGGGCAGCGGCGGCTGTGTGCGGGCCGCGCTCGCTGATCTCGAATCCTATCTCGACCACACCCCATGAAACACATCCAACAAATGATTGATCAACACGGCGGCTATGAAGCCGTCCGCACCCGCTACCTCCGCCTCGATAACCCGCCGTTCATGCGGCTGGTGATCGAGGTGATCGGCGGCCCCTATCCAAACGGCGCTTATGAAATCAGCATCGCGCATTACAGCGAACAGAACGGTGATGCCATGCGTGATCCCGAGATCACGTTCCTCGTGGTTCCATCGGCGCAGGGCACGACGTGGACACCGCTCACCTTTGAAAACAGTTATCTCGGTGCCTACCAAGTCGTGGCAGAGGTGAGCCGCGAAGGCTTGATCAAGGTGAAGCAGTCACAGTGGATGAAAGAGCTGCGCAGTTTCGCCAAACAGTGGGATCGCAACATCAAGCAGCAGGGATTCCTTGAGATGTGATGATGAAAATCAACCCGCTTCGCGGGACTTGTCGCTCCGGCATGAAGCCATTCGTCTCTGGCTCGTCCCTTGCCGCCGACTCCCGTCTTCATGCCGACGCTACGCTTCACTTGGATGGAACTAGGGCGGGGCGGAAGCCCAGGTAGGTGGCGCGGCGGCCCGGTTCGTACCAGTCGCGAAAGGCGGCACGGCAGAAAGAGGCGGGGCTGAGCCAAGAGCCGCCGCGGTTCACGCGGAGGCCGCCCGATTCAGGCCCCTTGGGATCGACTCCACCTTGCAGCGTGTCATCATAAAAGTCAGCACACCACTCGTGGACATTGCCGTGCATGTCATGCAGCCCCCAAGCATTAGGCTTCTTTTGGCCCACTTCGTTAGTTTTACTTTCACTGTTGCCATCATACCAGCCTACCTCTTCCAAGCTGCCGCCAGAATAGGCCCCCTGTTCCCCCGCACGGCAGGCGTACTCCCACTGTGCCTCCGTAGGTAGAGCAAACTTCCACCCTTGTGGCAAAATCTGCTTATCGTTAACCTTAGCGATGAACAACTGCGCATTCTCCCAACTCACGTCTTCCACTGGTAGCTGCGCACCTTTGAAATAGCTTGGGTTGCTACCCATCACGGCTTCCCACTGCGCCTGCGTCACCTCGGTCTTTGCCAGCCAAAAGGGCTTGCTTACTGTCACCTCTACCTGCCCTTCACTATTTAAGCGCCCTTCTTCACTGATCGGACTTCCCATCATGAAGCTGCCTGGACTAATGAATACAACTGGCATGATCACCCCCGGACTCATTTTTACAGAATCTCCACCGTTGAGGGAAAGAAATGATGCCTTTGAATCAGCGACCAACCTTTCCATTTCCTTTTGCTCGGCCTCCGCTTTTGCCTCTGCTTCTGCCTTCGCCTCTGCAGCCAACCTTTCCCTTTCCTTCTGCTCAGCTTCTGCCTTTACCTTTGCTACTGCAACCAACCGCTGCTGATAACGGTGAATGCCGACTACCACCTTACCAACAACAGCTATTAACCCAAGCAGCAAGAGCGCTACGAGCAAGGCCTTGCTCGTCTCGCTGGTCGAGCGGGCTTGATGCTTGTTAAGCTGCTGAATCAACTCGGTTTGCGCCCCTGCTTTCAGATGCTTGGCGCGTAGTTGTTTAACCAGCCGAGCTGCATTACCTCGCTTGGCTTTTTCCAGTTCTTTTAGTGCTGATTCCAAGGCCTGCAGGTCGGTCAAGGGTTGGTAATTCAGCCCTGCAAACTTCACTTTACCGAGCTTTTCACCGCTTACAGCTGCAGCACTCAGATGCCCTGCTTCCAAATCGATAGCAAGTCGCTGCAGCAGCTGCTCATGCTCAGTGAGTTGGTCCTGCCACTTCCTCAGGGCTGCAATAGCAGATTCAATCTGTTCTACCAACCTCGGAGGGGCATCGTTCACCACGGCCATGCCGGGATCCAGGTTGCGTTTGATCACGGCCACTTGCTCCCAACGTTTGGCAAAGACCGCGCTGCGACTGCCCTTCTTGTCCTCGCGCAGATCGTCCATCGCGGCCTGCTCTGTCAGTTCTGAAAGAACCATACCACTCGCGGCCACATCCACAGGCAGGCAGTCCAGTTGCGCCTGAAGGCGCGGGGTCAGTTTTACCAGATTGTCTTCCAGCTTGCGCCGCATCTCTGCGAGTTCGTCTTTGGAAGGCAACTGCAAAGCCGATGCCTGCGGCACGACCGAGCACTCCTGAGTCACCTCCTGCTTCATTTGCTCGACGGCATGCATCCAAGCCTCGATTTCATGCCATTTGCTGCGAGCCACCTGCAGCGGATCACGTCCCACAAAGTGCCCGGCAACAAACTCCAGAGCTGAGTTCTCCAGAGAGATCAGCTCTTTGAGGTCGTTGAGGTCGCTCAAGCTGTCGCTGCGAGAGCGCACCAAAGCTAACTTGCTCAAAAGCGCCGCCATGGCGTAGTCGCGCCTGATGCCCTGAGGAGATCCCTTGAAGTCACCACGGCTCGAGAGAAACTCAAAATCCCCGCCAACTTCCGCCATCAGGACACGCAGTAAACGCACAGCCTCATGGCGGTCTTTTTCCTCCTGATGCTTGAGCCGTTCCAGCTCAAGTCTCTGCTTCTCTACCTCCAGCCGCTCGCCCTCCGTTCTAGCTATCTGCGCCTGATGCTGACGGGAAGCCTCCAGGGACTGCAGCTGCTGCTTGCGCTGCGAGTGCGCCATCAAGGCACCTGCCAGGGCCAGGTGACCTGCGTTGTCGCGGATGCCATCTTCAATCCAGTCGTCGCTCATGATTCGTGTGGGTTTGGGTGATTATTTCTTCTTGGGTTGAACGGGCGTGAGTCCACGGATCACGGTTTTGGTTTCGCCAAAAATATTCGGCTTCGTCGTGGTGCCAGCGCCGGACGTGCGTCCAGATGGGTCGCGGAAAGTCGTGCGGGTCTCTCCAAAGACGTTGGGCTTTGCGGCGGTGGCAGATCCGGTGACGCGGCCTGAAACATCGCGAATCACGGTTTTCTGTTGCCCAAACACATTGGGCTTATTCGTCGTGGCTGTGCCGGTGACGCGACCAGTGGCATCGCGGATCACGGTCTTCTGCTCACCAAACACGTTCGGCTTGTTCGTGGAGGCGGTGCCGCTGACCCGACCTGAGCTATCCCGAATCACCGTCTTCGTTTCCCCAAACACGTTGGGCTTGCCGGTGGTGGCGGAAGTGGTCTGACCAGAGAGAAGCGGAGCCGCAAACAGCAGAGTGAATAAGAAGAGAATCTTCATTAACTCATCTAAGCGGATACCGAACCGATCTGCGATGAAAATTACACCGGTTAATATGGCGATCAAAACGGTGCGACAACAGAAGTCACGGTGACGAGGCAAGGAGACGACCCGCAAGGGCAATCAACCTGAACCCACCTACCCATGAGCAAGAAAGACATGATCGAACAACTGCGCCATCGCCTTGCCAGCAATGACCGCTGGGCACTGCGCGCCTTGATGCGCATCTACCAGAACCAGACCGCCGACGAGCAGTGCCGTGAAACAACCATCGAACGCAACGGCATCGGGTTCACCGGACCTGATGCTGAAATCCTGACCAGCTTCGCCCGCCAGTATCAGCGGCGCGGGAGCCTTAGCCCCAAACAGATGATCATCCTACGCCGCCGCATCCCAGCCTATGCACGCCAGATCGTTCAAGGCAGCGACACCACACGAATCGAAGCCGCACTTTGCGGCACTGCAACTACGCAAGCTGCGGAGCCTATAGCCTGAACCCAAACACCCCACCACCATGCCCACACGAACCGAACCTGAAATCGAACTGCCACCCGATGCCGCCACCGTCGAAGACCACCGCAACCCGCGCCGCCGCAGGCGGGATCGCGATGAAAAAGAACCGCCACCTGACGTCGGCCACCTCGTGCAGCCGGAGCCTCGACATGATCTCGACAAGATGATCCTTCATCCTGAGGTGAAGACCGACATCCTTGCCGGTCTGCGAGCGCTGGAGATCCGCGCCGACCTGGACCGCATCTGGAACCTGAGCGCGATCCAGCCGCAGCAAGGCAGCTGTATCCTCAACTTCTACGGCCCACCCGGCACCGGCAAGACGCGTGCTGCCCTTGGCATCGCGCTGCGCCTCGGCAAGCCACTGTATCAAGTGGACTACAGCGCTGTCATCTCGAAATACCTCGGTGACACGGCCAAGCACATCAAAGCGGCCTTCGCCGCTGCCCGTGAACACGACGCGGTGCTGTTCTTCGATGAAGCTGACAGCCTGCTTTCCAAGCGCGTATCAACCGGCGAATCCTGCTCAACCTCCATCAACCAGAACCGCAACTGCCTGATGCAGGAACTGGATCGCTTTGATGGCGTGGTGATCGTGACCACGAACCTGTTCGAGAACTACGACCCTGCGCTGCTGCGTCGCATCCAGCGCCACATCA
>CAYMHJ010000457.1:0-4561 GCA_964390165.1 uncultured Prosthecobacter sp. | reverse complement strand
ATGCCCTCCTGCGCCAGAAGCTGGCGGCAGGAGCGGCTGCCATACCGGCTGCCACGATCACTATGGAAGATGAGGCCGCCGGTCATGCGCCTGGAGCAAAGATCAATGATGACGGCTAGATAGAACCCACCGCCGCTGCTGGGGAGGAATGTGATGCCGCCAGTCCAGACTTCATCGTGCCAGTGATGTTTTACTTTATGGTGCTGCCGCTCTTCCACTGGAAGGCCCGCTACCGTGGGTCACACAGCGATGGCTGGGGTGTCCTGCTTTTCCAGCAATTCTCCGGCTGGTCTGCGGTGATCTACTTCTTCAGGCATATCCTGCCAGACATGCGCCGCAGCGCGCGCTCTGCCAAGGAGACGGGCTCTTCGCCGTCAGAGTCAGTGCCGTAGTTTTCTTCTGCCCGGTTCCCTCTTGCCAGCCGCTTTGATTTGATGGCATTTGAAGCCTTGTCTGGGTGCAGCGTCACCGAGCCGACACCTCCCCGCCCCCTCTATGAAGAGCTTCTACGTTTGCCTTGCACTCTTCGGCGTCTGCCTGATTCTGTTTCTGGCGTTGTCTCGGCCTAACTTCTTGGATCATACGGAGCTGAACACTCCCGAGGCTCTTTCCAGTTGGCTCAGCTACAAGATTGAGTTTCATCCTGCCCAAGACACAAAAGAAGCCAGTTTCACGGCCACGCTGACAAACGTCAGCTCCTACTACCTTGGCCTTGTTCTGAACGACAAAAAGTTTGAAGGTCTTGTGATGGTGAAGCACGACAACGAAAGGAACTATAAGTTCATGGATAGAGACTTTCTAAATTTGCTACAGACCGGTTTATGGAATGAGCCGAAGACTTATCTCGCACCCTCGAAATCCGTTATATGGACAGTGCCTTTGAGCACTCTTGTGGACTTGAATGGCAAACCTGTGACCAAGGAGTTGTTGTCAGGCAGAACGGTATACGGCCACATATCAATCACCATCCTGCCCATGCAAATGCTGGCGAGAAACTATGCTGGCGACAATGCCAGCCAAGAATCCGCGCCCATCCAGATACCGCTGCTGGGGAAGTCAGCACGCAGCGCGGCTCCGTATCGTCCGGGCCAGGAGCGGTTCCTTGACTGGTGTCTGAGAGCTACAAGTTATCCCTGAACCGTGAAGCGATTTCATCATGCAGCCCAGGGGGTGACCTGCCTGCGCAAACACATTTTGCGGTAAGCCAGCGAAGAAGGGCTTTGCTGCCATGCCCCCCCTTTGGTGCTGTGATTTCAGCAGGGTTTCGGAATTGGCTCTAAAGTATGCCTTTCCTGGTTGGGGCCGGTAAAAACCTTTGTCTTGAGCAGTCAAACTGAGAACAGACAGATTCCTGATTTTAAGGGGACGAATCTGAAAAAGTCATGTTGTTGCGGGTACGGAAAAGTTTTCGCTGATGCATCGCTGCTGGCAATGGGCTGGCTGCCGGTCACGTTGTGTCCTGCCCTTCCTCATGATCCGCCTCACCCGACTTCTGCCCTGCCTGATGCTTCTTTCCTCTCAATCTGATGCGCTGGAGATCATCGCCCATCGTGGTTATTCGGAGATCGCGCCGGAGAATACGGTGGCGGCCTTTAAGCTGGGCTGGGAAAAGGGTGCGGACGCCTGTGAGCTGGATCTTTACCTGACGGGGGACAATCAGATCGCCATCCTGCATGATGCGGATACGAAGCGGACGACGGGCGTGCTTAGGAAGGTGAGTGAGAGCTCGCTGGCGGAACTGCAGAGTCTGGATGCTGGCTCGTGGAAGAGTGCGGCCTACAAGGGGGAGCGCATCCCGAGCCTGGCGGAGGCGCTGGCCACGCTGCCTGTGGGGAAGCAGCGGTTCTTTTTGGAGATCAAGGATACGGTGCGCGTGGTGCCGGAGCTGACGCGGCAACTCGCGGGCTGGAAGTCGCGGGCCGCGCAGCTCTGCATCATCGCTTTTGACCGTGCGGTGGCGCAGGAGTGCAAGAAGGCGATGCCGTGGATGCCGGTGTACCGTCTTTCCTCCGAGAGGACGAAGGCCAAGGTGCCGGTGGATCTGGCGCAACTGATCCGTGACACGCAGGCGGATGGGCTGGATGGTCTGGACCTGGGGCTGAAGTGGGACTGGTCCCCTGCCCTGGTGGAGCAGGTGCGTGCGGCGGGCCTGAAGCTGTATGTGTGGACAGTGAACAAGCCTGAGGATGCCCGGCGGCTGGCGGTACTGGGGGTGGATGGCATCACGACGGATGACCCGGTGATGCTGCGCGAGGCGCTGAGGCCCTGATGGGGGCGGAGGATGAACTGCCGGGGGCGTTCGCGCTGGAGGTGGTGCCAGCGTCTAAGAGGCCGGACGGAGGTCGGGGCTTTTTTGAGTGCCTGCTTTAGTCCACAAACATGAACTCATTGGAGAGCATGAGCACCTGGGCGAGCTGCTCCCAGGGGGTGAGGCTGGATTTTGGCTGGGCGGAGAAGTCTTGTTCGGCATCCCAGAGCTCGGGGATGGCGGGGCCGCCGGCTCCGGTGGTGGTGGCGGTGGGGCTGAGTTTGGGTGACCAGAGGAATTGGTCGCTGTTCAGGACGTCTGCGATATCGACGACGAAGTCGAGGCTTTCGCCCGACTGAAAGGGGAGGCTGGGGAGACTGAAGTCGGCCGTGGAGGCGTGGAGTCTGGCCTCGCGAAGCCTGCCGAGGCGGGAGTGGCTGAGGAAGCCGCGGATGCCATCGCCGGCTTTGGGTTCGTGGATGAGGGTGGAGGTGAGGTCGTAGTGCCCTGCGGCGGGGGCGATCCAGCGGCGGACGACGGCATGGCGGCGGGTGTTTCCAGGATGACCGCCGGTGGCGGTGAGCTGCGCCCAGCCGAATGTGCGGTCCGGCCAGTCTTCGCCGCCCTGCCGGGCGCTGCCGGTAAAGTGTGGCAGTGGCAGGAAATCTTTGACCCGCCCGGAGGCTTCATCCCACTCGCCGCAGCCGTATTGCCAGGACTGGGAGTGGTCTGACTCCAGAATGAGGGGGGCTGTGCCTGCCTGAATAAAGCTGAGTGCGGAGGTGAGCTCGGCGGAGGTGGGGGAGCGCTGGAAGAGCTTTCGATAGATGAAGCGGAGGCGTGGTTCATCCGCCCCGGAGGACTCTGAGTTTTTGATCAGCGCGCGGGCCTGCTGGACGAGGAAGGGATGGTTCATGCCGAAGAGGGCCTGCTGGGGGACGGTGGTCTCGCTGCGCTGGGGGATGGAGAGGTCGGGATTGGCGAAGTCGAAGGTGCGCATGACGGCGGGGAGGTTTTCGCGATCGACGAGGGAGTAGAGGGTGCGGCGGGTGTTGCTGGTGGCGAAGAGGGGCTGGGGACGGCCACCGAGGCGGAGGTCCAGCCGATCTGCGGCGGTGAGCCAGGCATCCCGCGCCTCTTCAAAGCTGAGGCGGTGCGGAGTCATGCGGCTGAGGAGGCGGTTGTCGGGGTCTGCGGAGAAGGCATCTGGCAGCCCGCTGTCTGAAGGTGTGGGTAAACTCGTTCTCCGGTAGGTCTCGGACATGAGGATGAGCCGGTGGATGTGCTTGAGACTCCAGCCACTGCGAATGAACTCGGTGGCGAGCCAGTCGAGCAGCTCAGGATGCGTGGGCGGGCTGCCCTGTTTGCCGAAGTCGCTGGGAGTGCTGACGAGGCCACGCCCGAAGTGATGCTGCCAGAGGCGGTTCACCATGACGCGTGCGGTGAGCGGGTTGCGCGGATCGATGATGGCCTGGGCGAGCTCGAGCCGGCCGCTGCCCTGCGTGAAGGGTGCCTGTTTGCCAAAGAGGCTGAGGAACTGCCTGGGCACGGGTTCCCCCTTCGTTAGCGGGTTTCCCCGGAGAAAGACGCGTGCACTGACAGGCAGCGGACGGTCTGCGAGGATGGTGGCATGGGCGGGGGCGCGGGTGTTTTTTAGAATGTGGCGGTCCAGCTCTGCCTGAGACTTCCAAAGCTCAGTGACGATGCCTGTGGGGAAGTACATTTCATTGTTGGCGATGTGCTCGTCGGGCACGAAGCAGGGGGAGTCCGGGCGGCGGAGAACTTCATCGGTAGGGGTGATGCCGGGATTCGCAGCCAGCCAGGCAGTCCAGCGGTGAACGATGAAGGGATTAAGGTCTTTGGCATCGAGGATCTGTCCGAAGACCTCTTCGGGATACTGGGAGAGTTCCTTTTGAGCAGCGAGGTATTCGGCGGCGCGGGCGCGGTTCCTGGCCATCTGCTCCTCGCGATGCCTGGCCATGAGGTCGCGGTTCTTTTTCACCAGGGCGGCGAGCACCGGATCATCACCTGCGGCACAGGGGACCAGCTTTTCAGCACTGCTTTGGAAGATGCCGTAGAGGGAGTAATAGTCGCGCGTGGGGATGGGATCGAACTTGTGATCATGGCAGCGTGCGCAAGCAACTGTGAGGCCCAGGGTGCCACGCGTGAGGACATCGATGCGGTCGTCGATGATGTCATGAGTGACACCGAGAAAGCGTCGGCCAAGAGTGAGGAAGCCCATGGCGGCGAGATCAGGGGACTCGGGCGGCACGATCTGATCTGCGGCGATCTGGAGGAGCAGGAAGCGATCAT
>CAYMHJ010000456.1:0-4574 GCA_964390165.1 uncultured Prosthecobacter sp. | reverse complement strand
CTCACCGAGCATTTGCCGGCAGCGGGTGTATTCATCCATCGCCGCTACCGGAGGGATGTTCAGAGGCGTGATCATCCGCTCCAGGGTCAGGTAGCACTGTCGCTGTGAAACACTCAGATCGTTCGTGGAAGCCAGCCCTTCCTGAATCCGTTGCGCAACAAGCTGCGCCTCGGCCTTGGCTTTTTGGAGAGAACCGAAGGTGCGCCTCGTGCGCTGACCGTTAAGGTGGAAAACCACCGTGTAGCGGGTGCAGCCACGCACTTGGCCCTGGTAAATGGGCACCACGGCGCTGCCATGCTTGACCCGGACGATGGAGGGGCTCGATTTCCGGGGGGTAAACCCGGATTTTGTCATGCTTTTGTCATGCATGACACCGGAGGGGGTGTCAAAGCCACCCCCAGGGGGGTGGGATAATCCGTTGATTATCAATGATGGTGCCGGTGGTCGGACTCGAACCGACACTCCTTTCGGAACAAGATTTTGAGTCTAGCGCGTCTACCATTTCACCACACCGGCATGTGTTGAACCACGGCTCCGATATGGCGGATGTTCGCAGGGATTGCAAGGGCACTTTTACAGAGGCCGCGCAACGATGATCCCGGCGTGGCTTTTGAAGTCGGCCAGATAGCCGGACACGGACTTGTCGATGATCACCCGCTTTTTTGTGGCGGAGGCGTGCATGAAGCGCGCGATGCCGTCCTGAGTGCGGATGGCCAGCCCGACGTGGCTGCAATAGACATGCGGCTTGTGGGTGACGATGCCGATGATGTCGCCGTTTTGCAGCTTCGGCTCGATGGCGGCCACGGCTGCCTTGGGGATGTACCCGAAGGGATGTGTCTGGAGTTCCGCTTCGATGCGGGCCATGCCGGTGCGTAGTCCGGGGTTGTGTGCGAGGTAGCGGTAGCTTTTCCAAAGCACGGTCATTTCGTCGATGCGGCGTCCGGTGAGTGGCACGGTGGGCGCGAGACTGCGGGTGATGTCCCGCACATGGCCGCGTGCGTGATTGTTGCGGAACCACTCTTCGAGGTAATGGATGCGGTCGAGGTAGTTGCCTCTGCATTTGCCACCGCGATAGCGCGTCCGTTCGATCTCGCGGAGGAGATCCGCAGGCTGGGCGTTTTCATACGGCGTGATGACCGGCTTTCGGAACAGTCGAGCGAGGCCGAGGGCGGTCTCGAAGAAGGTCCAGCAGTCGAGCCCGTTGAAATTCACCGAGGGGGACTCGATGTGATCGTCGATCTCCAGAGTGAATCCGGCATAAGGGATGCCAAGCATCTGCTGTGCGCAGACGATGACTCGTGCACCAATGGGTAGTGTGTGCCAGCGGTCATGATGCGCTCTGGCGCGGATGCTCTCGAATTTGGCTTTTCCGATGAAGGTCGTGCTCTGTGGCAGATGCTCGCCCGCAAGAGCTGGCAGCGCGCAGGATGATGCGGCGAGGAGGAAGTGGCGGCGGTTCATGGAGTCTCAGTAGAGGTCTTCACCCGCCGTTTGGGCTGAGGATTGCAGGCTGCCCGTGCTGGAATCGAACCAGGGCGTCAATTCGGAATAGCCAAAGGTCCTCGGCCAGTTTTCGCTGGCCGTTTCGAGCTGGCGTTCGAACTCGCGGAAAAAGGCCAGGCCGGCGCTGGCGTAGTTTTGCTTCATCAAATAAGGCGTTGCCGCCGTGAGCGATGTCTCCAGGGCGAGCGTGGTCATGAGTGGCTCAAGTCCGTAGCCGATCATCACCGCGCATCGCGCAGACTGAGTGTCGAGCAGCAGGAGCACGCCATGATTGTCTCCGCCTTTCTCCACCTCGCTGAAGAGGCCCGTGCGGTTGAATAGCCAGAAGGCATAAAGCTCGGGGCTGAAATTGGCGGGCACTACCGCCGTGATCACAACGGCATGAAGGTCGGGGAAGTGCTGCTCCGCGCGCCGCGTGGCCTCGACGAGCGTCCTGCGGGCGCTGGAGGACAGCACCTGCGCCATGTCCACCACCGGCGGCGTCAGCTGCGGGGGGATGCCGAGATGCGGGTCCAGTGCTGCGAGTGTGAATCCACAGGCGGTGCAGGCTGCATCGCCTTCATGGATCTCATTTCGGCAGGCAGGACAGCGCATGGCGTGAGAGATCAAGCGGCGTCGGCAGCTACGGCGACGTAGGGGTCCTCATGGAGCACCGTCTTCTTCGAACCGCTCAGCAGCTTGATCCACTCGATCACACAGCCGATGACGATGACAGCGACCGCGCACAGGAAAAAGCCGGTCACAATGTTGTTCACCGTGCGGGTGGCGGGCGGAAATAAAAATGCTTCGTTGCTGGAAAAGATTTTTGTCAGACCGGCGCTGAAGGTCACTGCGGTGAGGAAGATGAGGGGGATCACGGTGACGGCCAAGTAGCGCTTCTTGCCCATTTTTATCAGGATCGTGGTGCCGAGACAGAAGGCGATCACGGCGAGTAATTGATTGGCGATGCCAAAGAGCGGCCAAAGAGTGTTGATGCCGCCAGCCGGATCAATCACACCCTGATAGAGGAACCAACCCCATGCACCGACGAGCAGTGCCGTGGCGAAGATGCTGGAGAAGGCATTGCGTGTATCGCCTAAAGGTCGCCACAAGGTGCCGAGGAAATCCTGGAGGATGAAGCGCCCGACGCGTGTTCCAGCATCAATCGTGGTGAGGATGAAGAGCGCCTCGAACATGATGGCGAAGTGATACCAGAAGGACATGAGGTGAGGGCCGAAAGCCTTCGCAAAGATGTGGGCCATGCCCACAGCGAAGGTCGGCGCACCACCCGCACGCCCAAACATCGTGTCCTCACCGATATCCTTCGCCAGCTTGTCCATGCCCGCGACCGAGACGGGGAATCCTGCGGCAGTGATGGCAGCAGTGACTTCAGCGGGTGATTTGGTTTTGTTCATGCCTGCGTTGATGGCGAAGTACTCGCCAGGGACGAGAGCACAGGCGGCGATCAGCGCCATCAGTGCCACGAGCATCTCAGTGACCATGGCACCATAAGCCACGCTGCGGATAGACTCCTCGCGATCCAGCAGCTTCGGCGTGGTCCCGGAGGAGATCAGTGCATGGAAGCCCGATACCGCGCCACAGGCGATGGTGATGAACACGAAGGGAAACACCTTGCCCGTGAAAACAAGCCCCGTCCCATCCACGAACTGCGTGAGCGCTGGCATCTGCAAAACGGGTGCCACGACGATGATCGCCACCGCCAAAACCGCCACAGTGCCGATCTTCATGAAGGTGCTGAGGTAATCCCGAGGTGCGAGCAGCATCCATACTGGCAGCACGGCGGCGATGAAACCGTAGATCATGATGGCGACGGCGTTCCATTCACCACTGTTGTTGAAGGCGGCCTTCAGACCCCATTCATCCAGCTTGTCTCCGCCCCACACGCTGAGCAGGAGTCCGATGATGCCGAAGATCGTCACGGCGCGCACGCTGAAGCCCAGCTTCGTGTGGCCAACGCCCATGATGAGTGCAAGCGGGATGGTCATGGCGATGGTAAACAGACTCCACGAGCTGTGCGCGAGCGCTTTTACAACCACGAGACCGAGCACGGCGAGCAGGATGACCATGATCGCCAGGATCGAGATCATCGCCACAATCCCGACAAGGCTGCCGACCTCTTCCTTCAGCATCTGGCCCACCGATTTCCCACCGCGACGAATGCTGGCAAACATGACGATGGCATCATGCACCCCGCCGCCCAGAGTCGCGCCGATCAAGATCCACAGCATCCCCGGCAGATATCCAAACTGCGCCGCGAGCACCGGCCCGACGAGCGGCCCCGGACCTGCGATGGCCGCGAAGTGATGCCCGAAGACCACCCACTTGTTCGTCGGCACGAAGTCCTTGCCGTCCTGCTTCGTGTGGGCGGGCGTGGCGCGTTGATCGTCGAGCACGAGCACCTTCGTGATCAGCCACTTGCTGTAGAAACGATAAGCCACCGCGAAGGAGCACAGTCCCGCCACCACGATCCAGAGGGCATTGATGGTCTCACCTTGGTGAAACGCGGAGAAGGCGACGGAGCCCGCGCCGAGCGCGGAGATGGCGAGCCAGATGAGGATGCTGAGTGGTTTGGACATACTGGGCGAGACTAGAGATGGCTGCCTACGCAATCAAGCACAGGAATCATGCGAGGAAGGGCTTGAACATGAGGCATGGCCTGTGGCGTATTGGACAGCACATGAAAATATTTCTACTGCTGCTCATCTTCCCGACGCTAGCCCTCGCCGCGCCGAAGCCTCTCTTCCGCTCGCCGGTCATCGACATCAAAACGCCGAACCACAGCGTGGATATCGATGTCTCGCTCGAAGGCGCGAATGAGCTCTTCCTCGTCGTCACCGATGGCGGAAACGGCTTCACCGCCGATTGGGCGGACTGGGCGGAGCCTAGGCTCGTGCTCGGCGATGGCAGCGAGAAAAAACTCACCGAGGTTGAGTGGAAATCCGCGCTGTCCGGCTGGGGCGATGTGCGCGTGAATTCAAACTGCGAAGGTCAGACGATGCGCAGCGCCGGAAAGGTCATCGAATACGGCCTCGGCACGCACGCGAACAGCGTCATCGCCTTCAACCTGCCTG
>CAYMHJ010000455.1:0-4594 GCA_964390165.1 uncultured Prosthecobacter sp. | reverse complement strand
CGCGGCTATGCCCTGGTGGACTTGTATGAAAAAATCTGGGTCGAGAACCGCATCGGATGGTGCAACGGGCTCTACCAGAAAGTCTGAAAGCTCAAGTCTCCTCCAGCCTCTACCCACTTTTTCTGCCATGAAACTCAGCAGCCACTCCACGCAAAGCGCCAGTCCTTGGTTTGTGTTGCGCTGTGTCATCAGCCAGTTCCTGGGGCGCTCCAACCAGGTGCTGCAGTCTTACCGCAGCGACCGCCTCTCCCGGGTGAACCTGGAGCAGGACCTTCGGGTGCTCGTGCCGCAGCCGCAGCCGCTCCTGTTCGATGTGGGGGCCAACAAAGGGCAGACGCTGGCGATGTTTCAGCGGGTGTTCAACAAGCCTGTAATCCATGCCTTTGAGCCCAACAAGTCGCTGGTGGAGCTGACACTTTCTCCGGCTCATCGTGGCAATCCTGATGTGGTGATCAACGCCGCCGCGCTGGGAGCGGAGGCTGGCAGTCTCACCTTTCACGAGTCCGAGAACAACGAGTTGAGTTCCTTTCTGAGTTTGGAGGCGAACGAGCAGAATCCTTTCAAGGGCACCACCGTGCAGGCGAACTCCACCGTGCCCGTGTGGATCCTGGACCAGTATGTCAAAGAGCGTGAGCTGCCACCGCTCGACCTTTTGAAGATCGACACCCAGGGTTATGACCTCCATGTACTCCAGGGCGCACGCGAGCAGTTGAAAGCGGGCCGGATCTCCTTGGTGATGCTGGAGATCAACTTTGTGCCCATGTATGCCGGTCAGCCGACTTTCGGTGAGGTGGATGCCTTTCTACGCGAGCATGGCTACGCGCTGATGGACATGTACGAGAAGATCTACCAGGACAACCGCCTGGCCTGGTGCACCGGCCTGTATCAGAAGTGCTGAAGGCCGGTTGTCACCGATCCAGTAAAATAAGTTCTCAATCATTCGCATGGGCCTGGTCAGCGTCATCGTTCCCACTTTCAACCGCGCAGCGTTGATCCGGCGGTGCTTTGACTCGGTGGTGGCCCAGCGGCACCGGCCGCTGCAGTTTGTCGTGGCGGATGACTGCTCCACGGATGACACAGCGGATGCTGTGCGTCAATTGCCGGCCAGGGAAGGGGTGGAGGTGGTGTATCTGCGCCAGCCCAAGAACCTTGGTGTGTCCGCCGCACGCAATGCCGCCCTGGGTGCCGCGCGTGGAGAACGGCTGGCGCTGCTGGATTCGGATGATGTCTGGTGTCCTGACCACCTGGAGAAACTACAGGCCGCGTTGGACACCACCGGGGCAGACATCGCTTATGCCCGGGGAGACATTCGGGAGGGGCCGGAGGCCCAGCCTTCAGGACGCAGCAGTTTCGGCCCCACTGAGCATGAGGAGCAGCACACCGGTGAATGCCTCTACTACTACAATTTTGTGCTGCCATCCGCCACACTGGTGCGCGGCGCCTTTTTCGAAAAGATAGGCCTCTTCGATGAGGACCCGCGGATCCAGCATGCGGAGGACTGGGACATGTCACTGCGTGCTGCGGCGGCGGGACTGAGGTTTACGCACGTGCGGCAGGCCACTGTGTTTTACACCACCCCCGCCCAGGTGCCTGAGGCCAAGCAGCAGATGATGATGCGCCGCTTCATTCATTGCCTAAAGAAGCATGGTCGTTACTGCGGAACTTCTGCTAGTCGTCGGCGGTTCACACTCGGCTATTACATCATCTGGCTTGGCATCATGCTGGGGCCTCAGGAGGCGGAGTCCCAGTCCCTGTTTCGCGAGGCGCGCCGCTTGGCGTTGACCACGCCCTCTATCATACTGCCAAGTATTTTCGGCCTGCTCATGCCGCGTCTTCCGGTTTCCCGCTATGCCCTGGGTCAGCGGATGCTCATGCGTCTCTTCCGCGGTCTACGTGCCAAACACCGTACGCTGCGCGGCTTTCCTGATCCATGGGACTGATCCCGCCAATGAGCTACCGTCCTGACATTGATGGCCTGCGCGCTCTCGCTGTGCTTTCCGTGCTCTTGTTTCACGCCGGTCTTGGCCTGGAGGGGGGCTATGTCGGAGTGGATGTTTTCTTTGTCATCTCCGGCTACCTAATCACTGGGCTGATTTTAAAGGATTTGGAGACAGGCAGGTTCAGTCTCCTGGGTTTTTGGGAGCGACGCATCCGCCGGATCATGCCGCCGCTGGTGGTAGTCGTGCTGGCCACCGTGCTCGCAGGCTGGTGGCTCCTTCTGGCGGAGGACTACAAGGAACTGGGTCAGTCGGTCGTGGCGCAGGTCCTGCTGCTGTCCAACGTGTTCTTCTGGCGGGAGTCTGGTTACTTTGAGCAGAGCGCGGACCTGAAGCCTCTGCTGCATACCTGGTCACTGGCCGTGGAGGAGCAGTTTTACCTGTTCTTTCCCCTCGTGCTGGTGGCCTTGAGGAAAGCATCCCGCCGCCTGCTGTGGCCTGTGCTGGTGCCTGCGCTCGTGGTCTCGTTCGGACTCGGTGTCCATTGGAGCCACACCCGCCCTGAAGCAGGCTTCTACCTGCTGCCCACGCGCGCTTGGGAGCTGCTGCTGGGCGCCCTGCTGGCCATGGCGCCCGCCGCGTTTTCCTTCTCCCGCCGCTGGCTGGCGGAGCTGCTCGGGGTGACCGGCCTGCTCATGATCCTGTATGCCGTGTGCGCGTATGACTCCCGCACGCCCTTTCCCGGGGCGGCGGCGCTGCTGCCCTGCCTGGGCTCCGTGTTCGTGATCGGCTGCGGCATGCGCTCCATCGCCGGCAGGGTGCTCGCTTGGCCCTGGCTGGTGGGCATCGGGCTCGTTTCCTATTCACTGTATCTGTGGCACTGGCCGCTGCTGGTCTTCCCCAAATACTGGGCCAGCGTCCCGCTCACGCTTTTGCAGCGGCTGCTGCTGCTGGCCGCCAGCGGCGTCCTGGCGGTGCTGTCCTGGAAGTTTGTGGAGCAGCCCTTCCGCAGCAGGGCTGTCTGCGGCACCCGGCGTTCCATCTATGCGTTTGCTGCCGTTTGCACGGCCGCCCTCTTTTTGCTGGGCTTTGGCCTTCACCGCACCCAGGGCGTTCCCTCCCGCATCCCATCGGCCGCCCAGGCCTACGCAGATGGCAGGTTCGACAGTTCCTTCCGCAAGGAGATCAGCCTGGAGCAGGCCTGGCGCGGAGACTTCATCAGGCTCGGCGGCCTTGCCGACCGGCCCGTCGGCGTCCTGGTCTGGGGAGACAGCCATGCCATGGCCCTGCTTCCGCTTATTGACACCTTGTGCCAGGAGAAGGGCATGCGCGGCGTCGCCGCAGTGCACTACCAGACCCCTCCGCTCGTCAATTACCAGAGCCGTGGCCCCTACAGCCTCAAGGACGAGACGCCTCTGTTTGCCACGGCTGTCCTCGACTTTGTCCGCGCCCAAAAGGTGCCGCGCGTCATCCTCACGGCTGCCTGGAACTATCACTTTGAGGAAGGCGGCCCGCAGATCAAACAGTCTCTCTTGGAGACCCTGGCGCAGTTGAAGGAGACCGGTGCCAAAGTCTGGGTCATGGAGGATGTGCCCAGTCACACCTTCGACGTGCCACGCCGCCTTGCCGCCGCGGTCCTCTTTGGTGGAGATGTGGAAACCCTCGGTGTGCGTCTGGAGGACCACCGCGCCGCCTCCGCTCTGCAGCATGATGTGCTGCAGGCGGTGGCGCCACAGCACTGCACCGTGCTGGACCCCGCCGGGCTCTTCTTCAATGCGCAGGGCATCTGCCGCCTCGCGGCAGATGGCAGGTCGCTCTACACGGACGGCAGCCACATCAGCGCCCACGGCGCGGCATTGTTGAGACCTCTTTTTTTTCCGGTTTTTGACTGAGGGCTGGGCCGCCAGATCTCAACCATTCGTCATCGAGATGACTCAAAAAATAATCCGCCTGCTGCGGACTGTTCAAAGCGCGGTTCGGCACCGCCGGGAAATGGCCGCATTCCTCCGCTTCTGCCACCGCACCCAGCCGGGCTTCGAGGGCTCCGTGCAGCCGGATGAACTCATCTTTTTGCAGGAGCTGGTCAGTCGCTCGAACCTGTTTGAGGGGCCGGTCGTGGAGGTGGGCACGCTGTTCGGCTTCACCACCCAGTCCATCGCCCTTTGGAAGAAGCCGGAGAAGGAGATCATCACCATTGATGACTATAGCTGGAATCCGCTGGGCATGGTGCCCCTGGCCCACCGTGACTTCACCCGGCGCAGCCTTGCCTACCTCTGCAGCCAGTGCCACACCTCCTTGTTCGAAGGCACGAGCGCGGATTTCCACGCGTCCTACAAAGGGCCGCCGCCAGCCATGATCTTTATTGATGCCAGCCACGAATACGAGCACGTCTTGGGCGAGATCACCTGGGCCAGGCAGGCGGGCGTGCCCATCATCGCCGGTCACGACTACTCGAAGTTTTGGCCCGGCGTACGGCAGGCCGTGGAAGAGTCCTTTGGCACGGACTTCAAGGTCAGCGGCACGCTTTGGGCACATGCGCCGCCGGCCTCAATCTGACATCCCCTCGCTCCTTTTTCCTCACTAACATTCGTTTATGAAAACCCTCCTCGTCACCGGATCGTCCGGCCTCATCGGCTCCGAAGTCGTCACCCATTTCT
>CAYMHJ010000454.1:140-4607 GCA_964390165.1 uncultured Prosthecobacter sp. | reverse complement strand
ACCGTGCGCACTTCACGGGCACCCTCGTCGGCCTTGTTGCGGCTGACGCCGTGCCATTGCCGCAGGCGGTCGTAGGTGCGGAAGAACTGGCGGCGGATCTTCTCGGCCTGGTCCAGCTCCAGATGCACGCCGTAGCTGGAGGCGGCGTAGCGCACGAGGCCCGGAGCGCTCTGACCGTAGAGCAAACCGAACGAGGCCGCTTTTCCTGTCTGCCGGTCCGCCTTACTCACGTCCTCCAGGGGCTTGCCCAGCACCTCGGCTGCGGTCTGCTTGTGCAGGTCCACGCCGTTGCGATACGCCTCGATCATCTTCTTCTCCCCGGCGATCACGGCGGCAGCACGCAGCTCGATCTGCGAGTAGTCGGCGACGATGAGCTTGTGACCAGGGCAGGGGATAAAGCACTCACGCAGCTCGCCGCGTCCCACGTTTTGCAGGTTCGGCTCCTTGGAGGCAAAGCGTCCCGTGGCCGTGCCGGTTGGATCGAAGCGGCCATGGATGCGCCCATCCGGCTTTACGCAGTCCAGGAGTGATGCAGCCTGTTGGGCGAGCTTTTCAGCGCCTCGATAGTCGAGGATCAGCGGGATGATCTCGCCATCGTCCGCCGCCTTGAGCGTTTCCTCGTTGGTGTTCTCCAGCTCGATGCCTGAGGCTTTGAGCGCTTCAAGCAATTGCTGCGGGCTGCCCGGGTTGAGCTTGGGAAGGTTGAGCTTTTGCCGCAGCATCCCGGCATGGTCGGAGGCGGAGGAACGTGCCCTCGTTTCGATCTCTCGGAGCTTGGCTTTGTCCACGGCAATGCCAGCGGCTTCCATCTCAACGATGACGGGCACGAGATCGAACTCCAGACGCGCCACCCGGTCGAGACCCTCGTGTTCCAGTTCGCCCCAGAGCTTGTCGGAAAGCGCCTGGAGGTGGAACACATCCCGGGCGGCATAGGCGAGCTGATCCTCGGTGAGGAACATGGAACCCCAGTCCGAACGGCTGTGATCCGGGGCGGGAGCAATGCCCAGGTAGCGTTCCAGGCACTTGTCCAGGTCGTTGCCGGGTTTGGTGCCTGCGGTGAGCAGGCGAGCGGCAGTGAGCGTGCAGAACACGCGTGTGGCGCGCAGGCCGCATTTCACGCGCAGCCAGAGGAGATCGAACTTGGCATTGTGGGCGATGATCTCGGTGGCTTCGAGAATGGGCTTCAGTTCGCCCAGGTCGTAGCCGATGGCCCGCAGGTCGAGCGTCCAAATCGGGCCGCCCTCGCGGCAAAGGGAAAGCAGCCGGATTTCCCCCTTCCATGGATCGAGGCCGTCGCCCTTGCCCGCCCCGTAGGTTTCGATGTCCACCGAGATGCCCGAGGCCCCGGCCAGGTCCGCACCAATCCGCTCCAGGTCACTCCGGGCGGTGCAGAAGACCGCCGACAGTGAGGTGTGAGGTGCAGTGAGGTTTGGCTGACCGTGATGTAGAGACTCATTAAATGGTCTTTCATTTTCTGAAATTGCTCCGCATTTTTCCGCGCACGCGGAACGACTGGAAAAACCTCCCTCCACCTCACACCTCACTGTTGGGGATGCCCCGGAGGAGATCAGGGCGGCGGGTTCCGAGGGGCGGAGAAAGCGGTATTTGCAGCAGTTGGCCGATGTCCGCTGGACGCCAAAGACCACGCCCCCGAGCTCCCGGCCGTCGAACTTGGCGAGCAACTTGGCGAAGGCGACCATGCCGCGCTTCTGCGTGAAGTCGATCCACTCGAACAGCTCCTGAACCTCCTCCACCTCCCGCACCCACTCATAGACTGTGTTCTTGGGCGTCCATTCGCTGCCAAATCGGTCATGGCCCAGGCCGAAGAACTGACGCATGGCACGGGTGTCCTGGTCGCCGGAGGACTGGCTGTCGGCGTGCGGCTGGCAGGGATCCGGCAGCCCACAGGCGGCCAGGATGCCTCCAACGACCCTGCCCCAGTCCGGAAAGGAGGTGAACGGACTCGGGCCGGGCGGGCATCCGTTGCCAACCCACTGGGCGACCAGGGTGGCAATCGCGGAAAGCAGCTCGGAGCGGTTCTGCCGCACCCAGTCCAGGAGGTTCGGCTGACGGTAGCGGTGACCGTTGATGTCCTCCGGCGTGAACCTCAGCCGGATGCGGCGGCAGCGGCGCTCGATGTCCGGCTCCCAGGTGGCGTTGTTGGCCGAAAAGCTGAACTCCGTCTCATTGGGCAGGACCAGGGTTTCGCTCACGCCGAGGCGGCGGTCCTCCCAGATGCCCGAGTTGTCGGTGGCCGCCTCAAGGGCGGCATAACGGACGTGCCCCTTCATGTTGGCGAGGTGGAAGAACCGGCTGCCGGCCATGAGGGCAGAGGTGATGCGCTTGCGCATTTCCTCGTCACCGTCCTTGGAGAGCGGGGCGCAGATGATCGAGCGCCCGGTGTAAAGGACGTGCGTCACATCGGCGCAGGTGTCCTTGCCGCAGCCCTCCCGGTTGCCGTCATAGATCCAGAGGGGCGTGCGCTTCCAGCGCATCAGCCCCCGGCAGAACGGCGTGATGAGGCGGGCCAGGGCATGCACCCTGGCCTGTTCGTCCTGCCACCAGAACCCGCCCTCCTCCGGCTGGCAGAACAGCTCGCCCAGCAGCAGGCGAAGGGCCTCCTCAAAGCCCATCGGTCGCAGTGTCGGGGCGTCGGGGCTCAGCCAGGTCCCGAAGCGCTCATCATAGCCGGGCCTGGGATAGACCACCTGTCCTTCGTGAAGGACCGGCACCGGCACGTCCAGCAGGCGGACGATCCTGGGCAGCCGCGAGAGGAACTGCCGGGCCGAGAGCACCACACGCGCGTCGGACTCAGCCATGCTCTTCTGCATGAACACGCTGTCGCCTGCCTCATCCTGCCTGAGCACGCCGGTTTCCACCGAGCGCTCGGCGGCGGTCACCAGGTCGGCCGCCTTGAGCGTGTGCAGCATGGTGCCGGGGATCGCGCCCCTGGCGTCGGACTCCTTCACCATCGTGATTTCAACGACGTTTCGGGAGAACTGAAACAGATCCAGCCTTGGTCCGATCACCTCCCCCAGCTCGGTGGCGAACTCGCTGTGGCTCCTGCCGGTGCCAGGAAGCTCAATCTTCGGACGGGTGCCCGAAGGTCGCACGCCTGGCTGCCAGACGCGCAGCCCAGTGCAATGAGCGGCAATGATCCCAGGGCGCTGCGACTCGCACCACTGCACGAAGTCAGGCGCACCACGCCCGGCGCAGTGGGCATGCAGGCAGCGGAAGGCCGGCAGTGTGCCGGGCGCGTTGAAGAGCACCGTGTCCGATCCCGGTTCGCCCTTCGCCCGTTCGCTGTGCTGGTCCTGCCACGGGCAGCGCACGGCCCACTTGCCGGTGTCCGGATCCAGGCAGCCACCCAGGATGTCCAGTTCCCCGGTCACCTTCACCAGATCCAGCGTGCGCAGGTCTTCCCGCCATTGGGACCACCAGGGCTTTTCCTTCGCTGGGCGGCCCGGTTTCCTGACCTCCGGCGTTGCAAAACCGAACCACCTCCGCAGCTGCTCCCAGCTCACCTCGGGGATCGGGCCGGTCACCTCCCAGGTGTAGCGGTGGCCGCTTTTGTGGACGGAGGGACTGAGCACCAGATTGAGGCCGTCAAAGTAGAGCTCGGCGCTTACCTTCTCATTGATCTGGCAGGTGATAGCCTTTCTGGATTTGAGCACGCCTTCAGGCAGGTCGCGGCAGATGAAATGCAGGTGGGCACCTCCTCCGGTGCGCTCCCGGGGCACGGCGGCGAGGGCCGGATGAGCTTCCAACCAGGCGCGGACCGAAGCACCGCTGTCAGGCTTGCTGTCGAGGTCCACGGCAACGAAGGGCGGGCGGACCACGACACCGAGGTTGTAGGGCGTTCGGGAGGAGAACACCTCATGAAGGTCCTCCTGGGTCACGTCGGCAGCCTTGTGGTCGCGCCAGCCTTTGGAACAGGGCTTCTTGCCCCGTTCTTTGTCATCGCCGCGATCGGGCGGCACGAGGGGATGCACGGCCCAGCCGAGCTGCTGGTGGTAGAAGGAGGCAGCACGCAGACGGTCCCAGGAATGAATGTCCTCAGGAATCACCCAGCAATGGCCGGAAGTGGAATCAAACTCGGTGTGGTTGATTCCTTTGATTCCATCCTGAGCCCCCGAAATGGAATCAAACTCGGTCTGCCCCGAGGGTTTGATTCCACGGGTTGATTCCAAATTGGAATCAACTTCAGGCCGGTTGATTCCTTTGATTCCATCCTGAACCCCTGAAATGGAATCAAACTCGGTCTGATCGGAGGGTTTGATTCCACGGGTTGATTCCAAATTGGAATCAACTTCAGGCCGTTTGATTCCTTGGATTCCATTCTGAGCCTCGGAAATGGAATCAACCGCAGCGTGCTGCTTCCACTGTTCGCGTGCCGCCCGCTTGAGCAGCGTGGACACGGAAATGCCAAACTGCTCCGCCACACGCCTCAGGGAGATGCCGCCGCCT
>CAYMHJ010000454.1:0-130 GCA_964390165.1 uncultured Prosthecobacter sp. | reverse complement strand
TTCATAGCACCTGCGAACCAGGTTCCAGTCCACGCTCATCGTGCCACCTCCCCTCCAGTCTTGGAAGCACGCTTAGTCCGCTCAGAGGTAAGCTTCCGGTTGAGCTTCAGGTAGCCGATCACCTCCACAA
>CAYMHJ010000453.1:0-4619 GCA_964390165.1 uncultured Prosthecobacter sp. | reverse complement strand
TCTCCTTTCCCACCACTGGCAATCCTGCCGAAGTGCTCGAACTCATCGAGCGTCCCCTTGCCCCCCTGCACGGCCATGAGGTCCGTGTGCGCATGCGCTATGCTCCGGTCAATCCCGCCGACCTCAACTTCATCGAAGGCAACTACGGACGTGCCGCGCATCCGCCTGCCATTCCTGGACACGAGGGCTGCGGCGAAGTTGCCGAAGTCGGTCCCGATGTCGTGTCTTTGAAGCCGGGCGATGTCGTCATCCCGCTGCTGGGTGCGGGATGCTGGGCACAGCACATGACCGCCGCCGAGCATTTCTTTGCCCTCCTGCCGGGTGGCATCGACCGTGTCCAGGCTGCGATGCTGCGCATCAATCCTGTCACCGCCTGGCATCTGCTCACCCAGCATGTCGAGCTGGAGGAGGGTGCCTGGGTCATTCAAAACGCCGCCAACTCAGGCGTCGGGCGCTCGGTCATTCAGATCGCCAAAACCCGTGGTTTGAAGACGTTGAACTTCGTCCGCAGGCCCGAACTCATTTCCGAACTGATTGATCTTGGGGCGGACATGGTGGTGCTCGACAACGATGAAGGGCTGCTCTCCGCCAAAACCATGCTGCAAGGTCAGTCCGTCCAGTTTGCCGCCAATGCCGTCGGTGGTGACAGCGCCATTCGCTTGATGGACCTGCTTTCGCCGGAAGGCATGATGGTCACCTACGGGGCCATGAGTCGTCGCAGCTTGAAAGTGCCGAACAAGTTTCTCATCTTCAAAAATCTCCGCCTCCACGGCCTTTGGATCACGAAGTGGTTCGAGAAAGCCAGCTCTGCCGAGCTTTATCAGGCGCTGGAGCCGCTGACAAAGATGATCCTCGACGGCACCCTCTACACCGCCACGGAGGAGGTCATCCCCATGAAGGATCATCGCCGGGCCATGCTGCGAGCCATGGAAGGCGGGCGAAAAGGAAAGGTCATCCTCGATCTGGCATAACCAGAGGTCACTTCACCGCTTCCGAGGCAGCAAGCTCGACGAAGACATCTTCCAGACTCGGGAGCTGGCGGTGCAGTTCGCGGATCTTCCATTTCTGGCGCAGCGCCAGATCCATGAGCGGCTCCCGAACATCGCTGCGCGCCTCGACACGCAGCGTGATCATGCGCCAGCCGTTTTCTTCACTGTCCTGAGTGACTTTGCGCACGCTGGGCAGCGCTTCGAGCTGGGTGAGCACGTCTTTTCCCTCCGCCTGCATTTCGAGTTGCACCACCGAGGCGGCACGGAGCTGGCGGGTGAGTTTCTCCGGCGTGTCATTGGCCAGGATGCGTCCGCGATGGATCATCAGCACGCGGTCACAGACAGCCTCAACTTCCTGGAGGATGTGTGTGGAAAGCAGGACCGTGTGGTTCTGCTTCAGATTGCTCAGCAGTTCCCGAACCTGCCGGATCTGCACGGGGTCGAGACCATTGGTCGGTTCATCGAGAATGAGCAGCGGCGGCTTGTGCAGCAGCGCATCTGCCAGCGAAACACGCTGACGGAAGCCCTTGGAAAGGTGGCCGATGAGGCGGCGGCGGACATCGGTGATCGTGCAGAGGTCCATCACTTCTCCCACACGGGTGCGCAGGGCGCGACCTGAGAGACCTTTGAGTTCACCCCGGAAGCGGAGGTATTCCTTGACCCGCATGTCCGTGTACAGCGGAGCCGTCTCCGGCATGTAGCCCACAGATTTTCGCACCTCGATCGACTCGTGGAAGACATCGTGTCCGTTCACAGTAGCCCGACCGCTGGTCGGCGGCATGTAACCAGCGAGGATGCGCATCGTCGTGGATTTACCCGCACCATTGGGTCCCAAAAAGCCGACAATCTGCCCAGGCTCGATGCGGAAGCTGAGGTGATCCACCGCCGTGCGGCCAGCATACTGCTTCGTGAGGTCCTGGACTTCGTTCATTCGGGGGGTGTTGGGGGGGTGAAAAACGGTTATTTGTTACGGTGTAGCCCCCAGTTAAACCGGTGCGCCGGGCGATGGCAACCCTGATGTGATTTGACACACCATTCCAGCAATGCACCCAACAAAATCCCGAGGAAAAATAATGCAGGGCTTTCTACGCTCCTGCGGCTCAGAGGGCGATGACCTGCCGTGTCGTCTGGCTTTCCAGCGCGGCGGCGAAGATCTCCTGGGTGGCCACCGCCTCTTCAGGCGTGGCGCAGCCGAAGCGGCCATCCAGCTTGCCCTCGCGCTCCATGAGGTAGGCGGCCCACATCTGCTGCATGAGATCGGGGAAACCGACTTCAAAGATGCCGCCGGTGACGGTCTTGAAGGGCATGGCAAAGCCGAGATCGGTCTGCTTCCAGAACTGCTCCTTGCCGCCTTCAAAAAGCCAGAGTGTCTTGGGCTCCTTGGTGGAGTAGCGGGCGCCGCCTTCGGTGCCGATGACTTCGAAGAACCAGGAATTGGTCTCGCCAGGAGCCAGGCGCTTCATTTCGAGACGCATCGGGACTTCATATCCGCCGATCTCGGTCCAGGCGTGCAGCATGGCATTGTCCCAGGTGTCACAGTCGGCCATGCCACCCTTGCCATCGGGGCGCTGCGGGTAGCCTTTTTGCAGTTGGGCAAATAGGTGGGTCGGACGCCAGCCGAGGCGGAGAGGAATGTGGCAGGCGTGCATGCCGAGGTCGCCGAGCACGCCGATCTCTCCGCAGGTACGGGAGAAGCGCTTCCAGTTCGCAGGCTTTGTCGAGTCGAGATCGCTGCTGTGATGGAAGCCGGAGCGGATTTCCAGGATGCGGCCGATCTTTCCCGAATTGGCTGTGGCGATCACGCGCTGGGCGCCGGGGAAGAAGGGAAACTCGGAGGAGCAGCGCACAAAGCGACCGGACTTCTGGCAGGCGGCGAGAATGTTGCGGGAGGAGGTGAGGTCCATGCCGAAGGGTTTTTCCGCGAAGAGGTCCTTCCCTGCGGCGAGCACGTCGAGATAGATCTTCTCATGCAGATTGTGCGGCACGGCCACATACACGACCTCGACGGCGGGATTCGCCAGCAGTTCGTGGTAGTCGGCGGTCAGTTGCGTGCAGCTCGGGATGCGGCTGAACCACTCGCGCACGGGCTCAACGAGATCGGCCACAGCCACGAGTTCGGGCTGAACTTCCACGTCTGTGAGGGCGCACCAGCGCATGAAGGCGCTTGCCATTTCCCGGCCCATGAGGCCGCCGCCGATGATTCCAATGCCGACTTTTTTCATAATGTGTGGTTGAGGGCCGCCATTGGAGAGAGGCGGCACGGGGAGGCAAATCGTAAATCAATCCCCTTCCCCGGAGGTGATGTTCAACTTGGGGGCGAACCTGGAAGTTCGATTAACTGTCGGTGTCCGAGACTATTCAGCCTTTGAAGGCTCCGATCGCACCCTGCATGGTGGCTTTCGCGATGGGCTCGGTGCTGGGGTCACTGAAGCTGAGGAGGACTTCCTGCGCACGCTTGGGCTCGTTCAGGGAGAGGAGCTGAATGGCGTTCTTCAGGGCCTGGACGCGGAAGTCGGACTCCTGACCGGCGCGCTGGACGCGGTCAAGGAAGGCAGCGAGGTCGATGAGCTTGCTGCGGGAGTCCATAAACCCGAGATCGACGAGGTTCACGGTGTTGGGCGGAGTCCAGTCAGGCATGGCGGAGGAGATTTAAATGGTCATTGATGCGTAGCCGCCATCCACGACCATCTCATGGCCGGTGATGAAGGAGGACGCGCCGTTTGAGGCGAGCAGGAGCGCAGCGCCGATGAGTTCGCGGGATTCGCCAAAGCGGTTCATCGGTGTGTGGCTCATGATCTTGGCGACGCGTTCGGGGACGAGCACTTTTTTGTTCTGCTCGGCAGGGAAAAAGCCGGGGACGAGGGTGTTTACACGGATGCCGAGTGGAGCCCACTCACGGGCGAGGTTCTTGCTGAGATTATGCACCGCACCTTTGCTCATGCTGTAGGTGAAGACTCGGCTCAGCGGGATGAGGCCGGACATGGAGCCGAGATTGATGATGGAGGCAGGCACTTTGTTTTCGACGAAGTATTTGCCAAAGACCTGACAGGCCAGAAACACGCCTTTGGTATTGATGTTCATGATCCGGTCATACTCTTCTTCGGGGATGTCGAGGAAGGGTGTGGGGGAGTTCACACCTGCGCCGTTGACGAGAATGTGGCAGCCGCCGCTGCGCTCCAAAACGGTGTCGAGCAGCAGTTGCAGATCGCCTTTGCGCCCGGCATCCGCACTGACGAAGTAGCCCTCGCCACCGGCGGCGTGGATGGCTTCGAGTCGCTTCTCCGCCTTGGCCGGATCACGGCCGACGAGCACGACCTCCGCGCCTGCGGAGGCGAAACCCTCGGCGATGGCGCCGCAGAGTTCACCCGTGCCGCCGATGACGACAGCGGTCTGGCCCTGAAGAGAAAAAAGCTCAAAGATGGAGGATGTGGACATGATGGAGAAAACGGGAGGTGATTTAGAGCAAGAGAAGGTGCTGTGTCGAATGGAGAAAGGCGGGCGGGCAATTACGCTTTCGAAAGTGTCATCACGCATTCGAGGTGTTTCGTCTGCGGGAAGAGATCGAAGGGCTGGACGCTGCCGAGCTGGTAGCCGGCCTCGGTGAACTGCACGAGGTCGCGCATCTGAGTG
>CAYMHJ010000452.1:1363-4632 GCA_964390165.1 uncultured Prosthecobacter sp. | reverse complement strand
ATCGCGGATGGTGGCGAGCTTCGAGTTTTGATGGCCGAAGATGAAGTCGTGTGGTGATTTCGAGGCACTGGTGAACAGCGGGAGAATGTTGCGTCCATCGAGCACGCGATCATCGGGAAGCTTCGCACCGGTGACGTGCAGCACGGTGGCAAAGAGGTCCATCATCACGGCAAGTTCGGCACTGACATGACCTGCGGGGATTTTCCCCGGCCAGCGGGCGCTCATCGGCACGCGGTAGCCACCTTCGTAGTTCGTGCCCTTCATGCCGCGCAGTCCGCCGCAGCTTCCACCGAACCACGCGCCGTTGTCGCTGGTGAAAAGCACGAGCGTGTTGTCATCGAGGTCGTTTTGCTTCAGTGCATCGAGCACTGCTCCCACACTGTCGTCGAGTTCGGTCAATGCATCGCCATAAAGCCCGGCACCACTCTTCTTGTAGTTCTTCTCGGAGGCGCGAGTGGCTTGTGCGGCATCGCTTCGGCGAAGTAGAGGAAGAAGGGCTTGTCTTTGTTCCGCTGGATGAAGTCGGTCGCACGCTTCGCATAGCGCGTGGTCAGCGTGGCCTGCACGACGGGATACTCCGCCAACTCAGTGCCTTCCAGCACCTGCACGGGGCGCATGTCGTTCGAATATGGGATGCCGTAGTATTCATCAAAGCCGCGTTCGGTGGGCAGTGAGCCTGGCTTGTGACCGAGGTGCCACTTCCCGACCATGCCCGTGGCATAGCCCGCTGATTTCAGCACCTGGGCGAGCGTGATCTCCGATTTTGGCATCGCCAGCGCGTCAGCGGCGGGTCCGCCATCCGGCGCAGGATTTTGCGTCATGCCACAGCGGAAGGGATAGCGACCCGTCATGAGCGAAGCACGCGTGGGAGCACAAAACGGCGCTGGTGTATTAAATTGAGTCAGTCGCGCTCCCTCCGCCGCCATCTGATCAATGAGCGGTGTTTTGAACTTCGGATGGCCATAGCAGCCGAGATCACCGTAACCGAGGTCATCCGCGAGGATGAGGACCACGTTCGGCTGCACCGAGAATGATGAATGCAGAATGGCGAATGACGAAAGGATGAGGAGCGAGAGTTTCATGATTACTTGATGACAGGTTTCTTCGGAGGCCGGGGCGTGTATTCGACAGCCACGGGTTTGAACTCGGCGAGATCGGGAAGAGTCGTCTGCACGCCTTCGGCGGGCACGTCGAGCTTGGCCGTCCAGACGATGGCGTTAAGGATGCAGCGGCGGAGATCTTCGTTGGCCCAGTTCTTGTAGAAGTGCGGCATCACGATGCCAAAACCGCGTCCACCTTCGGCGCGCTCGACACACCAGGCGACGGTTTCACGCTTAGGTGCTTCGGGAGGCAGCATGGACGTCGCGATGGCGGTGACGTTTGGCGCGATCTTGTTCCCGCTTTTGCCGAAGTAGTTGTTGATGTATGGCTCGTCGTGCAGCGTGAATTCCTTCCAGCCGCGTGCGATGGGATGCTCCTCCGCCGCTGGCGTGATCGTTGCTGCATTGAAGATGCGCGCGAAGGATTCATGATGCGGGCAGGAGCGATTGGCGAAGTAGCCGCCGAGCCAGCGCAGCAGCGGATGATCGCCGTCAGGTTTCACGTCTTCGCCGAGCAAACCCGTGGCGTAATGCACGCACACGATGCCGCATCCGCGCTGCATCATGGCATCGAGATCGGCGAGGTTCTGCTGCGGATTGGGGAAGCGTCCGACGGGAAACGTGTCGCCGATGAATACGACGGTTGATGCGGCATCGCACAGTGCCTTGTCCGGCCAGACCTCGACCACATCAGCCTTTACGCCGGGCACGTTGACCATTGTTTCGATGCAGTGCTTCATCACACGGCCGCCAGCGGCAACTTCATGCGAGCCCGGTGGATGCTTGCTGGGGCCGACGATGATGAGCACACGCGCTGGGTCGGCGGCAAGAGATTGCGAGATGATGAACAGCAGCAGTAGAGCGAGACGTTGCATGAGGAATCAGGGCTTGGGTTTAGCCACGAGTTCATTGATCGGGAGCGCCTCGTGCTCACCCGTGTTCTCAAATCCAGGCGGGTTTTTACCACCGTGAAACTCGACGCGTGATTTCACGCCCTCACCCCAGGCGATGCGGAGGAGTTTGAGGTTCTCGATTTTGTCTTCGGCACGCACGCCGGTCTGCGCGTAGTAGATGGCGCAGTCTTGGATTGTGACACGCGCATCACCGCGCCCTCCAGGTCCACGTGCTCGTATGGCGATCTCGTTGTCATCAAAGACACATTGGCTAACAAGCACGTCGATGTGCTCCTTCAAATTCAGCGCGGCTCGATTCTGAATCTGCGAGGGCTGGCTCCAGCCGTGCATGTGGCAGTGGCGGATGATGAGCTTGTTGCGCTCGCCATCCGGCATCGTTTTCGAATCAAAAGCGTTCTCTCCGGGACTCTGTCCCGCCTTGAATCCCGGTGCATCCACCTCGAGTGGCCCGGCCCAGAGATGACAGTGCTCAATAGTGAGGCTGCCGCGCGATTTGCGGTCCGGGTCGAACTGCACGCAGTCGCCCGAGATCTGCGAGATTTCGCAGTTGCGGATCGTCACATCGCCCCAGCGCCCCGTGACACCATGTGCATCATGCTGCTCCTCAAAAGTGCCGCTGAGAAGATGATGAATGTGACAGTTCTCGATCACGACTCGCGTGCCAAATACACCGACGCCATTGCCGCTGCCATTGAAGATCTCGCAGTTCCGCAGTGTGACGTCATCCGCCGTGATTTTGACGATGTTGCCGCCTTTGCCCTGTGCATCGACGCGGAAGTTTTCATACACACCCGATTTCGTGATTTCGAGCCGGTTGACCGTCTTCGGATTCTCCAACGTGCCCACCTTGCCCGTCGTTCCGGCAAGCGGTGCGCCGTGTGTCAGCGAAAGGGTCAGGGAAAGCGCGAGGAGGAACTTCATGCCGCTCCTCAACGCAGCCACAGGCCTTGACGTTGCCAGAAAGTCTGAGGTTACCAATACTTCGGCCAGCGGGCTTCACGGGTCATGTTGTGAAACACGAGCGCCACGAGCACGAGCAACACGGCTCCAGCGAGCGTCGGAAACAGCGCGAAGCTCCATCCAGGTTGCATGAGAAAAACGATCACCGGATTCGAGCCTGCCGGCGGATGCACCGTGCGCGTGAGCATCATCACCGCGATGGCGCTGCCGACCGCGAGAGCCACGCTCCACCAATGCGGGCCGCAAAGGTGCACAAACGCGAGACCAATGAGTGTGCTGAACAAATGCCCAAGCA
>CAYMHJ010000452.1:0-1353 GCA_964390165.1 uncultured Prosthecobacter sp. | reverse complement strand
GGCTAAACGGCACATCAGGGAAACCGAACACGAGCACGCAACTCGCACCAAACGATCCCAGCACGAGGGCTACGTGCAAACTCTGCGCCAGCAAGGCGATCACTGCGATGGCGAGGAAGCCGCCGACAAAGGCGAGTGCGATGGCTTTGCTCGGAGCACGCGGAGGAAGAGCGGAGGAGTCGCCACGGAGTTTGGTGAGGAGGCTCATGGTGTTTGTAGTTTGAGTTGGGATTCGAGTTCGGCAATACGGGCTTTCAGTGGCGCAATGGCATCGTTCACTTCGGCAGCGGTGAAGCCTGGGGTGATGAATTTGGGACAATTCCAATCGTAGGACAAAACGTCGATCACAAAGATGCGCTCGACCTTCGCAGCATGGCCGCCGGGTGGAGCGATCTGCGCGACGAGATCGGGATGCTCGCGTGCATCGAGCACATTAGCGTGGCCGATTATTTTTAGACGCTCGCGGGCAGGGTAGTCCATGAGGAAGAGATTGACGCGATCATTCGCGGAGAGGCTGCCGACGCTGATCATCTGCCGGTTGCCGCCGTGATCAGCGAACATGATTTGGTGCGGTCCGGTGACCTTGAGGAAACCTTTCGGGCCGCCTCGATGTTGCAGATAAGGCCAGCCGTTCTCCGTGATGGTGGCCATGTAAAAGGAGTCACGCTGGGTGATGAACTCGGCCTCGCCCGCAGTGAGGGCATCGCGCTCCGGTTCGGCAGTGTAGGCCGCATAAGTGCGCCCGTAGTAGTGGCGCTCCGCCTCGAAAACGGCAGGCGTGAGCACGGTGTGCATGAATCGGTCGGCCATGATCGAGGTGGAGTGATGGGTTGAGTTCAAGCGGCACCGCCGAAGCTGACGAAGTCATCGAGGTCGAGGTAGTCGAAGGTGCCGCGCAGATCCTCGCGTGCTGGATTCAGGCGCTTGATTTGCTCGGTGAACCACTCGCGCATTTCGACATCGTTGAAGGCTACGCTTTCCGTCCAGTCGGACCATTGGTTGATCTCTAGCGCGGTGCGCTTGTGTTGAGCATTTGCATTGACCCAAAGCAGCATGTCCCAATCGCCCGCGCCGGTTTTAATCTGCTCCATGAGGGCATCGGGTGTGAGGCCGGTGAAGCGAAAAAAGTGCCCGTCGTTCGGGTTGTTGTATTTGTAGTCGCCAGCAGTGCCAGAGATGACGGCGCGGGCTTTGTCGAGCAGGCGTGGCAGGATGGTGTAGCCTCCGAGACGGACGCGGGGGCTGCGGGGTGGGCGTTGGGTGAGATTGAGTGCTTTCATAGGCCACCATGCTGCGTGCGGAAGGTGTGGCCGGGTAATGCTGCTTCGTCGTTGCGGATATGCCTGATGCGCA
>CAYMHJ010000451.1:0-4647 GCA_964390165.1 uncultured Prosthecobacter sp. | reverse complement strand
GGAAGGTGTGATGCGTGACATTCGTCGGCAGCGCCGGAACCGGCGAGGTGACCCACATGTCGTCGGTGTTGGCCTGATTGGCCTTCGTCTTGGCTTTGGCCGGTTGCGCGGAGAGTGAAGGGCAGAGGGCGAGCAGAAGCAATGCGAGGATGGGTCGAAGCATGAACGGTGAACGCCCCAGAGCGGCCTCTCTGTCAGCTCCTCATCCAAGAGACATAATCACAAATCCATCGCAAACCTCAGTGCTGCCTTGATTTCGACCATCGCCGCCGGCGTGAATCGTCCAACTGGACCGCGAAGCTCATGATGTTGCACGGCCTGCATGCCCTGGACATTCGCGTAGCTTTGCTCGCGGAGAAAACGCACTCGTGGCAAGGCGACCTCATACTTCGAGCCACGGTTCTGTGTTGTGATCGGCACACAAAGTGAGAGTGCGCGTGGAGGATCGGTGTCATGACGCGATACCACGATGAAGTATCGGACCTTCCCGGCCATGCCGAGGTCCACCTGATACACTTCTCCGGGTTCAGTCGTCATAGAGGCTGTCGATGGCCGCCTGTCGTTTCGACTTTGGCAGGAGCAGGTCCGCATTGGCCTCGTCAGCCGCCTGGAGCGAGACGGCGAAGGGCAGCCCCCGGCGCAAGGTCACTTGGGTGAAAAACATGCGGATTGCCTCAGTGGTGCTGAGACCAAGCTGGCGCAGGATCGCCTCAGAATCCTTTTTCAGCTTCTGATCCACTCGGGCGCGAACAACGGCTTCTTTGACTGGCATGGCGTAGTGTGGCACGCACGGGCTACAGGGTCAAGAATGCAAACGGTCAGCGAAGCGGCTCCGTGAACTCGGCCATGATGTGCTGACGACCCACGATGTCGGCAAATCCAACCAAGGCATTGAGGACGATGCCGTTCTGCGGTTCGCCGTGGATTCAGGCCGCTGCGTGGCCACCATCAATCGAAAGTACTTCATGCGCCTTCATCGCAGCTTCCCGGAGCAAGCTGGCATCATCGCCTGCACGGAGAACCGTGACTTTGGGGGGGCACATCGAGTTGATGAAGCGATCCGGCTGGAAGGTGAGTTGGCAGGAAAGCTGGTGAGGGTCGTGAGAGGTTAAGAAACTTTCATGCCTCAACCTACGGCGAGTTGACCATTGGCAACCGCACTCACAGACTCCCACTTGCCATGAGCCGCTTCTTTTCTTTGTCTCCTATATCGATAAGATTGCCTTCGAGATCGTAAAACTTCATTGCAAATCCAGTGCTACACATACCTGGCGAAGTCAGCCTGACTTCCTCGCCAGTTCCAGGATGAGACATCCAGACATCTTCGGTGAAGTGAGATACTCGTCGTCCTCCGCAGGTGAGGCACGAGGCAGGTTCGGTGCGCTGCGTGACAAGTAACAGATCCATCTCACGACGACGTTTCCAATCTTCAGGGAAACTAGCCACAGGGGATCGCCGCAACTGCCGCGACATCTCAGAATTGGGATCATTCAACTGTTCAAGCTCGGCCTTGATAGCTCCGGGACTGTCGAGCTTCTCGCAGAGAGTGATCTTCTCGCACGAATGACACCAAGCCGGAACCGGAAGAAACGAGAGAACCGTCGAGTCATCAAAGACATAATAGTAGCCTCGATGACCATAGATCGTCTCGCTCTGTCCATTTCGCCATTCGAGCTGGTATACACCGGGCATTTGAAATTAGTCCTTGTGAGTTTTTACTGACAGCTCAAGGCCACTTCGCCAGCACCTTCCCGTCCGCCGCTTTGAGCGTGAGGCCTTCAATCTTCACCTCGCCTTCTCCACCACACGGATCAAACCGCAACCCATGCAGCGTCTTCGCTTCATCAATGCGGAGCTTCATCTCATACCATTCGCCGTCGTGCTTCACTTCGAAGTCGAGGTGTTTGCCTTTGGGGAGGATGGTTTCTGGGTCGGTGGTCCAGTAGAGTTCGGCGGGGCCGGTGGCGTGACTTTGGAGGCGGAATTCGAGGGTGTAGGGGCCGGGTGTTTCGAGGGCGAGGCGCTCGAAGGCGAGACCGGGGTCGGTGCCGGTGCTGTGGAGGATGAGCTGGGGACCGGAGACGGTGAGTTGGGTGTCTTTGCGGGCGCGAAGGAGGGCGTTGGCGGCTTGGGCGGGCTTCTTTTTGCCTCTGGCTTTGCTCTTGGTTTTGGTTGGGGCGGTGTCGTCGTAGTGGGACCAGCCGGGGTTGAGTTTCGGGGTGGCGGCGGTGGCGACGGGCTGGGCTTCTTTGCCTTTGGCGGTGAGGACGTTTGCGGTCATGTCGTGCCATTGCTTGGCCATGCGCTGGACGATGTCGGGGTGCTGTGCGGCGACGTCGTGGAGCTCGGCGCGGTCGGTGGGCATGTGGTAGAGCTCCCAGGGGCCGCTTTGAAAACTGACGAGCTTCCATTCGCCATCTCGCAGGCCGCGGTCGGTGGAAAAGAGCAGGTGAATGGGCGGACGGGTGTCGATTTGGCCTCCGGCGATGATGGGGGCGAGGGAGACGCCGGCGAGCGGGGTGGGCTGGCGGTCGGGGTAGGTGGGGGGGACCTTGGCTCCGGCGAGTTCGGCAAAGGTGGGCAACACATCGACGAGGTGCGCGGGGCTGCTGACGACGCTGCCGGGCTTTTGCTTCAATCCGGCGGGCCAATGCAGGATGGCGGGGGTGGAGATGCCGCCTTCGAATTGGTTCTGCTTATAAAAACGGAAGGGCGAGTTCCGCGCCCAGGCCCAGCCGGTGCTGTCGCCCCAGCGTGTGGTGGCGAGGTAGGGCTCGGTGTTCGGCGTGGCGCCGCCGCGATGGAAGGGACAGGCACCGTTGTCGGAGACGAAGAGGATGACGGTGTTGTCGAGTTCGCCTGCTTTTTCGAGGTCGGCGATAAGGCGGCCCATTTCCTGGTCGATGCGGTCGATGAGGCCTGCGTAGGCGGACATCATGCGGGATTCGTCGCTGCGTTGACCGGCGCTGAGTTTGTTCCATTCGGGAATGTGATCGGGGCGTGGCGACTCGGCGCTGTAGGTGGGCAGGAGGCCGATTTGCTTCTGCTTGGCGACGCGTGTTGCGCGGATGACGTCCCAGCCGATGTCGTAACGGCCCTGGTATTTTTTGAAGTCCTGCTTGAGCGGCTGCAGCGGTGCGTGGGGGGCGTTGAAGGCGACGTAGTGGAACCACGGCTTCTTCGCGGCACGGGCTTCGGCGATGAATTTCAGCGCATGATCGACGTTGGCGATGGTGGTGTAAAATCCGGTTTCAGGGACGATGAAGGGCTGGCCGTTGAGGCGGAAGGTTTTGTCGCCGGTGAAGTAGTTCGTGGCACCGGAGAGGTGGCCGAAGTAGCGCTGAAAGCCGAAGTCGGTGGGCTGTTTGGTGAGGTGCCATTTGCCGGTCATGGCGGTGAAGTAACCGGCGGGCGCGAGCACTTCGGGGAGGATGACGGCGCGTTGGAGGCTCTCGTCGCCAGCCTGGCGGCTCCAGCGGCCGCTGAGGAGGCTGACGCGGCTGCTGTGGCACTTGGCGGTGTTGTAGAACTGGGAGAAGCGCAGGCCGCCCGCGGCGAGTTTGTCGAGGTTGGGCGTTTCGATCTCGCTGCCGTAGCAGCCGAGGTCGGAGAAGCCGAGGTCGTCGGCCATGACGAGGAGGAAGTTCGGCTGCGCTGCGGCAAAGAGCGAAGGGCAGATGGCTAAGAGAAAGAGGATCAGGCGCATGACGGTCGTGGGAACGAAGCCACGGCTGTCACTTTGCCTTTTTCTTGCCTTTGCCCTTCGGCTTGGGTTGCTCGGCTCCGAGTGCCGGGCCGTTGTCTGGCGGCATGGACTGATGCCAGCCGAGCAGTGCTTTCGTCATTCGAGCGGTGATCTCGGGATGCTGCGCGGCGAGGTTGGTTGTTTCACCACGATCTTTGACCAGATCGTAAAGCTGAGGCGACGTGCCGTCATAGTCACAGAGAAGCTTCCAGTTTCCTTCGCGCATGGCGAGATCAGGAAGGCGTTCAGGAAGCACTGGAGACGCAGTTTTGCGATCCGGCGGACGACGCCAGAAGATCGGGTCAGGGCGGGAATCATCGCTTTGACCGAGAAGGGTTGGCGAGATGTTTTCGCCATCGAAGGAGATGTCTTTGGCTTCGATCTTCGAAATGGAGAGCAGTGATGGAGCAAGATCAAAGGCGGCAAAGATAGACTTTGTGTTCACGGAACCTGCTTTCGCTTTTTCGATCAAGCCGGGGCCCCAAACGATGAGCGGCGAACGAGTGCCGCCTTCGTAAAGCGTCGTCTTGCTGCCTCGAAACGGCCCTGCGCTGCCTGCGCCGGGTTCGGGGCCGTTGTCGGAGCAGATGAGCAGGAGCGTGTTGTCACGGAGTTCGGGAGTGGAGCGCAGATGATCGAAGAGTTTGCCAAACTGGCGGTCCATTTCTTCCAAGACGGAGAGATAAAGGCCGCGTTTGCCATCGGCCCATTTGTCAGTCGGCGGCCACCAGGGGCCGTGGACGTCGTCGGGCCAGAGATTGACGAAGAAGGGCTTCTTGGCGGCAGTAGCTTTGTCGATGAAGGGAATCGCGGCGTCGATGAAGCCGCCGGTGATCTTGGAGCGCTGCATCCACGTCACGGGTTTGCCGAGGCGCTCGGCATCGGCCCAGATTTTACCGGGT
>CAYMHJ010000450.1:0-4650 GCA_964390165.1 uncultured Prosthecobacter sp. | reverse complement strand
TCACGCGGTAAAAGAGCCACTTGCCCCGGCGCTCGCAGTCCAGCAGGCCCGCCTTCTGGATGACGCGGAGCTGGCTGGACAGCGTGGACTGCGGCAGCTTCAGCGTCTCCGCCAGCTCGCACACGCACAGCGGTTGGTCGAAAACGAGATGAATGATCCGCCAGCGGGTGCTGTCGGCGAGTGCCTGGACAAATTGGATGGCGGCTTGCATCGATATTACTCGTAACGATTATTACCGATGCGTCAATGCATGACTTTGAATCATGGCCCGGTGCCTGCTGAGAATTAAGCGAGAGTTTCCATCGGAGACTCCGTTGGTTTCAGGCGTATCTCCTTTTATGCTTCACCGAATTTTTCCTTTCTGTCTTCGGATGGTCGCCCTGATGTGGGTGGCAGGGGTCAGCATCGGTCAGGCTGAACTTTCCAGCACGCCACTGAAGGAGCTCATCTCCGTACAGTCGAGCGTGCAGTCCTTTCTGGCAAAAGTCCGGCCTGCCGTGGTCGCCGTGCGCATCAGCAATGGCACGGCCAGCGGAGTCATCATCAATGCCGAGGGCCTGATCCTCACCGCAGCGCATGTGGCGGAGAAACCTGGGCGTGAAGTGCGGGTGGTGATGGATGATGGCAAGACGGTGAAAGGCACCACGCTCGGCCTGGATAAAACCACCGATGCCGCGCTCATCCAGCTCCAGGACAAGGAACGCACTTGGCCGCATGTGAAGCTAAGTCGCGAGGTGGTGAAAGCGCTGCCGGGCACCTGGTGCTTCGCGCTCGGGCATCCGGGTGGCTTTGATAAAGAGCGCGGCGTCGTGCTGCGCGTCGGGAAAATCATCCGCCAGACAGCCAACTCACTGCAAACCGACTGCGTGCTCATGGGAGGCGACTCCGGCGGGCCGCTCTTCAATCTCAAGGGCGAGGTCATCGGCATCCACAGCCAGATCTGGGAGGAGCGGGATCACAACATGCACGTCTCCATGGCGCCGTTTCTCCGCTCCTGGGATGAGATGAAAAGCAGCCAAGTCGTCCGCGTTTGGGGCACCGGCAGTGGTGGTTATCTCGGTGCGGCCATCGACGTGAATGCCGCTGGCAAAGTAGAAGTGCTGGAAGTACTCGAAGGCTCACCAGCACAGAAGGCGGGCTTGATCGCCGGGGATGTCGTCGAGGCGCTGGAAACGCAGCCCGTGAGTTCGGCATCGCAATTCTCCAACGCCGTGCGCGCTCGTGCCGCTGACGATGAGATCGTTCTTAAAGTTCTCCGCGACAACGCCGCCCGCGAGTTGCGTGTGAAGCTCGCCTCCCGCCCGAAGGAGGACGAAGGATGAAACCGTTGGGAATGACGAAGCCCGAATTCCGAATGACGAAGGGGAGCCTTCGGGCGGGCTGCAGTTTCGTATTCTTGGTCGTCTTTCTCCTCCGTGTCGCTCATGCGGACACACGGGCGACTTTGAGCCAGGAAGAGCGCACGAATGGCGCGCACATTCTCGGGGGTGTGGAAACCACGCTGCCGGGTGCCCGTGCTGCCGTGGCACAGATCAAGGATGCCAAGGGTAAAGCTGTCGCGACGGCGGTGTGGGTCGGCGAGGATGGCTACTTCCTCACGAAGGCCAGCGAAGTGCCCGAACTTGAAAAGCAGCGTATCCACTGGGCGAAGGAGGAGAGCGCGGCGATCCGCGAGATACATCGGCTGAATGCCCATGACCTCGTGCTCGCTCAGGCGGTGGGAGTCAGCGGCGTAACGCCGGTTAAGTTTGAGACAGCGGCATCGAAGACAGCCTACGGCCAGTGGCTCGCCGCACCGGTCAAAGGCGGGAGCGAAATCCGCATCGGCGTCATCAGTGCGCAGCCACGCAAGATCCAGGGCTTCGGAGCGGCCATGGGCATCCGCATGGATGAGCAGCCCTCGCGCATTCCCGGCGTGCGCATCACTGGTTTGGCTGAGGAGAGCCCGGCAGCGGCGGCCGGCCTGAAGGCGGGTGATCTCATCACCGCCCTCGATGGCAAGCCCGCCACGGACATGAAGCAGGTCTCCGACCTCATCAAAAGCTACCAACCCGGCGACTTCATGGAGGTCAAATACAGCCGCGAAGGCAAGCCCCGCACCACCCGCGTCCGCCTCGCCAGCCGAATGAAAATCATGTTGAACTGGGATGGCGAGGACTTCGCCAACGGCGGCATTTCCCTGCGCACGGACAACTTCGCCCGCATCATCCAGCACGACCTCCCCCTCACGCCGCTCGACATGGGCGGGCCGCTCTTTGACCTCCAAGGCCACGCGCTCGGCATCAACATCGCCCGCGTGGATCGCGTGACCACCTTTGCGCTGCCCGCGTCCGTATTTTGGAAAGAGATCGAGCCGCTGATCGAGGCGGACCGGCATCCGCCGAAGGCGTTGAAGCCGTGAAGGCTTGGTCAAAGGTTCGTCTAGAGATGGTCAAGAGGTCAAGAGTGCCTTGACCTTTGACGATTCTTGACCCTCAGACTCAATAGTCTCTCGACAGTAAATAGTCCGCCAGCTCCCGCAGTCGTTGCCCCTGGGCACCGAAGATATTCAGCGCATCATGCGCCACCTGGGTGAGTCGATGTGCTTCATCGCGTGAGGCTTCCAGACCGATGAGCGCCGGGTAAGTGCTCTTTTCCGAGGCGAGGTCTTTGCCGGCACTCTTGCCCAGCTTTTCACTCGTCTGTGTCACGTCGAGGATGTCGTCGATGATCTGGAAAGCCAGCCCCGTGGCCATGCCGAAGTCGTGCAGCGCCTGCATCTGCTCCGGGGTCGCGTCTGCGCTCATGCCGCCGAGCTTCAGACTCGTGGTCAGCAGGGCTGCGGTCTTGTTCTCATGGATGAAGCGCAGCGCTTCGAGCGGCAGCTTCTTCCCCTCGCCCTCCAGATCCGCCACCTGACCGCCGACCAGATGCAGACTGCCCGCCGTTACTGCCAGTTCGCGCACCAGATCGCCTGCGGTGAAGCGCGTGACCGTGGGAGTCTTCACCACCAGTTCAAAGGCCAGCGCCTGGAGCGCATCACCTGCCAGCACCGCGATGCCATCGCCAAAGACTTTGTGGCAGGTCGGCACGCCACGGCGGAAGTCGTCATTGTCCATGCTCGGCAGATCATCGTGGATCAGCGAGTAGGTGTGCAGGCACTCCACCGCACAGGCCGCCGGCCCCGCCGCCTCCTTCGTGCCGCCACAGGCCTCCGCCGCCGCCAGACACAGGATCGGCCGCAGGCGCTTCCCGCCTGCAAAGACACTGTGGCGCATCGCCTTGTGGATCGTCGCTGGCGCGGTTTCGGCGGAAGGGATCAGTTGATCCAGCAAAGAGTCGGTAAAAGCGCAGCGCTCGGCGAGGTAGGTCTTGAGGTCGGACATGTCGTCTAAAAATGGTGAAGGCCGTGACTTTCGTCACGGCCTTCATTGGTAGCGGGGACAGGATTTGAACCTGTGACCTTCAGGTTATGAGCCTGACGAGCTACCGGGCTGCTCCACCCCGCGTTCTGTTGGACGGCCAAAGTGCAGTCCATTGGCGCTAATGCAACTGCGAAAACCTTTTTCTTCAACCAATGTGGACTCAAAGCGTGATCAAATGCCCCTCCCCTGCTCTTGATCAATCCGACATGGCAGGAGTATCTGTGGTGCGTGAATGAGTGATTGAGCTGCCTGGTTCGTTATCACCGCATGAGAGCCGCCTTTGTCATCGCCACCCTTTTTTTCACCACGCCCCTCGCCCGTGCAGACGATTTACAGCCGCCGATCGCCGTTGGGCAACGCGTCGCCACCTGCGGGCACAGCTTTCACGTTTTCACCTATCGTCAGGTCGCGGATATGGCGCTTGCGGCGGGGCTGAAGCACGAGCTTGCGGGCATTTCCAGCATCGGTGGCTCCACGGTGCAGAAGCATTGGGCGGTGCCGGAGGAAAAGAGCGCGGTGAAAAAAGTGCTCAAAGCGGGAAAGGCCGATGTGCTTACGCTTTCGCCCATCTGGCTGCCGGATGAGGCCATCGAGCAGTTCGTGAAGCTTGGCATCGAGCACAATCCCGCCCTACGCATCACCGTGCAGGAATACTGGATGCCGAATGACGAGTATGAGCCCGTGTATCCGCTTCAAACACGGAAGAAGGTCGATCACAACGCCACTGACATCGCCAAGCTCCGCGATGCCACCCAGCGCTACGCGAAGGACATTGAGGATCTCGTGCGCGGCATCAATCAACGCCTCGGCAAGGACGCCGTGCTCATTGTCCCCGTTGGCATGGCTGCGGTGACACTTCGGGAAAAGATCCTCAAAGGCGAAGCCCCCGGTCTGAAGCAACAAGGCGACCTCTTCCGTGACACCTGGGGCCACGCGCAGCCGCCTCTGCAAATCCTCTCCAGCTACTGCCACTACGCCGTCATATACCGGAAGAGTCCCGTCGGCCTGCCCATGCCGGGCACTTTCAAACCGCTCAAAGACATGAGCGACGATGACAAAGCCAAGCTAAATACTCTGCTCCAACAAATCGCCTGGGAAACCGTGAGCCAGCACCCGATGACAGGAGTGATGAAGCCATCAGCCAAATAACCCTTCACGATCATGAAACACTTCCTTTTCCTCCTCTCCCTCTGCCCCGCCCTTTTCGCGGCACAGCCCAACATCGTCATCATCCTCGCCGATGATC
>CAYMHJ010000449.1:0-4655 GCA_964390165.1 uncultured Prosthecobacter sp. | reverse complement strand
CGCGATGGACCACAGATCGGCTGCTGGCAGTAGGCCCGCGTGAACACCGTGCCGCGTGCGGCGAGCCGGTCGAGGTTTGGAGACTTCGCCACCGGATCGCCGTAGCAGCCGAGGCGGTTATTGAGATCATCGAAGACGACGAAGAGGACGTTGGGCTTTGTCTCCACCGCAAAGACGTGGTGGAGGTTTAGGACGACCAGGATGGCAAGGATTAGCCTTTTCATGCCAGCACCTCCTCCACGACGTGACTCTCCTCGACACCGGTGAGGCGGAAATCCAGTCCGGCGTGGCGGTAGGTGAGGTGGTGGTGATCGAAACCCATGAGATGCAGGAGGGTGGCGTGGAAGTCGCGGACGTGGACGGGCTTCTCTACGGCGCGGAGGCCGATCTCGTCCGTGGCGCCGTGGACGATGCCGGGCTTCACGCCCGCGCCGGCGAGCCAGGAACTGAAGGCCCATGGATGATGCTCGCGGCCCTTGGCCTCGGCGGTGTTGTTGAAGGGAGTGCGGCCAAACTCGGTGGTCCAGACGACGAGCGTGTCCTCGAACATGCCGCGTTGCTTCAGATCTTGCAGCAGCGCGGCGATGGGTTGATCGACGTTCTTCGCGAGCGGCGCGTGCGTCATCATGTCGCCGTGCGCGTCCCAGTTGCCCGAGGAACCGGTGTCGATGAGTTCCACGAAGCGCACGCCGCGCTCGACAAGTCGCCGCGCGGCGAGGCATTGCCAGCCGAAGCCGGTGGTCTGGCCGCGCTGAAGGCCATAGCTGGCGAGAGTGGCGTCGGACTCCTGTTTGAAATCAAAGGCATCCGGCACGGCCATCTGCATGCCGAAGGCGGTCTCGAAGGTCTGCATCCGCGCGGTGAGCAGCGGATCGCCCGAGCGTGTGGCGAGGTGTTCCTCGTTCATCTGGCGCAGTGCGGCGAGTTCGAGTTGCTGGCGGTTCGCCGGCAAACGCGGCGCGACATTGGCGATGGGCTCCGCTCCCGGCACGACGAGGGTGCCCTGATAGGCACCGGGCAGGAAGTCGCTCGCGAAGACCTGCGTGCCCGCATAGGTCTGCTTCGGCGCGATGACGACGAAGCCGGGGAGGTTTCGGTTCAGGGTGCCGAGACCGTAGGTCACCCACGAACCCATGCTCGGCCGCGACTGCGCGAACGAGCCCGTGTGCATGCCGAGCGTGGCGTTGTAGTGATTCGAGTGCGAGGTATGCATCGAACGGATCAGCGCGATGTCGTCCACACAGTTCGCGATGTGCGGAAACAGCCCACTAACTTCCGTTCCGCACTGCCCGTGCTTCGCGAAGTCCCACTGCGGCCGCTTCAAATAGATACGCTCGTAGCCGGGACGACCTTTGATCTCGGGATGGTCTGCCTTGATTTCTTTCCCGTGGCCGTTCACCAGTTCCGGCTTCGGATCAAAGGTATCCACATGCGAAACCCCGCCTGTCAGGAAGAGGAAGATCACGTTCTTCGCCTTCGCCGGGAAATGTGGAGCCTTCGGCGCGAGCGGATCGGCGCTGTCGGCGAGCAGTTGCTGCACGATGCCCGGGAACAGCAGCGAGCCTGCTGCGGCGGAGTGGAGGAACTGGCGGCGGTTGAGTTGCGTGTTCATGTTAGTCGATGTGCAGGAACTCATTGCTCGCCATGAGCACGCGCACCTGTGCGGCCCATTTTTCGGCGTGGTCAGCGGGATAGCTGGCGAGGAAGGCCTTCGTGCGCTGCGTTTCGGCAGCGTTAGGTTTTCTTTGGAAGAGGATGCGCCAGGCTTCGGTGATGCGGGTGTCGTCGTCGGGCAGTGACGTGAGCTTTTTCGCGAGGGCTTCCGCCTGCCCGTGGAAGAAGGGATCATTGATGAAATACAGCGCCTGCGAGGGCACGGTGGTGGTCTGACGGGCGGCGGTGGTGGCGTTGGGATCGGCTCCGTCGAAGAGCGAGAGGAAGGGATGCCGCCGCTGGCGCTGCACCATGAGGTAGGCGCTGCGCTTGTTCGTGTCATAGACCGCGTTGAAGGGATTGTGCTGGGTGAACTTCCAGGTCGGCTCGGCGGGAAAGGGATGCGCCCCGGCGGGTGTGGGATCAAGCTGTCCGGAGGCGGTGAGCAGGCTGTCGCGCATCTCCTCGGCGGTGAGGCGGCGGCGCGGGAAGTGCGCGAGGAGACGGTTGTCGGGATCGGCGGCGACGGGCGCGGCACTGGCGTGTTGATAGGCGGCGCTGCTCAAAATGAGGCGGTGCATGGCCTTCACGCTGAAATCGCTCTCGACGAACTTTGCCGCGAGCCAGTCGAGCAACTCGGGATGCGTGGGCTTCTCCCCACGAGAGCCGAAATCATTCGAAGAAGACACTAGGCCCTTTCCGAAATGCCATTCCCAGAGGCGGTTCACCATGACACGGGCAGCGAGCGGTGACTTCGCGATCCAGTCGCCAAGTTCTTTGCGTCCGCTGCCAGCATCAGCGGTCACTTTTTCGCCGCCGAGGATGGACAGCCAGCGGCGCGGCACTTCGTCGCCGAGCTTCTCAGGATCACCCCGCAGATGAAGGCGGTCATTCTTTGGCTTCGCGTCCACGACGGCATAGGCGACGGGAATCACCGGCATCGGCTCGGGCTGCTCGGTCGGCTTCAAGCTCGCGCCGAGTTGTGCCAGCGCAGGGCCATACTCGGGTGCTGCGATGTGTTTGAGTTCAAAGGCCACGCCATCGCCGCCGCTCGGATGTGCATCTGCCACGCGTCCGCTCAGGGTGATTTCGCCATCCAGCGGGCTGATCCATGCGACGGCCACGGGCCGTTGCGGGCCGGGATGCAGAAAGAACGACTCCGCTGCGAGGGTAGTCCACACCATCACCTGCTGATCCGCCGAGTTCACCAGAACCGATGGCAGGTCGCCGATGCTCCACTTCTGCAGAGCGCTGTTGCCGTTGAGAGAATCGGCCTTGTCGGTGAGGAACGCAGGTGCGCTCGTTGTTTCGAGGAAACACCACGATGCGCCCTCGTGTGCGGGATGGGGATTACCCTTCATCAAGTCCGGCACCAGCTCCGCCACGCTCCACGAGCGTTTCGCGCCATCCGCTTCCGTGATGCGCCACTCGATGAGCGTGGTGTCCGCGCCGTGACTCTCATTGGGCGACACCGCGAGTTGCACGACCTCACCTTTGCGCACATGAATGCGATGCTCGAAGGGCACGCTGGCTCCTTCGGAGATTTTGGATTCGGCCAGCACCTTGCTGCTCGTGCCGCCCAGCTTTGCGATGGCCTCGCCCGCAGACTTGGCGGCGGTGAGCTGCTTTTTCTTCGCCGCCTCGAACTTCGCGTTTTTTTCCAGCCAGGGCTTCATCAGGGCGTCGGCCTCCGCCTGCGGAATGAGCGGCACCATGTCGCGCGGCTGGCCCTTCGGCTCACATCCGGGAAACGCAAAACGCGTGCTGCTGAAGATGCCGTAGAGCGCATAGTAGTCCTCGGCGGTGATCGGATCATACTTATGATCATGACACCGCGCGCAGCCCGTGGTCAGGCCGAGGAAGTTCCTCCCCAGCGTGTCGATCACATCCTCATGCGTGAGATGGATGTCCTTGTCGATGTCATGGCCGAAGCGGCGTGCGATGGCGAGGTAGCCGGTGGCGATGATCCCCTCGCTCCGTTGTTTCGCGTCCGCCTTGTCGAAAAGAAGATCACCAGCGAGCTGCTGCCGGACGAAGTCGTCGTAGCGCAAGTCGCGGTTGAAGGCGTCGAAGACCCAGTTGCGATAGCGCCAGGCATGCATCAGGGGGCGATCGGTGTTTTCGCCAGCGGTATCGGCGTAGCGCACCACATCGAGCCAGCGACGTCCCCATTGCACCCCGTATTGCGGCGAGGAGAGCAGCTTCTCGATGAGTGCCGCATGGGTCCCGGGGGAGGGATCTTTGGCAAGCGCCTCCACTTCTTCCGCAGTCGGCGGCAGGCCGGTGAGACCGTAGCTAAGACGGCGGACGAGCGTGTGCGGATCGGCGGGAGGGGCAGGAGCGAGCTTGGCCTCGGCCAGTTTGACGTCGAGGAAGTCGTCGATGGACTTCGTCGCGTCGGCTTTTGCGAGAGGCTGAAAAGCCCACCACCCCTTCGCTTCATCGGCATTCATGCCTGCGATTTTCTTCTCGGCGACACGTGGATCGGGTGCCCCCATCTTCACCCATTCGACCAAACTCGCGATGTCCGCCTCGGGAAGTTTGCCGCCTTTTTTCTCCGGCGGCATGGCGAGGTCTTCATCGTGGTAGCGGATGGCCCTGATGAAGAGCGATTCGTCCGGCTGGCCGGGAACGATGGCCGGCCCCGAGTCGCCGCCCTTCTCCCAGCCCTGACGGGTGTCGAGGAGGAGTCCGCCCTTGGAGTTCACCCCGGAGTGACAATCGTAGCAATGCTCGACGAGGATCGGCCGGACTCTCGACTCGAAGAAGGCATGGTCTTCCGCTGTAGCGGAAACAACAGCACCGAGGAGCAGGCAAACGAGAGTCTTCATCACACCTCCTCCAGAATGAGTTTCGCATCGCCGATGCTCTTCGGGCGCAATACGCAGGTGTGCACGGCGTAGCCATGGCCCCACTCGAACAGGCGGCCACGGTGGCTGCGGTAACCGGGGACGAAGTGGAACTGCACGTCGGCCAGGCCATCCGCCAGCGGTGTGCGGGCA
>CAYMHJ010000448.1:0-4671 GCA_964390165.1 uncultured Prosthecobacter sp. | reverse complement strand
CCGTGACGTTGCGCGCGGCCTCCGTGCGCAGCGAGAGGGTGGATGTTTCCGCCTGTGGGTTGTTGAGCCCGAGGTTGCCCTTGAGAAAGTCGTAGTTGCCCTTCAGCTTGGCGAGGATCTCAGCCAGGCCGCCGTTGCCGATGCGCGGCGTATTCCCCTCCCACTGGCCGAGCTGGCGCACCTTCACGAGGTCCTCCAGCACGGTCACGGCGTTGGCCGGATGGCCGGGCGAGAGGCTGGTCTCGTAGTCGTAGGCCTTGGCGGCCAGCCAGGCGAAGCGCACCGCGGTGTCCATGGCGCTCTCGTATTTGCGGGCGGCGTCGTCGCGGCTGAGGCGGGCGATCATGTCTCCGTAGCGGCCGGTCTGGGCGCGGGAGGCGATCATCTTGTTCATCGCCGCGCGCTCGCCCAGCAGGCGGTTGGCTTCGGCTTCCAGCGAGCGGACCTTGTCGCCCGCCATGTTGAGCTCCTGGACCGCCCCCGCGATGGCCAGCCGCTTGGCCGGCTCCTCCTCCAACTCGTTGGAGAGCTCCTTCAGCAGCTCGAGCAGCTCGTTGAACTCGCTGTAGATTTCGGCGTCGTTGTCTTTGAGGAGTTCGGCTTCAGTTTTGGCAAGCTCCAAGGCTTCCTTAATTTTTATAACCCATTCCCTCGTTTGTCTTAGTATAACCGCTTCAGCGTCGTTGAAAGCTTGTTGTGCAAACTGAGCTGGAAGAGATATAAGTTCCCCCCCGGCCAAGTTAATATTAGATTTAGTCATACTTAAATAATTTTGCCCTTCGAACGAGGAATTCTGGGCTATGTAATCAATTTTTTGGTGAACAAAGCTCCATCCAAAAATCGCGGCTTCCAACCCTCCGATCACCCCAAAATAATACTCCCGACTCTGCTGCGCGCCATCGAGCGAAGCCAGGCGCCACTGGGCGTAGGTAGCGAGGTTCTGGAGCTGGTTGACATAGGTCTGGTATTCATCGAGCGACTGCTCGACCGAGACCTCGGCGCGGAGCATGTCGCCGAGCGCGTTTTGGATCTCGCCGGTGGCCGCACGCTGGCCCCATCCCAATTCTTGTTCGACTTTAAAGGCATACCGCGCGGTCAGGGAGATAGGGACCTCCACCGAGATTACGTCGCCGGTCGTGCCTTCGCTGAAATCATTGAGGATGATAGGAGCGTGATATTTGGATTGATTGTTATTGTAGCTGGCATTGCCTTCAATAGCCCTCGTATGGTCCGGGAAGAAATCGTCAAAAATATTGAGAAGCGTGTCATCACCCGCCAATCCAGTGGTCGGATTGAAGTCAAGCCTCTCACCAGTGCCGTCGTAGACGTCCCATTCAATCCTTGCCTTCGCATCCTGAAACGCCTTGGTCTGGCTGGGAACCAACTGCTCGACGGTGGTGGCATCGAGATACATGTAGGTGACGGTATCCGGTCCGGTGTAGCCCTCCTTGAAGATTTGTCCCGCGCCGATGGCGCCCTGGTAGGGGGTGCCGAGCAGGGCGATGAGGCGGTTGCGGTAGTCGATGTCCTGCTCGATGGCCTGCTGCTTGAGCGCACCGGTGTCATCCGCGATCTGGCGCATCGTCTGCGAGGTGGAGCTGACGAAGTCGAGCGCCTGGCGGGCGTTGGCGGCGGCGGCGACGGCGGACTCATAGGTCTGCTCGAAGTGGGTTTTGCGCTCCCAGCCGGAGCCATCGTAGAAGGAATCCAGCCCGAAGCTGATGGTGTCCGGATTGACGCCGATGGGGGTGGCACCGACGTTGGCGGCATCCAGCGCCTGCTGGATTTCGCGGAGGCTGCCGGCGAGGGCCCGCAGGTCGGTCTGGGTGGTCTGGCGGTTGATCAGGTTGAGGCCCTCGAGCGGCTTGCCGGTGGCGGGATCGGTGGAGCCGGCCGGGAGGATGGCATTGCCGACCATCCAGTCGAAGACGGCGCCCTGGCCGGCGCGGTTGCCCCACTCGGAGACGCCCCAGGCGCGGGCGGGATCGGCGGCGTCGGTGTAGCCCTGCCACTGGGCGGCGGGATCGGCGACGTAGGCATCCCGGTAGGTGGCCTTGACGATGGAGAGGCCGCAGCGGGCCTTGGCGGCGGCGGTGCGGGCGAAGGACTGCTCGTCGAGGTAGTCGGTGGGGATGACGTTGCCGAGCAGCGAGTAGAGTTCGGCGCGGGCCTGCCAGTCGTAGTTGCTGCGCTGGAGCAGGCCGTAGTGCATCTTGGTGGCGGAGAGGAAGTGCCCCCAGGCGTCGCCATGGCCCATCGGGTAGAGGGCGGCCGCGTCGCTTTCATCGATGAGGCCATCCTTGTTGACATCCTTGATGTTGTAGTTGGCGCTGTAGGCGGCCTCGCCGATGCCCTTGAAGTAATTCCAGAAGAGGCGGTTCTGGCACGGGTAGGACTTGAGGTAATCCGTGCCGCGCAGCAGTGAGAGCTCCTCCTGCAGGAGGCTGGGCACCTCGTTGGTGAAGGCGAAGACGTAGGGGTTGGCGGCCGCGAGGTCGGCGATGTTGAGCCCGGTGTTGTCGGTATCGGCCGTGGTGAGGGCGAGCGAGGAGTTGAGGGCATCGGTGTAGGCCTCGCCGGCGAGCAGTTCGTAAAGCATGGCCAGTCGGGTGGAGGCGAGCAGCAGCGCCTGATTGACCCCGGGATCGTTAACGGTGCCGCTGAGGTCCTTGGCGCGCTGCAGCACGGTCTCGTAAAGCTCGATGAGGCCGACGTTTTCGATGACGTCCTTGTCGGCATTGAGGGCCACGGGGCCGTTGTAAGGGCGGCCGGCCTGCACCAGCATGCTGGTGTAGGTGGCAGGAGAGTCGCCCGTGAAGTCCGCCGAGTAGCGGGCCTCGTAGGGGTTCACCGCATCGAGCACGCGCTTGACCCAGCCCATGAGCAGCTGGGGCAGGAAACGGCGAGCGCCGCTGGCCTGGAGCTGCGGGGAATTGGCCGCGCCGGCCCATTGGTAGGGCACCGGTCCACCGTCGGGGGTGGCGGGGGTGGATGAGGGGAGTTTTCCGTCGGGATTGCTCCGGCCCCAGTCGGGAGCGGTGGCGTCCGGATCGACCAGGCGCCAGCTTTCCGGACTGACGTTGCTGGGATTTTTGTTCGGATCGTCGGGGATGGTGTTGGTTTGATACTTCACATCCCCCAGTTCATCGGCGTGGCCGTAGCGGACGTAGAAGAGCTTGTCAGCCAGGGTCATCGTCGGATCGCCCGCGAAGCTGATCGAGGAGAGGCCCTTGCCCTGCTGGTAAATCGTCCAGCCGGTGGCGGATGAGTCGTCCGGCGTGGGCAGGCCATCGAGCGGGGCCACGTTGTGCACCCACCACTGGTAATAGACTTCGGCCGTGTTGCCGCCGAAGTCGCCGGTGTGCATCAGTTCCACCTTCTCGTCAAAGGCGTCCTTCGGGGTGATGACGGCGATGGACCCGCGGTAGCGTTCGTCGCCCAGGCGGATGACGTGGAGGGTGACGGCACCGCTGGCGGCGGGGTCGTTGTTCTCCACCACGGTGACGAATTTCTCCTCGCCGGCCGCCTCGGTGAGCGACTCAGGGTTGGGCACCAGCGTGGTGCCCACGCCGAGGCTGCTTGCAGGACGATACGTGGATGGAAAGTCATTAAGAAAGTCGCCATTTTCGTCGTAAAACGAGACCTTGTGTTGCTGGTTCACCAAGCCAGCCGTCTTTCCCGCATTCAGGTCTTCAAGCTCATCAATGGCTGCAGTCCATTCTGGATCAGCGCTCAGGTCCTTCAAGGCTTTCACATCATTTTCATCCAGCTCGTTGCAGAGCAACTGGGGCGCGGTCAGCGGGGTTTGGGTCAGCTTGGGATCGCCGCTCTCCATGCCGTTCATTGTGCCGCGCAACACCAGCTTGGCCGCGAGGCTGTCGTAGTAGAAACGCTGGCTGAGCCGCGCGCCTAGGTCCTTGAAATACCAGCGCGAGCCGCTCACCGAGACCTTGTCCGTGTGGGCCGGGGTGAGGTCCTCCGGCATGGACTCCTTGGCATATTCCACCGCGTGGATATCCAGCAGGCGCATGAAGCGGGCATTGAAGGATTGCAAGTTGTCGTCGTTGATCACCATGTCGCGGGTGGCGGAGTCGAAGGCGACTTCCGCCGAGGCCCAGCCGATGACGCCGGGCAGGCCGGGCGCGGCGGGGTGGTCGGCCTTGGATTCGCCCCCGGCGTAAGCGAGGGTTTCACCGCGCTTGAGCACCGGGTAGTTTTCCTTCCAGTAAGAGAAGTAGGATACTAACTGCGATGTCCTATCTTTGGTCGGCTTTTTAGGATCGACAGGGTTGCTGGTGAAGTAGGCCAAGTCGGAGTCGGAATTCGGACTAGCCGCCTGACGTGGCAGCCAGCAAACCGGGGTGCCACTGGCTTTGGCTTGTTTTCCCTCACCCAGCCAGAAGCCCTGGGTCAGCGGATACCAATACCGGTAGAAGAAGCGGCCGGGAAAACGCTTGCCCCCATGCTCGAAGTCGCCCGCGACGGTCCATGGAACATCGTTCTTATCGTGCCAGAGTGTCTGCTGATCCACAAACTGACTTGGGTCGCTCGGGTCAGTCTGAACACTCACGTTCCCACCCTCGCTCTGGATCAGGAGGCGGCCGCCCAGAACCAGATTGAGCGGGTAGATCGGCGTGACCAGATCGCCGGCGAAGGTCACGGTCTTGAACT
>CAYMHJ010000447.1:0-4676 GCA_964390165.1 uncultured Prosthecobacter sp. | reverse complement strand
GCAGCAGCATCAACGTACCGAACCAGCACGATGCCGATCACGCCACCTTCCATCGCGTGAAAAACTTCCGCAGCCTAGCGCTGAAACTCACGCCGGAGCCGGAGGAGTAGTTTCGATTGGCTATCGCAGCGTGACGCATGGGGTCAAATAGGAGCCATTGAGCCGCGATAGGGGAAGCTGTGCTCGAAGATGGTGCCGCGAGGGCCTGCGTTGGAGTCTCAGGAATACCCTTTCGTGTCACGCTTAGTTTGGCCGCACTGGCTAAGCGGCGAGGGTTTCTCGCCGCTGTGCGTCCTGTTTTTGATCGGTTGCAATGGCTGGATCGATTGTGACTCACTCTCTGATCGAACAGAGGGCAAATGTAGCGGGTGAATGAAGTGGTCTGCTGCGTTAACCAGCAAGCATTGGGGGCGAGGTGGCGTGTTGATGAATGCTGTTTCAAGGTTTCTCATTGGCATGAGAAACCATTGAACTCATCCCAACCTGCCTCACACACCATGCCCCACTGTTTTTTGAAATCCTGCGCCTTGCTCACCCTTTGCTTCAGCGCACTCCATGCCGCCGAACCCCTTCTGGAAAAAACGCCCGTCTTCCCGCCCGGCATGAACGGCATCGCGCGGTATCGCATTCCGGGCATCGTGGTCACGATGAAGGGCACGGTGCTGGCTTACAGTGAGGCGCGGAGGAATGGCAGCGCGGACTGGGGCGAAATCGAGGTGCATCTGCGTCGCTCGACCGATGGCGGGAAGACGTGGCAGGAGCCGAAGCACATCGCGCACAGCGGCACGCGCATTGAGGGCAATCCGCACAAGAAAAAAGATGGCGGCGAGCGCGAGCAGACGGTGAACAATCCCGTCGCCATCGTGGATCGCGAGACGGGGGCCGTCGAGATGCTTTACTGCATCAACTACGCCCGCTGCTACTCCATGCGCAGCACGGACGACGGCGTGACGTGGAGCACACCGGTGGAAATCACGGCGACCTTTGAGCCTCTCCGCAAGCACTACGACTGGAAGGTCATCGCCACCGGGCCGGGACATGGTATTCAGATGAAAAGCGGACGGCTCGTGGTGCCGATCTGGCTGGCCTACGGGAATATGGGCGATCATGCGCCCTCCGCCGCCGCCACGATCTATAGCGACGATCACGGCAAGACATGGAAAGCTGGCGATCTCGCCGTTCCGAACGAAGGCGACTTTAAAAATCCGAACGAGACCATGCTCGCCACCTTGGCGGACGACAGCGTGATGCTCGTCACGCGCAGCGTCTCAAAGCCGAGCCGCAAGATCATCACGACCAGCGCCGATGGAGCCACGGGCTGGACGAAGCCGGTGTTTCACGAACAGCTCTGGGAGCCGATCTGCATGGCGAGCATCGCCTCGCATCCTTCGGGTGTGCTGCTGTTTTCCAATCCACACACGCTCGGCCTCGACAAGGAAGGCAAACCCGTCCCCGCAGGGCGCGGCAAGCGCGAGAATCTCTGCATCAAGCTCAGTCGCGACGACGGCAAGACCTGGCCCGTGAACAAAGTCCTCGATCCTGGAAAAGCTGCCTACTCGGACCTCGCCGTACTGCCGGATGGCACGGTGCTCTGTCTGTATGAAGCCGACGCCTCCATCGACTGCGCACGTTTCAATCTGGAGTGGGTCACGGAGTAGCTGACCACTCTCACTTCTTTTTCTTCACCTTCTCCACCATGCTGGCACCGACTTCGCTGCGCCATGCGTTGAGCTTGGCGAGGAGTCGGTCTCGATCTGCAGTTAGTTCATCTGCGAGGTTCTTCGATTCACCGGGATCGATAGCGAGGTCGTAGAGTTCGACTCGCTTCTCACCGGGGAAGTCGAGGAGCTTCAAATCACCGACGCGGATGGCGGAAGAGAAGAGGTCGCCAGTGCTGGCGGGACGTGGCGCGGGGTTGTGCCAGTAAAAAGTGTCGCGTGAAGGTGCGGTGCCGGTTTGCAGAAGTGGGACAAGGTTTTGTCCATCAGTGCCTGCAAATTTCGGGAGGGGGACGCCAGCCATCGCCGTGAGCGTGGGCATGATGTCGAGCGTGCTGACGGGCGTAGCGATCTCTGTGCCGGGTTTCACGTTGCCCGGCCAGCACACGAGGAACGGAATGCGCAGGCCACCTTCGTAAAGATGGCCTTTGCCGGCACGCAGCGGGCGATTCGAGGTGGCAACACCGCGATTGTTGCCACGGGCGCTGAGTCCGCCGTGATCGCTGGCGAGGACGATGATGGTGTTGTCCTCGATGCCGAGTTTTTTGAGCTGACCGAGCAAGCGGCCGATGCCGTGGTCCACACTCTCGATCATGGCGGCGTATGTGGCGTTGTTTTGCACGATCTGGTTTTCGCCCGCGCTTTCTTTTTCAAACTCGACCGCAGGTTTTGGCATGGCGGCGAGTTTTTCCTCGTAGCGCTTGGTGAGGTGCTTTTTGGCTTCGATGGGCGTGTGGACAGCGTAATGAGCGAGCACAGCGCAGAAGGGCTTGGCTTTGTTTGCTTCGATGAACTTCATCGTCTCCTGCGTCAGGCGGTCGGTTAGGTATTCCTCCTCGGGAGCGTCATCGAGGCCCACGATGGCATCTTTTTCGTCGTGGCCTTTGGCTTTGGAGACGGTGTAAGGCGCGAAGAAGGAACGCGTGGCCCCGGCGGCTCCGGCAGCGACGATGGTGTCAAAGCCCATCTTGTCAGGATTTGATGCGCCTTCGCCGAGATGCCATTTGCCGCAGTAAAAGGTACTGTAACCCGCCGCTTTGAACGCCTGGCCGAGAGTAGCATCGCGCTCCGGCTCGACATGAGGACTGTCTTTGATGCCCTGCACACGAGCGGGATGTTTGCCAGTGAAGATGCCGAAGCGTGAGGGCACGCAGCGCGGATAGGCCACATACGCTTGCGTGAACTTCGCACCACTGGCGGCGAGGCGGTCCATGTTCGGCGTTTCATACAGCGTGGAGCCGTAGCAGCTCAAATCACGCGAGCCGAAGTCGTCGATGAGAATGAAAAGGACGTTGGGCTGGGCGACAGAGAGCAGAGGGCAAAGGGCGAAGAGGAGAAAGAAAAGGCGCATGGTAGTGGCATGTTATATGGTGTGTCAGCGGCGGCGACGGAGCATCATGCCCAGCAGTCCGACGAGGCACAGGATCACGCGAGACGGCTCCGGAACAGGGGATGTGGTGAACACCGCGCCGATGGAGGCGATGTCATCCGGCGTGTTGGTGAAGGCATGGCTGGAGTTCCATGAGCTGCCGCTGACGATGGTGCTGTGACTGATGAGGCGTCCGTTGGCGGCGGCGCTGGCATTGGGGGTTAGGTAATTGGAGTCCAGGGTGAAGGCTCCGCCGCTCTGGGTGGTCGCGGCCTCAATGGCGATGCCGGAGGTGAGGCTGCTGCCGAATAAATAGGCCAGTGCGGAGGCTGAGCCTGCGGCGGCTGATTGCGAGTCCGTGTCTGCCACCACGATCATCTCGCCACTGCCAGGACGCAGGATGTAGAGCGCGCTGTTGGCGGTGAGGCTGTTGTTGGCCGCCAGCATGCTGAAGTCATACGTGCCGCCAACAACGACGGAGGTGTAGGAGAGATAGGCAGCATAGGTCTGCTCTGCGCTGAGGCTGCTGGAGATGCCGCTGACGCCCTCTGTGCCTGACCACGAGTAGGTCAGCAGGTTGCTGGCAAAGCTTTTGTTTGAGGCGGTCGAGAGAACGACGTAGTCGCCCGCCTGCACGGTGACACTGGCAAAGGTGGTGTGGCCGGTGGTGGCGTTGTCAGATGCAGTCTGCGGAGCGCCGACAAGCGTCACGGCGGCGTGGGTCGTGACAGCGAAGGCAAAGCAGGCGATGAAGGGAATGATGCGACGTAAAGACATGGTCGGTATCGGATCACTGCCGCCCAGCGGATCATTTGCCGTGATTTCGCAGATTTTTTGGAATCTCCGTCAGGCTCACTTCTTCCCGATGAACTCCTCTCGGCTGACGTGGCCGTCTTTGTCCTTGTCCTGCTTTGCGAAGCGATCCTTCGCAGCAGCGGCATCGCCTCCTTGGCCGGCGAGGTATTCCTCGAGCGTGAGCCTGGCTTTGCCGGGATAAAGACGGTCGTAGCGTTGGTCGCGTGGCTCGTTGGGATCGTAGGCGGCTTTGGCTGGCGCAGGGGATTTCTTCGGGCGCTTTGGAGCTTCGACTTTCGTGGCGGGTGGCGCATCGCTGCCAGAGGGCGGGAGGTGTTTTTTCAATGACGCGATCAAGGCGGCGTGCTCGGGCCTTTCTGCGAGGTTCACGGTCTCGTTGGGGTCGTTTTTCTCGTCGTAAAGCTCGATGAAGCCGATGTCAGCACCGCCACGCTTGCGCCAGAAGGTGCATCGCCAGTCCTCGGTGCGGATGCTGTAGCCCATGAGCTGGCCGCCGTGCTCCTTGGATGATTTGGGGAACTGGCTGATGGCGGGCTTCATCATGGGCGCGTCAGGATTTTCGATGAAGGGCTTCAAGCTCATGCCAGCGAGGCCTTGCGGCACTTTGAGGCCGCAGAGATCGGCCAGGGTGGGATACACATCGACGAACTCTACAGGCACGACGCACTTGCGACCTGCGGTGGCGCTTTTCGGCACGCTGATGAGCAGGGGCGAGCGGGCGGCGATCTCGAAGTTCGTGTGCTTGTGCCACAGGCCGTGCTCGCCGAGCTGCC
>CAYMHJ010000446.1:0-4691 GCA_964390165.1 uncultured Prosthecobacter sp. | reverse complement strand
AGATTATAGATACCTCTTCAGCCGGTCCGCCACGTCCTTCTCCAGACGACGAACATAACCGATAGTGTATTCCTCGACATCAAGCTGATCGTCCTCGACGAGCGGCGTGAGATCGAGCGCGAAGGAGAGCAGGCTGGTTTTGTCTGTCGTGTGGGAATCGAAGTAGGTCGCGTTGGCATGACGCAGACCTTCTTCGGCGAGGTCGTAGCGCTTGCCGCCGCTGATCTGGCTGTCGAAGACGCCGAGCAGCGGACGCAGCATGTGCGGATGCTTGTCCACCCAGAGCATGATCTTGTCCTCGCTGATGGGCCAGTCGAGCTTGCGCCAGACTTCGCAGCCATAGACTTTCTTGGGCCGCATCTCCGGCGGCAGCGCGCGCAGGGCCTCCAGGCAGCGGAGGAAAGTGGCGACGTGAGTGTCGTGACGGTCACAGGGATTGTGAAGATAAACGATCTGCGGCTGTGCGTGCTCGAGGATGAATCTGATATCCTCGACGACGGGACCGTTGCGCTGGGTCTTCACTTCTTCACTCGGATAGCCGAGCTGGGCCATGAAGCTGTATTCACCCACATAGGCGGCTTTGCGCTGCTCGATGAGGCGCACCTTCTGCATCTCATCGTCGGTGTACTTTTCATACGGGCCTTTGCGCGGGCTGCCGGAACCGTCGGTGACGACCACGCCCCCGAACCATTTGTCGCCGCTTTTGAAGCACTCGGTGATGCCATGGTAGGCGGCGATCTCCAGATCGTCCTGATGGGAGACAATGCCCAGATGGGTCACACGGCGGAGCGCGGTCCAGGTGTCGGTGTTGTCCGGAATGAAAACGTCGTTTTTAGGGTGGCGGAAGGTCACGGCGAGCCATTAAGCGCACGAGTGAGCCGCCCGCAAGATGCGATGCCAGGGCATTTTCCATGCAACCGGGCGATGCGGGATGAGTTGAAGCCGCCCATGACTGCCGCTAGCATCGCTGGTCTCCCGCCCACTTACGTCATGCCGGACCCGGAATGGCCCTCCCCCGTCGCACCCACCGTGTCCGCTGACACGGAAGATGTGTCGTGCGATGCAGAGAACGTCCGCCTCATGCTCCTCGTGAAAGAGGGTGATGTGAAAGCCTTCGAGAAGCTCGTGGAACTGCATCAGGGCATCATGGTGGGCACGGCCGCGCGAATGCTGGGCAATCTGGATGACGCGCACGACATCGCCCAGCAGGTCTTTTTGCGCGTGTGGAAGAGCGCCCCGCGCTACGAACCGACGGCGAAGTTCACCACCTGGCTCTTCACTATCATGCGGAACCTCGTCTTCAACGAGACACGCCGCCGCAGCCGCCGCAAAGAGGTGGCCCTGGAGACGGACAGCGATCATGACGACGGTCCGCAGCGCCAATATGCCGACCACACCGCGCCCGCGCCGGATCACCTCACCCAGCAGGACGAGCTGGAGAAAGCGCTGGAGAAAGCCATCGCCGCCCTGCCGGAGAAGCAGCGTCTGGCCGTGGTGCTGCGCCGTCACGAAGAGATGCCGTATGAGCAGATCTGCGAGATTTTGAAGATGAGCCTGCCGGCGGTGAAGAGCCTGCTTTTCCGGGCGAGGACAGAGCTGAGGAAGCATCTGGCTGCCTACCTCGGTGAAGATCCGGCCGAGTAGCGCAGATCATGCTGCGCTGGCTTCGGAAGCCAAGAAAATTGGCGACCCCTACGAGAATCGAACTCGTGTCGCATCCGTGAAAGGGATGTGTCCTAACCGCTAGACGAAGGGGTCACTGCTCGGAGTGAGCGGGCGCGGAGATTGCCGCTTCAAAGAGATTCTGCAAGGGAAAAGATGGCTTTCTTGCTCGGCCTGCTATTCTCCGCGCCATGTCACCCTCCCGAGCCGCACTCTTTTCTGTCCTTGTCGCCCTTTCTTCTTTTCCCTCAAAGGCTGAGGAACCAGCCAAACCAGCGCCTACAGCCAAGGAGGAAAAGGACAACAAGGAGAAGAAAGACGAAGCCAAGCCCGACAAGAAAACCGAAACCGAACACAGCCTCACGCTCGGCGACCAAAAGATCGACTACACCGCCACAGCAGGCACGCTGGCGCTCAAAGATGCCGAGGGCAAAACCACAGCGGACATCTTCTTCGTCGCCTACACGAAAAAGGGCGTCACCGATGCCGCCACCCGCCCTCTGACGTTTTCCTTTAATGGTGGTCCCGGCTCTTCCTCCGTCTGGATGCACATGGGCCTGCTCGGACCGAAGCGCGTGAAGCTGCGTGACGATGGCTTCGCTGTGCCGCCGCCATACGAACTCGTCGAAAACGAATTCAGCCTGCTGGATGAGACCGACCTCGTCTTCATCGACCCCGTGGGCACCGGTTACAGCCGCGCCACGAAGCCCGAGGATGCCAAGAACTTCTTCGGCGTGAATGAAGACGCCAAGAGCATCGGCGAATTCATCCGCCTCTATGTCAGCAAGCATTCGCGCTGGCCTTCGCCGAAGTTCCTCATCGGCGAAAGCTACGGCACCACCCGCGCTGCAGCGCTCAGTGGTGAACTCATCCGCGCTCATCGTCTCAATTTGAATGGCATCATGCTCGTCTCCACCGTGCTGAACTTCCAAACCATCTGGGGCGCTGAAGGCAATGACCTGCCGCACATGCTCTTCCTTCCCAGCTTCACGGCCACCGCCTGGTATCACAAGAAACTCGCCGCCGATCTGCTCAAGAAGCCACTCGCTGAAGTCCTTGCCGAGGCAGAAACCTTCGCTGCCGGGGAATACAACCGCGCCCTCCTGCTTGGTGCCAGTTTACCCGCTGCTGATCGATCCAAAGTCGTGAAGCAAATGGCCCGTCTCACCGGTCTCTCGGAAGCCTTTGTCGATGGCTCAAACCTCCGTGTCCCGCTTCATCGCTTCAATGCCGAGCTGCTGCGTGACAAGCGCCTCGTCACCGGTCGCTTCGACAGCCGCTACACCAACTACGTCCGCGATCCTTTGAGCGAGAGCGCCGAGAGCGATCCCAGCGCCGATGCCATTTTCAGCGCCTTTGCCTCCACCTTCAATCACTACGTCCGCAACGATCTGAAGTTCGAGGACGACCGCCCCTATAACATCCTCGCCAGCGTCGGGAAGTGGAACTGGGATGCCGACAACCAGTTCGCAGATGTCTCTGAGATCCTCGCCGAAAGCATGACCGCGAATCCTTTCCTCAAAGTCCACGTCTCGAACGGTTTCTACGACATGGCCACGCCCTACTTCGCCAGCCGCTACACCTTCAACCACCTCCGCGTGCATCCCGATCTGCTGAAAAACATCACCCAGGATGACTACGCCTCCGGTCACATGATGTATCTGAACCTGCCCGACTTGAAGAAACAGAAAGCCGACCTCGCCAAGTTCATCCGCGCCGCCAGCGCGCAGTGATCCACGCTGCTCTTGCCACCACGCCATCCCTTTTCATCCTCCGCACCCCGCCATGAAAGCCCTCGTCCTCACCGCCGCCTCCGAGTTTAATTACGACACCAGTTTCCCCGACCCCGTGCCCGCCGCTGGCGAGGTGCTCGTGCAGATCAAAGCCTGCGGCATCTGCGGCAGTGACATCCACGGCATGGACGGCCGCAGCGGCCGCCGCCAGCCACCCATCGTCATGGGCCATGAGGCAGCGGGTGAAATCATCGCGCTGGGTGAAGGCGTGACCGACTGGAAGCTCGGCGACCGCGTCACCTTCGACTCCACCGAATACTGCGGCGAGTGCGACGAATGTCAGTCCGGCTATGTGAACCTCTGCCCAAAAAGAAAGGTGCTCGGCGTCTCCCCTGGCGAGTATCGCCGCCACGGCTGCTTCGCCGAAAAGATCGTGCTGCCAGAGCGCATCCTCTACCTCATCCCCAACTCACTTGCGTTTGAAAAGGCCGCCTTTGCCGAGCCTGTGTCCATCGCCCTGCACGCCGTGAATCTCGCCGATGGCATCGAAGTCGGCGAAGCCTTCACCGAGCCTGCTGAAGTGACCGAAAAGACCGAGTCCTGCGGCAACTCCTGCGAATGCCATGGCGAAGAAGCCCCCGGAGGCACCGCTGTCGTCGTCGGTGCGGGTTTGATCGGTCTGCTCGTCATTCAGGCGCTGAAAGCTCGCGGCTGGGATCGTGTCATCGCCGTGGATCTCGATGAAAAACGTCTCGAACTCGCCAAGAAGCTCGGTGCCTCCGATGCCTTACATGCCAAACAAGAAGGCCTCGCCGCCCACCTCCGCGAGATCTGCGGTGGTGATGGCGCGGACGCCAGCTTTGAAGTCGTCGGCGCTGCGGCACCGCTGGATCTCGCCATCCGCTGCGTGCGCAAAGGCGGGCAGGTCATCCTCATCGGCAATCTCCAGCCCAGCACTCCTTTCCCACTTCAGGAAGTCGTCACCCGCCAGCTCACCATCAAAGGCTCCTGCTCCTGCGCCGGCGAGTATCCCGAAGCCATCCGCCGCATCGAAGACGGCAGCATCCAGGTCGAGCCCCTGCTCAGCGCCGTGGCCCCGCTCGAAGAAGGTGCCGGCTGGTTCCATCGTCTCTACGACAACAAAGAAGGCCTGCTCAAAGTGGTGCTGAAGCCTTGATCCGCGCCTCATGCAGCTCAATCACGGCATCCATCTCGGCTACTGCACGAACATCCACCGCGGCGAAACGTGGGAGGAAACTTGGCGCGGTCTGCGTGAGCACACGCTGCGCGTCAAAG
>CAYMHJ010000445.1:0-4726 GCA_964390165.1 uncultured Prosthecobacter sp. | reverse complement strand
CCCATCACGGCTCCGAAGAGACCGGTTTTGACCTGTTCGATCTCACCATGAAGCTCCTGCCTGAGCACTTCGACATCTGGAACGGCCAAGACTTCAGATGGCGGCGGGGTGGGGGGGGGCTCCCGTCGCGTCGGCAGATCTGAAAAGGGAGAGCTGAGCGCTGGGGTGAATGGGGAAGTGGGGAAGGGTGTGCGTTTGTTCAGCGGTGGGGCCTCAAACTCGCTCTGCCTGACCACCATGGCAGCCAGACCTTTGGCATTTTCCCTCCGCTCTGGCAGGACGACCTCTGATGCGGAGGGAGAATTCAGCGGAGGGAGGAAGATCGTGGGGAGTAACTCCAAAGCCCCTGTCTCAGCCTTGCTCTGGAAGCCTGAATCGCCAGAGGAAAAAGTTGACTCGTTGCGCGGGAAGGGGGTCTCGGGAGTGATATCCATGCTAGCGGTAACTCCTTCATTAACAATGCCTTCCTGGATGGCTGACAGCCCTTCCTCCACCGGTGATTCCGGTGATGGCTGAATGCGTTTGGAGCCGAAGAAAGAAAAGGCGAGAGGCATTAGTTTAATATGGTAATTATCAATTTTGCCATATCTATAATAAGCAGTCTAGTGAAAAAATCAATTTCACTAAACTATCTTTCTTCCCTGATCGTGTTGAAGGAGTAATCGAAATGCCTCCAGCCTGCCTGCCATGCCTCTGCCATGCGTCACTCAGAAACTAATCCAAAGCGCTAATATGAGGCAGCCGATGACCCTGCGCGGCAGCTAGATTGCCGACGACAGATTTTCCCTTCGTTTTTCTTGTCACCCAATGGCCGGTAGCCTATGAAGGCACCCGCTCAGAAAGTTGAACTCCCAAACAATTTCAACTTTTCCAGAGCGGTCTCACTTCACTCCTTGGCACCATGACTTTTTTCCGCGTGTTTGCAGCCCTGGCTCTCGCCGGTGCTCTCCTCTCCCCGTGCGTTCAGGGACAGGCGATTTTGGACTCTCTTACCAGCGACCTGAACATTGAGGGACTGGAAACCACCTACGACCCCACCACCGGTCTTGCCATGGCCAAGGGAGATGTGCGCATCAATTACGCAGATGTCGAGATCCGTTGTGGCCAGGCCAGCTATAATTCTACGACCGGCGAGGTCATCGCTCGTGAAAACGTGGTCATCTGGAAAGCCGGCGTCACCTACAAGGGCGACAACATCATCTACAACGCCAACTCTGGCGAGATCAGCGGCGATGCCGTTCGCAGTGCGCTGCCCATGGAGATCGGAAGCCTGTTTTATGAAACCAACCGCATCGAGACAGAGACCAAACTGATCCAGAAGGTCGAAGGCGGGGAGACTTTCCTCACCTCCCATGATTCGGAAGACCCGAACTACCGCCTGCGTGCACGCAGCCTTACCATCCAGCCTGGTGACCGGGTGACTCTCCGTGGTGTCACCGTTCTGGTCGGGGACACACCTGTATTTTACCTCCCCGTGGTCACTCAGTCCCTGGATCGGGAAATGAGCTACCGCTTCAACCTCGGTTCCCAGAGCCGCTGGGGAGCCTTCATGCTCAACCAGTACACCGTCATGCATGGCGACCACACCGAGGCCCGCTACCACCTCGACCTCCGCTCCGCCCGTGGCGTGGCCGTCGGCGCGGACTTCCTCTCCATGCGCTATAGAAATAACTGGCAGAACTTCTCCGGACTGAAGCTCTACTATATTAACGACACCGATCCAGGCTTGAACCGCACCGCCGCGGTCCGTGGTCCCGTTCCGGACAACCGCTACCGCATCAACTTCCAGCACCGCATCTACCTGCCCGGCCCGGAAAAGAGCACCTGGTACCTCGACTTCGACATCAACAAGATCAGCGACCAGCATTTCTACGAGGACTTCTTCTTCAATGACTTCCGCGAAACCCCGGAACCGGACAACCAAGTCTCCCTCGTCCACATCGCCCCGGCCTACATCGCCACCCTCATGGCACGCTTCCAGGCCAATGATTTCTACACCGTGGGTGAAAAACTCCCCGAACTCTCCATCGACTGGACCCGCCGCCAGCTCTGGAATACCGGCATCTATCATCAGGGCACCGCCGCCATCGGCTACCTCAGGGAGTCCGCCAGTGACCTCGAAGAGCGCGCTCTCCGCTCCTCCATCGACGGTTTGGCCGGCCGGCCCCTCAGTGGCAGTGATCGCAATGCCATCCGTTCCGTGCTTGGCCTCAGCCAGGACAGCGCCCTCGGTGCCACCGAGTTCAGTGACATCCGACAGTTGCTCGACGTCGGCATGGCCGAATACTCCCGCCTCCACACCTACCACGAGCTGCTCTACCCGAAGACCTTCGGCGGCTGGCTCAATGTTGTCCCCAGACTTGGCGTCGGTGTCACCCACTACGCCGGACTTCAAAGGACCGTCGATGGCCTGCCCTCCGCCAACCGTTTCTCCAGCGAGACCAAACCCATCTTCCACGCAGGTTTGGACATCTCCTTCAAGCTCACCAAGACCTGGGAGGACTACACCAATGAAGCTCTCGGGCTCGATGGCCTTCGCCACGTCATGCAGCCTTACGTCAACATCTCCTATCTCGATGCAGGCCAGCCAAGTGGCTTCCCTGGAGTCGATCGCCTCACACCTACCACTCGTCCGCGCCCCATCGATGTCCCGCTCTACTCTGCCGTCGATGGCCTGAGTTCCTGGAATATCACCCGCGTTGGCTTGAAAAACTATCTCCAGACCCGGCGTGACTACACCAGCGAGGGCATGGGCCGCTTCAACGCCGCCAACGACGACCCCACCCAGACCTATACCTTCGCAGGCATGAACACTTATGTGGATGTGTTTGCCAATGACCCCGAGTTCGACCGCAGCATCTCGAATCTCTACAACGAACTCTTCTTCCGCCCCGTCCCCTGGATCAATCTCTGGATGGACATGCAGCTACCCATCGTCAGCGAGCAGGGCAACTTCACCGAATTCAATCAGGGCATCACCTTCATGCCCACAGACTCCATGAGCCTGACCCTGGGTCACCAGTTCATCAACGACAATCCCTTCTTCCAGGACTCCAACCTCTTCTTCTCCCGCATCTACGCCCGCATCACCGACAACTGGGGCTTCGCGATGAACCACGTCTTCGAGGGCGACGACGGCACCATGGAATTCCAGAGCTACAGCATCACCCGCGACCTCACCAGTTGGGTCGCTTCCCTCGGTGCCATGCAGCGTGACAACCGCAACGGCCAGTCCGAGTTCGGCCTCCTCTTCACCCTCACTCTCAAAGACTTCCCCAACCTCACCATCCCGCTCGATATCGACCCGAACCCCTCGGGCCGTGGCGGCAATCAGTAAGGCAGCCTGCCCACCGGCAGAAGTCTCCCCGCTTGAGCCAGTTCTCAGTTCACTGCGAACCGAGAACCGAGAACCGAGAACCGAGAACCGAGAACCGAGAACCGAGAACTGGGGCTCCCGCTCATTTCATCGAATATAAAGTTTCCAGAACCGCTCTTCCGGCCTTTGGTGGCACCTCCCCCACCTCTTTTTCTTCCTCATGAAGCTCACCATCATCGGTTCTGGATACGTCGGACTCACCACAGGCGCCTGCTTCGCCGAAGTCGGCCATCACGTCGTCTGTGTGGACAATGATCCCCGCAAGGTCGAGACCCTCCTCGCCGGCCAGATCCCCATTTATGAGCCCGGCCTCGAAGCCCTCGTGAAGAAAAACGTCGCCGCCAAGCGCCTCCGCTTCACCACCAGCACCGAGGAGGGCGTCGATCATGGCGAAGTCCTCTTCATCGCCGTCCCCACCCCGCCCCAGCCCGATGGCAGCGTCGATCTCACCTTCATGGAAAAGGTCGCCCGCGAGATCGCCCAATACCTCAGCAGCTACCGCGTCATCGTCGATAAAAGCACCGTCCCCGTCAAAACCGGCGAGCGCGTCGCCCAGACCATCCGTCGTTATGCGAAGCCCGGCGTCGAGTTCGATGTCGTCAGCAATCCCGAATTCCTCCGCGAAGGCAGCGCCGTCCCTGACCTCATGAAGCCCGACCGCATCGTCATCGGTGGCAATACCGACCGCTCCATCGCCCTCATGCAGAAAGTGTACGAGCCCTTCGCCGCGCCCGTGCTCGTCACCGACATCAACAGCGCCGAGCTCATCAAGCACGCCGCCAACCGCTTCCTCGCCCTCAAAATCAGTTACGCCAACGCCCTCTCCGAAATCTGCGAGGCCAGCGGAGCCGACGTCCTCAAAGTCGCCGAAGGCATCGGAGCCGACAAACGCATCGGGCGCGACTTCCTCAACGCCGGCCTCGGCTACGGCGGCTCCTGCTTCCCGAAGGACATCGCCGCCTTCATCGCCATCGCCGACCAGCTCGGCACCCCCTTCACCCTCCTGAAGGAAGTCCAGCGCATCAATCAGCACCAGCTCGACCGCTTCATCGACTCCATCCGCGAAGCCCTCTGGGTGCTGAAGGATAAAAAGCTCGCCGTCTGGGGCCTCGCCTTCAAGCCCAACACCGACGACGTCCGCTCCTCCGTCGCCATCACCCTCGTCGAAAAACTCGTCGCCGAAGGTGCCATCGTCTCCGCCTATGACCCGAAGGCCATGGAGAAAGCCAAAGCCCTCCCCGTCGCTTCCAAGATCACCTTCGCCGCCAGCCCTCTCGAAGCCGCGCAGGGTGCCGAAGCCCTCATCATCGCCACCGAATGGCCCGAGTTCGCCTCCGTCGATCTCGCCGA
>CAYMHJ010000444.1:0-4731 GCA_964390165.1 uncultured Prosthecobacter sp. | reverse complement strand
CACCTCTACGTGGACAACGCCGCCATGCAGCTGATCAAAGCCCCCCGCAGCTTCGACGTGCTCGTCACCGAAAATCTCTTCGGCGACATCCTGAGCGACGAGATGGCCATGATCTGCGGCTCCCTCGGGATGCTTGCCAGCGCTAGCCTCGGCAAACCGAAAGGCGACGGCCTCTACTTCGGTCTCTTCGAGCCATCCGGTGGCACCGCCCCGGACATCGCCGGCATGGGCATCGCGAATCCCATCGCCCAGATCCTCTCCGTGGCCCTGCTTCTCCGTTTCAGCCTCGGCCTCGAAGCGGAAGCCCTGCAGATCGAGTCCGCCGTCAAAAAGGTCATCGATGGCGGTCTCCGCACGGGTGACATCTTCAGCGGCGCTCCAGACACGAAAAAGGTGAACACCCGCGAGATGGGCGATGCCATCATCGCCGCCCTTTAATCTGGTCCAACCCACATGGCGCACGACTGACATCAGTCGTGCGCCTTTTTTGTGGGTCATCAATAACCGCCAGCACCGATCTTTCCGCCCGCCGCATCCAGCGTTCCTGCCGCCTCGCGCCTGCGGTAGTCGTCCATCATCACAGCAGTCGCAGTCGCACCGCACCGGGAGCCGCCAAGGTCACGGACCTTGATCAGGCCGTCCAGATCGCGCACGCCGCCAGCAGCCTTCACCTGAACCTTCGGTGAAACATGGGCGCGCATGAGGGCTAGATCGTACTCAGTGGCACCTTTGTAATTGTAGCTGCCATCCGGCTGCTTCACGAAACCGTAGCCGGTGCTCGTCTTCACCCAGTCGGCTCCAGCGCGCTCGCAGATCTGGCAGAGTTTGATTTTAAAATCGTCGCTGCTGAGTCCCGCCCCGCCTGCGGTGAGATAGTCGTTTTCAAAGATGACCTTCACCTTCGCGCCATGTTTGTGGGCCTCATCGCAGACGGCTTTCACATCCGCCTCCACATAGTCCCAGTCGGCGCTGAGCGCCTTGCCGAGATTCACGACCATGTCGATCTCGTTCGCGCCATCCTTGCAGGCCAGTTCGGTCTCGTAGCGCTTGGATTCCGTGGCGCTGTTGCCATGTGGGAAGCCGATGACGCAGCCGACGAGCACCCCCGAGCCACGCAGCCATTCCACGGCCTGCTTCACGGCGTAGGGCTTGATACAGACGGAGGCCACCTGGTATTGCGCGGCGAGTTTGCATCCGGCTTCGAGGTCCGCATCCGTCATCGTGGGATGCAGGAGGCTGTGGTCGATCATTTTGGCGAGGTCTGAGTAACTGTATTTCATGGGGGTATGGATTGGCTAAGCCACTTTCTAAATTGGCTAAGCCACTTGTCAAAGCACGATTTCGTCCCAAGGTCGTCGCCGTGGGCAAGCCAGCATCCTTTCATCAGCAACTGATCTCCAAACTGCGGAAGCTACTCCGCAGCCGACAGCTCGTGCCCGGTGCCCAGTTTCTCACCGAGCGCGAAATTGCCGAGCGCTTCCATACCAGCCGCCCCACAGCGAACAAAGCCCTCAGCAGCCTAGTTTCCGAAGGCCTGCTCGAATTCCGCCAAGGCGCAGGCACTTTCGTGCGGGAGAGCGTGCTCGACTATGATCTGCAACGCCTCGTGAGCTTCACTGACAAGGCGCGCGCCGCTGGCAAAGAGCCGGGAACTCAGGTCATTGCCTTCCAGAAACTCACTGCCACTGATGCACCTCAGGAAGCGCTCCTGGCCCTCAAATTAACGGCCAACGAGCCGCTGCTATACATCGAGCGCGTCCGCCTCGCCGATGAACAGCCGGTCATTTATGAGCGCAGGCATGTCGTGGCACGCCACTGCCCCGGCATGACTAAGACCGACGCCAAAGGCTCGCTCTACGCTTTCTGGACGACGAAGTGCAAGCTCACCCTCTCCGGCGCTGAGGAATCCATCCGAGCCGTGAACGCCACGAAGGCCCAGGCTGCTCAACTTGGAATCCCTGCGAACACCGCCTGCCTCCTCGTCATCGCCACAGGCTTCCTCGAAGGCGGCGCTCCGCTCTGGTATGAGGAGACTCTCTACCGCAGCGATGTTTACGAATTCCGCAACCAACTCGGCGGCGTCAGCGGCCCGAAACCCGCGCTGGGGCGGATGAGATGATCACAGCTCCGCAAAGAGCTTTCCCACATGCTCCGCGCCCTGCTTGTGAGCCGCGACCGCATCCATCGTATGTAGCGATCCATTTTCGACGGCCTGTTCGAGCACGAGATGGGGTTTGATCCCGTGTTTCCGCAGCCAGCCGACGAGCCGCCCATAATCTATGTCTCCCTTGCCGGTAAAGACTTCCGTCCAAACGCCGCCGCTGGACTGGCGAAGGTGCAGCTCGACGATGCGGCTGCCGTAGTGCTCCAGCGAGTCAAAGAGCGCCACCTGTGAGTCGCCACAGCCGCGAAAGACCCAGTGCGCATCGAGACAAAACTTCACGTTCTCCGGGTTGGTGGCCGTAAGCATGTGATGAAACTCCCGTCCGCCATTTCTCAACTCGATGTCGTGATTGTGATAAGCCAGGGCCATGCCGAGCTTCTTCAGTTCCGCGCCAAGTTGATCAAGCGCCGCAGCCTGGGTGATGAGCTGCTCATCGCTCTTGTTCTCAGGACCGCCCCATTTGATCGGCGAAGGATTCGTCACGATGATTCGGCAACCGAGTTCCCCGGCTTTGCGCGCGATGGCGAGAGCATTCTCGATGCTCTGCGCAGCCTGCGCGTCATCGTGCAGCGTGCTGTTCACATACAGCGAGCGCATTTCCAGACCATGGGCCTTCAAGCGTGCGCCGAGACCATCAAACTCCACCGCTGTGCCGACACTGGGTTCATAGCCAAGGATTCCAGTGCTGGCGATGGCGGCGAGTGATGCATCCGTGTGCAGCGGGAAGGCATGGCTGTCACGTTTGGCGAACGTGCCCCACGGATAGGTGTTCGTCGCGATGTGGAGTTTCGCATCCGTGGCGGCACGAGCCGTGGCGGCAGCAGCAGAAGCAAGGGTCATGAAGTGGCGGCGGTTCATCAGGGGAGGCGAATTTCGGGACTCGAAACGGTCAAAGTGGAGCCGTTTTCTTGATGGGCATGAACGGTGATGAAGTCGAGCGTCTTCACCTCGCCCTCAATCATGGCTTCACCAGAAAAAGTAGCCGTGCCAGTCTTCTTCAAGGGTGCCGATGTCCATGCGTCGAACTCCATGGCGATGGAATAGTCGGGGTTCCTGTTCACCGACCACCACAGAGTGTTTTCCTGCGGCTCGCTGCCATCGGGAAAGACCACCGTCACCGCGAGGTGCTTCGTGGCCTTGTCCCAGTTCGTCGTGACTTTCGGCGGAGCCACCATGCGGCGGGTGCCGAAGAAGTGATGCGAGGCGAAGGCGTAAAGGTTTTCATCGACCTCCGGCAAACCATTCACGGCTTTCACAAAACCCGCCTCCTTCGCCCCGCCATGCTGGCCGCCGGGAACGATGTAAACGGGCAGTTCTGGGAAGCGGCGGCCGAGTTCGACGAGTCCGGGGCTTACATTATCATTCGAGCCCTGGTTATAAAAAACCTCGGTGCCTCGCTGCTTGAGCACGTCGAGGTAGTTCGTGGTCCTGCAGGCTTCCCACGCGGCATTGCAGGCGGTTTTCATCTCGGCCTCGCTCCAGCCAGCATCGCGGGCCATCTTCACCGTGATGCGTTCGTCGGAGCGTGCTTTTTGGCGAATGAGCAGCTTCTCTTTTCCCACGGGATCGGTCATCGCCGCAATGAAATCGTCATTCATCTTCGTGATCTCTAGCGGCATCATACCCTCGACATACGGCCCGCCTGGGCTTTCGATCACCGGAGCGACGACTGGCATGATCGCGGTGAAGCGATCATCGGCGATCCCTGCTGCGGCAGTGGCCACGCCACGCTTCGAGCCACCGGTTGCCATCACCTTCTTTGGCTGAAACACGTCCTTCTCAGCTATCGCCGTAGTCAGCGCACGCATGTCGCTGATGCCCCAGATCCACGCCGGCGTGTAGCGTGTGTCTTTCGTTCGGATGAAGCGCTCCTCCATCATGAGATGCAGTTTTCCCACCGGCTCCATAGCATCAATCGGCACCATGCCGATGAAGACCAGACCAACACCGTGTTCCTTGAGCAAACGCAGCTTCGCACCCGTGGCTCCAGCCACCTTCAACTGCGCCCCCGTATTCTCGATGAGCACGTTCGTGCAAACACCAGCCGCCGGAGCGAGCATCGTCACCGGCAGTCGGACTTTCATGCCCGGCCACCATTCGCAGACGGTGACCTCCACCAGTTTTTGGCGAATCGAGGCATCTTTCGGATTCGGATGCCAGTCCTCGATCACTTTCGTTTCGAGAGTCGAGGTGTCACGGATCGCGGCCAGATCGAATTTGCCGATGGTGATGTCCGCTCGCGCAAGAGGAACGGAAAGGGCGATGGCTGCAAGGATGGCGGCTGGTTTCATTCCTTATCAACGGGATCAGCAGCCTGATCGAATCAAAAAACAACGGCCATGCAGATCGAATCCGCATGGCCGTGGATGAATCTTATCGAATGGATCAGGCAGCAAGAGCCGAGGCCACGTTGCCGACGATGTCCTTGCCGGGCTTCAGGGTCTTTGCTCCGGGCGTCCATTTGGCCGGACAGGCTTCAGTTTGGTTCGTGATTAGATGGGCGTTTGCCTCCATCTGTCGCACTAGTTCCTCTGCGTTTCGGCCCTCGTTTTAGAAGTTCTCCTCGG
>CAYMHJ010000443.1:0-4738 GCA_964390165.1 uncultured Prosthecobacter sp. | reverse complement strand
CCTGTAAAATCAAGCATCCGACAACTTTCCGCTTGACGCATTTTCTTCAGAGAAGTGCTTTCTTGCGCTCCAGCCGCCGGATCTGCTGGCTCACGTTCGCCGCTGAGCTCATCACCAGCTTCTCCGCCAGCCATTCCTGCGATACCACCGTCCGCCGCCACAGCAGGTCCGCCAGCAGCACCTTCCTCGGGTCCGATCCCTTCACTTGCGCCAGTTCACGGCACTTCATGCCTGCCGCCTTCAGCCCCTCCGCCAGCCATGCCTCAGCCTGCCTCTCGCTGTGCTCTCTCACCGGTGCCTGCTTCCGGTAGGCCCGCGACTTCGGCGCGCCCTCCTTCTTCAAAAGCGCCGCCGCCAGCTTCCGCATCCGCTCCCCGAAAGCCTGCGTCCCCCAGAACCATCCCCGGCGCAGATGACTCCGACACGCTGGCCCAGACGAGTGCCAACACGAACGGCGTGAGCACGCTGGACACGGTCTTTGCCGACCCTGACTTGGAGGTGATGCGCCTGGCCCACAATGATCTTGTGCTGGCGCTGCGGCGGTAGTGGGGCGGGGGAGGTGAAGAGGCGGGCCGACTACAACCACGCCCAACACCCGTGTATGACTTGAAAAGTGCGGCGACTCCCGCACCTGTCAGCCTCTCCACATGCCAGCCGCTGCCACCACGCCTGCACTCGTCGCCGTTTCCGGCGGGCGGGATTCTGTGGTGATGCTGCACTGGCTGATCTCGCAGGGGCGGCAGCAGCTCATCGTGTGTCATTTGAACCATGCACTGCGTGGCCGTGAATCGGGTCAGGACGCGGCCTTTGTGCGGCGTTTGGCGAAGAAGTACGGGCTGGCCTGTGAGATCCGCCGGGCGGATGCGGCTGAGTATGGAAGGGAGCACCGGATGTCTGTGGAGACGGCGGGGCGGCTGCTGCGGTATGATTTTCTGGGGGAGATGGCTGCCAAGCATGGGGCAGGGGTCATTTACCTGGCGCATCATGCGGAGGATCAGGCGGAGACGATCCTGGCGCATCTCTGCCGTGGGGCCGGGCTTTCCGGTGCGTCTGGCATGGCGCAGGAGACAGAGTTCATCCGCCATGGCCGGCGATCCGAGCTTGTGCGGCCGCTGCTCCTCTGGCGCCGCTCCGAGATCGATGCCTACATTCGCGAGCATGGGCTGAGCTTCCGCGAAGATTCGTCGAATCGCTCCCATGGCCCGCGCCGCAATCGCCTGCGTCATGAGGCTTTGCCGCTGCTGGGCGATATCTTCGGGCGTGATGTGGCGCCCATCCTTGCGCGGTTCGGAGAGCAGGCGGCGCGGGATGATGAGGCGCTGTGGAGCCTAACGTTTCCTCTTTCCAAAGAGCATCTGCTGCCAGATGGCGGCCTGAAGATCACCGCTGCGCTCAAGCACGAGCACCCTGCCATCGTCTCCCGGCTGCTGCGCTGGTGGCTGGTGGAGTCGCTGAAGCTGCCTGACCTCGGTCATGCCGAGATCGAGCATGCGCTGACGATGCTCCAGGCGGGTGGTCCTGCGAAAATCAATCTGCCCGGTGGGCATCACCTCCGCCGTAAAGCGGGAAGACTCTGGGTCCAGCGATCCTCATGAAGCCTCTTTTCCTCCTCCTCCTGACGATTTGCGCCGTGTTTGCAGACACGCAGACGGACATCGAGTACGCCCGTGTCGGCGACTTTTCCCTGAAGCTGGACCTGCACCGGCCTGCGATGCCGAAGTCTCCGCTCGTCGTCTATGTTCATGGGGGAGCGTGGCGTGCGGGATCGAAGTCGGATGTGCCGATTGCGGCGCTGCTGGACCGCGGCTTTGCCATCGCCAGTGTGGATTACCGGCTTTCGACGCAGGCGGTCTTTCCAGCCCAGATCCACGACATCAAAGCGGCGATACGTTTTCTCCGCGCGAGTGCTGAGCGCTTCCAGATCGATGCCACCAGCATCGCGATCATCGGCTCCTCAGCAGGTGGACATCTGGCGGCGCTGACGGGGGTGACGAATGAGAACAGGGCTCTCGAAGGCAAAATCGGCGAGCATTTGGATCAAAGCAGCGCGGTGCAGAGGATCGTGAGTCTCTATGGGGCGTCGAATCTCCAGACGATCCTGGCGCAGAGCACGGAATACGGGCTGAAGATGCGTGTGCCAGCTCTGGAGCTGCTGCTGGGTGGGCAACCAACGGAGAAGCCCGAGCTGGCGAAGCTCGCCAGTCCCGTGGCTCATTTGGACAAAGACGATCCTCCTCTGCTGCTGATCCATGGTGAGGCTGACCCGCAGATGCCGCCTGAGCAGTCGCGTGAACTCGCCAAAGCGTATGAGGACATGGGCCTGGCGGTGAAACTCATCACGCTGCCCGGCAGCAGGCACGGAGGTGATGAGTTTTATGACGGTGAACGCACGGAGACGATGGCTGCCTTCTTGAGCGAAGCTCTCGCTGGCGGAAAGAAGGCAGCCCGGTGACGGTGGATCACGCCTTGTCTTTGATGTGAGCCCAGCAGTGAACGTGGGGCTCGCCACGGAAGAACCAGATCATGTTTGGCCCCTCGATCTGCCAGACATCCCAGACGCCGTCTTTGCCGATGTCCTGGTTCTTATAATAGGCGAGGTGGAGGTTATCGAAGCCGCCGGCCTCGATGTACTTCATGGATTCGGTGGCGTCTTCGGCACGGAAAGGAGCCAGAAGATCCTTCAAAACGCCACGGACGAGGCCTTTCTGGTCGGCGCTGAGTTCGGTCATGGGGATGCCGTCGAGTCCTTTGGTCTTTCCGGTGAGCTTGACGGTGTCGTTGCCATCCTCATCGCGGCTGGCGTCACAGAGGGCGAGTTCGCGCTGTTTGGGATCGAGCGCCTGAAAGACTTCGTTGGCGCGTTTGGCCTGGAACCAATAAGCGTTGCCCTCGTGGGTGGGGCCCTCATTGAAGCTCTTGGCGGCATGGCCATAGAAGATGGGGCCGCCAAAAGCGGTGCCTGCCTCGCTGTCGCCATCGCAACGGCGCGTGCAGTGGCGGCCGGTGAAGACAAACTCGGACTTGCCGCTGCCTGGCGTGCCGAAGATGGCGATGGAGGCGCTGGCGAATCCGCCATCGCGCAGGTTATCCTGATCGAACTGGCGCCAGACTTCCTTCTTGTACTCCTCGCTGTGCAGCTTGTCGAAGATCTGGCGGACGAGGTCCTGCTGATCGGGCTTCAACACATCGCGGAGACGCTTCGGGCGGATATGCCAGTTGTTGTCCACTTTGAGACGAAGCTTGTCTTCCCAGGGAAGGCAGATGGCGGCGCGCTGAGGTTCATCGAGGCTGCCATAAAGCTGATGGACGAGGGTTTCGGAAGCGGGAAGAACGGCAGAAGGCTGGTTGGCGAGGGAGGTTCCCACCCAGCCAGCGGCGAGTGCTTTGGCGCTTTGATGGAGGAAGAGACGGCGATTGGGGTTGGGATGGAGGAGCATATTCATGGCGGAGAGTTTATACCAAAAACAAAACGAGGAGGGGAAGCCTTGATTTGCAGAAGCTGACAAAAGCTAGGTTGAGAAATCAGACCGGGGAGAGTCTGATGGGCGGACATGACACCCGAACAACCATCCGAAAACGACCAGCCAGCCGAACAGGGGACTGTGGCAACTGAGATTCAACTCAGCGAAGAAGCCAGCCGCTCGTGGACACGCGAGAATCGCAGGATGGTCGTTCTGGCTCTGTCGGTGGGCGTCTTCATGGTTATCGCGCACTTCACCCCTCTGCGAGCCTGGATTACCAATGTCCAGGTTTGGAAAGGGCATATAAGAGATTTGGGCTGGATGGCCCATGCCGGTTTTAGCTTCGTCTGTGCAGTCAGTGTGCTTGTTGGCATACCGCGCCTCCCATTGTGTGCGGTCGCTGGGCTGGTTTTTGGCTTCGGGGAAGGGTTGGCGCTATCATTGGTTGGTTCGACGGCCGGTTCTTATGGCGCCTTTGTTGCAGCCCGCTTGGGGGGGCGTCGCGCGGTGCTAGCTCGTGCCATGAGCTGGCCCTGGCTTGAGCCGCTGCTGAAGCAGCCTTCCATGCTCAGAGTTTTCTGGGTGAGGCAGCTCATGCTGCCGGGCATCGTGCTGAACGTGCTGCTTGGTGTCACGGCGGTGCGACATTGGACGTTCTTGATGGGCACACTGCTGGGTTATCTGCCGATGAACATGGCTTTCACACTTGTGGGTAGCGGACTTGGCAAGGACAGTCTGGCAAGGACGCTGGCGCAGTTGATGGCGGCGATGGGATTGATCAACGTGTTGGGGTGGGTGATGTGGCGGCTTTTGGGCAAACGAAAAGCGTGACAGAATCGGTGGATGTGGTGGGGGGGGTGGAGATGGTTTTGGCCTGGAAAATCAAGGTGGGGAGGGGAGGTGGGGCGGAGGAGGGGGAGTGGTGTGGAGAAAAAACTTCAAAAAAGAGCATTATCTCCTTGCGAGGTTTCGGAGTTGTACTAGACTGCCCGTCCGCCAGCGAAAAGCAGCGGCTGACAAGACTCTGTAAAACACAAAGTGTGATGCATGAGTTGAGTTGGAATAGATCTTTCAGAAACAGGCTGCGCGGAGGAGAAATCCGAGGTTCAGCCGAGAGAAACGAAAAAGCTAAATTGTGCGCTGCGCGTGAAGAATGCGCAGCACTTCCAGGAAACTGGATGTGGATAATTTAGCTGGCATTTAATTATGCCAGCACCAATATTTTTTGGAGAGTTTGATTCTGGCTCAGAACGAACGCTGGCGGCGTGGATAAGACA
>CAYMHJ010000442.1:0-4742 GCA_964390165.1 uncultured Prosthecobacter sp. | reverse complement strand
CGAAATCGACTACTACCGCGCCGGCGGCATCCTGCCGTATGTGCTCGCGCAGATTCTGCGTGCGAACGGCTAAGCCGTAGAACGAGTTTTTAGTTTGGTTCTCCACAGTACAACGCCCCAAGCGGCCATCGGTCCTTGGGGCGTTATTTTTTTGGCGGTAATGCTTTTCACGTTCCTCCAAACTCAGTGTCTTGGCAGCGTCAGGCAGAAAGTAGCTCCGCGGCCGGTGTGTCGGTGGTGGTCGAGCTCTCCACCTAGTTCTTTGGCGAGGCGGCGGCTGAGGGCGAGGCCGAGGCCGACGCCGGGGGCGCTGTGCGCGGCTTCGGTGGCGGATTTGGCGAAGGGTTGGAAGAGCTTTTTCAACGCCTGCTTGGAGAGGCCGGGGCCGAAGTCGCGGAAGAGGAGGCGGAGGGTTTTGCCTTCGGCTTCGAGGCGGAGGTGAAGCTCGCGCGGGGCGGAGTCGGGGGCGGCGTATTTGCAGGCGTTGTCGGTGAGATTGAAGAGGATCTGCTCCACGGCGAGGGCATCGACCTGGGCCTGGGCGGCGGCAGCGGCGGGGTCGATCTCCACTTTCAAAGATAGGCTGCACATGTCGGCGCGCTGTTGGAGGCGGGGTTCGATGCGATGGAGGAGATCGCCGACATTGACGGTTTCCAAACGAGCAGCGGTGCGGCCACGCTCGATGCGGGAGTAAGAGAGGACGTTTTCCACAAGGTGCATGAGGCGATTGGATTCATCGCAGAGGGTGGTGAGGTATTCTTTTCGCTGCTGCGGCTCGGGCACCATGTCGTCGGCCAGCATTTCGGAATACAGGCGGAAAGTGGTGAGCGGGGTGCGCAGCTCATGCGTGACGGCGGAGACGAACGCGCCGCGTCGCTCACTCAAAAGCATGGCACGGTGAAGCACAAAGGCGATGGCAAGCGCGGCGACGATGAGACAACTCCACGCGATGATGAGCGCGGGCCGCAGAGCAGAGCCGAAGTCGAGCGCGGAAATGGGCACGCGGCCGGTGACGAGCTTCACGGGAAGGGTGACGAGCGCAGTGGCGTCTGTGCTGGCGGCAGTGGGCGAGACGGGGATGAGCTGCGCCTCGGGCAGGAGATCGCGCACAGTATCGATGAGGCTCGTGCGGAGCTGCGGCCAGTCGAGCCACACGCCCTGGAGACGCTGCACGCCTTCGAGCCTGGCTTGGCGGACGAGGAGGAGTTCGCTGTCAGCCCACACAGGTTTGAGATCGCCAGCAAGCGCGGGCAAAGACTGGCGCTGAGCGGGTGCGGGAGCATCCGCGAGGACGATGGCGGGCGCGGCAGCGGCTGGAGCGGCGGCTGGTGCTCCAGGTGCTGCGGAAGTGGTGGCGCTGCGACGAGTTTCGGAGTCACTGGCCGTGTCTTCCCGGCGGGCGGAGCTGCGGTAGAGCTGCTTCACTTTGTCCAGCGGGCTCATGTCTTTTCCAGGCGGCGCCGCAGCAGCGACTTCAGGTTTGGGTGCAGGGGCGGTCTTCTTCAGAGGCGTCTTATAGTTCTCTGTTTTCTCGGCGGTGAGATTCTTGTTAAAGATCTGCGCACGCTGGGTTTGCTCGATGGCATTGGAGATGGAGAGATCGAGATTCTGAGGCATCTCCACAGCGGCGGTCTTGGCTTTTTCTTCAGGCAAAGGTGCGGGCTTTGGCTCAGGAATGGGTGTGCTGCTGAGAGCGGGCAGGGTCGTCTGCACTTCGGGATGCGCTTTCAGCAATCCATCGAGCTTTTTGAGCTTGTCCGCCGCCTGTCCGGTCTGCGGGCTGGTGGCATACCAATTCGTGGCGAGTTCCTTTTGCTGCCCCATCGGTGCCTGCGGACTGCATGCCACACCCGATACGATTTCAAAGTGAAGCTGCACATGTTCCGGCAGGCTGCCGAACAAAGGCGATGGCATGAGCGCCTGGCCTTTCGGGATGCTCTGCGTGCTGCTGGCGAAGAGGTCATCCGGCGCGTAGAAAGCCTGGTAATGCCAGGCAGGGCGGGAGTTCTCGCGGATCAAAAGCGCGCTCGTGAGTGAGTCCATGCGCCAGAGCGCGAGGCGGACTTTTTCCTGCACCTGCGCGTCTTCAGCGGTGCTGCGGCGCTGGGCTTCGAGATCCAGCATCCGCGTGCTGATCCACACCATCGCCCCGCCGAAGACGGCGAGGCAGGTGAGGAAGAGGAGCCAGCGGAGGAATGGGCGCATGGGAATGACGAATGACTAAAACCGAATGACGAAGGAATGACGAGGCTCGAATGACGAAAATGTCATTGCGCGAGCATGTAGCCTTTGCCGCGAACGGTGAGGAGGAAGGCTGCGTCGGCATCGCGGAGCTTGGCGCGGAGGTTCGCGATGTGCATGTCAATGGTCCTTGTCTCCGTGCCGTGGGGTTCGATGCGCCAGACTCGGCGGAGGAGTTCGTCGCGGGCGATGGCGCGACCGCGATGAGCGCTGAGGTATTCGAGGAGGTTGGATTCGCGTTCGGAGATCTCGGCGCGGCTGCCATCGTCGAAGCGCAGCTCCATGCGGGCGAGATCGGCAGTGCCGCCAGGAAAAGGGAGTTGCTGCACGGGCTTGGGTCGCTCGGGCGAGCGACGCAGCACGGCATCCACACGGGCGAGCAACTCGCGCACGCTGAAGGGCTTCACGACGTAGTCATCGGCTCCGAGCTTGAGGCCCTTCACGCGGTCGGCCTCTTCACCGCGAGCCGAAAGGATGATGACTGGCGTGCCCGGACGATGCTCCTGCACAGCCCGCAGGATCTCGAAGCCGCTGTAGTTCGGCAGCACGAGATCCAGGAGGATGAGATCAAAGCTGGCGCGCTGAGCCTGCTCCATACCCGCCTTTCCCTCCGCTGCCTCCAGCACCGTGTGCCCGGCGAAGCGCAAGGCATCACACACACCACGCCGGATGGCGCTGTCGTCTTCGATGACGAGGAGAGTGGGCATGGGAATGGGAGTGGGAAAGGCGGCGGAGGGTGGATGATGGCTTACTTGAACTCAATCGCCTTCTTCGCGGCTTGCTCGCGGACGACTTGGCTGATGGCGTTGTCGAGGGTGGCTTCGGCACCTTTTTCTTTGGCTTTCTCAGCCACGTATTTCTTCCGCTCTTCGTTCAGACGGTTGATGTCAGACTGTAGCTTGGCGCGCTCGGCGGCTTTCTCGTCAATGTAGGTACGGCGGGCCGCTGGGGCGAGTGCCTGCATCTCTTTGGGCAACTCGGCAGCGGGGATGCTCTCGAGCTTCACACCGTCTTTTTTGCAGGCATCGACGAGATCCCAGGTGCTGTTTTTGTAGTTGCTGGAGGTCTTCGTCAAAGCGCGCTGCACGGCGGCTCCGGCGGCTTTGTATTTCTCGGCGTTGCTGTCCTGCGCGGTTTGGTTGGCGATGCCGCGTGCGCCGTCTTTGCCATAGGTGACGTAGGTGCGGTTCAGCTCGATGCTGAGGCGGGTGATCTCTTTGTCCTGCGGGGCTTCGATGTGAACGACGGCCTTGTCCTGGTCGATGGTGAGGAAGCGGCCCTCGGCCAAGGCAGCGCCGGTCCGCCAGCCGGTGTTTTCTCCTTCGCTGCGGTTGCCGCAGTGGATGGTGTTCACGACGATGCCTTTTTGGATCGCAGTTTTGCAGGAGTCGTTAGGCTTGATGGGGCCTTGGTCAAAGGGCTCGTTGCCAGCGATGAAGACAGCTTTGTAGGTTTGGCCATTCTTGTCCCAGTCGAGCTTGTCGATGGCCTCGCGGATGACGGCACCGCAGTATTCGTCGCCGCCGTTGGTGGTGAGTTTGAAGAGCTCCTCGCTGACTTTGTCGAGATCGCGGGTGAAGGGCAGGACCTGGCGGATGTAGTTCGTGCCGACGCTGAGGTTCGTGTTGCCATATTCATAGAGGGCGACCTGCACGACGGGCTTTTTATCACCCTGCTTGGCGTCGTTGAATTCGTTGACGATCTTCCAGAGCTGGCTTTTTGCCTGCTCGATGAGGCCGTCCATGCTGTTGCTGGTGTCCAGCAGGATGGCGAGCTGCACGAGTGACTCGTCAGCGCTGAGTTTCGTGTCTTTCACCGGCTCCGCCGCATGGAGCAGCGAGGTGCAGGCGATGAGACTGAGGGCGAGTTTGTGGATGGGGTATGCTTTCATAGCACACCCAGCCTGCGCCACTCCGCCAGCGGCGTCTGTAAACGCGGTGTAAAAGGACACTTCTTGACACTCCCTCCGGGCCGCGTTTCGGGGAGGCATGTCTCTCGTGTCCGCCCTCTACCCTGCGCTGAAACCCTGGCTCTTTAAAATGGATGCCGAACGGGCGCATGAGTGGACGACGCGGATGATGCGCTTTTCCCATGCGCTGGGGCTGCTGAAGCCTGATGAACTGCCACGCTGTGCGCCGATCGACTGCCTGGGGCTGCGTTTCCCGAATGTACTGGGGCTGGCGGCGGGCATGGACAAGTCGGCAGCAGCCGTGGAAGCCTGGTCGGCGCTCGGGTTTGGCTTTGTGGAAGTAGGCACGCTGACACCGCGCCCGCAGCCGGGGAATCCGAAGCCGCGTCTGTTCCGCCTGCCAGAGCACGAGGCGCTGATCAATCGCATGGGCTTTAATAATCCCGGCATCCACGCAGCGGTGAAGCGGCTGGAGAAGCGCCGCACCAAGGCGGTGGTGGGCGTGAACATTGGAAAGAATTTTGACACACCGAATGAGAAGGCGGTGGATGACTATCTCTACTGCCTAAAGGTGGCGTATCCGGTGGCAGAT
>CAYMHJ010000441.1:0-4768 GCA_964390165.1 uncultured Prosthecobacter sp. | reverse complement strand
GTGCTGCACTACCGACCTGCTCACGCAAGTCGGGCCGCAGCCATAAAGTCTCGCCCGAGTGGCGGCGATGTAGGCAGCGGCTTGTGTGACGGCTGTCGGTGCGGAGTTCACCGTGAGGCTGACTTCCGCACTGGTGACCGTTTCACCCACAGAGTCCGTGACGACGACTCGGAAGAGCGCTCCGTTGTCCGTCAGTTGAAGGCTGTTGACCGTCAGAGTGGCGGTGGAGACACCGGTGTATTTCGTGCCGTTCGTCAGATCCGCCTGCGCCCGCTGCCAGCGATAGCTGAGTGGCGGCAAACCACCCGTGGCCTGCACGGTGAACTGCGCCGTGTCGCCGACGTTGCCCGTAGCATTCACAGGAGCCTGCGTGATCTCCACCGGCGGCACAAGTTGGGTCGTCAAACCACGCAGGAATGGCCTTTCGAGCGTCTCGCGGATGTCCCAGACATTGGTGAAATTCCAATCCGTGAAGGTCGCTTGTTGCTTCATCTGCGCTGTGGTTTTTCCAGCGCCGCCATCGGAGGTGGTTTTGCCAGTGATGTCCGTGTCCCAGTAGCTCGACTGCACGAAGTCAGTGTCCATCGCATCGCCGACGAGACCGCCAACATGGGCCGTGTCATCCGCATCCATCAGCCCGGCGGCATAGGTGCGCTGGATGATGCCCTGGCCAAGCACTGTGCCTGCCACACCGCCGAGGCTGTAGTGATTGTCGGCGTAGATCATGCCTTTCGCATAGCTGTCGCGGATCAGGCCCATGTTCATGCCCACAAGTCCGCCCGCAGCCCCCTGCTGGCTCACGCCATTATCCAGCGCTGCCACGGGTGCCAGCGAAGCGCATTCAATGATCTGCCCGCTGTGGTTGTTGCCGATGATGCCACCGACATTGCCCGTACCTACGACCGGAGTTTGAGATGAGCAGCGCAGAAGCAGGCTGTTGTCATTCATGCCAACAAAAGCACCCACATCACTGCCACCACGGATGCCGCCGCCCACCATCGCCACGCGGCGGATGGTGCCGCGACCTGCCAGGATGCGCACGAGACCCACGGTGTTCATGGTGGGGCGGTTGATCATGAGGTGGTCGATGCTATTGTCGTAGCCATCAATGGAGCCGGTGAAGGGGAAAGGTGTCTCCAGCGTGCCGCCGATGGGGCTAAAGCCCTCGCCATTCGACATGAAGGCCGTCTGGTAGGCGTCGATGTTATGCAGCAGCAGGTAGTTTCCGCTTAGCGGCATCTCCGCCGCGTAACCGATGGCCTGTAGCTGTGAAACAGACACGATGGGCTGTGCATAGCCGAGTGCCTGAAGGCTGAAATCCTCCGCCCAGAACTCGCCTGGGCCATTGCGATCCACGCTGAAGGCCGTGAGCTGTTTGGCATCTGCTGGAAGCGTGATCTGCGTTTCAAAGTAGGAGGAGCTCGGCGAGATGTCCGTGTTTTCCAAAGCGAAGACTTGCAGCCGCTGCGCTGCATCCGTGGCATCGACGTAGTCGAGATACACTGCCACGGAGCGACCTGCCGGCATGGCACCGCTGCGGAGCGTCATGCTCACGCGGAAAGCCATGCCGCCGGGACTGGTGACACTCACTGGTTGCCACAGCAGTTTGCCAGTAAAGCTGCTGACGTGCATGTTCGCCTCACCAGCCGTGGCAAACATCGTGGCGCGTGTGGCTGCTGCGGCAATGTTCCAGCCAGCACCATCAGCGGTGGCAAAACTGGGGTTTGTGAGCAGTTCGCCCGCAGACACAGGCTCGCGACCCGTTTGATTGATGGTGAAGGTCTGTGTCAGCCCACCCTGAGTCTGCACGGTGATCGTGCCAGTGCGGGAAATGGCCCCAGGATTGGCATTGGCCGCCAGCGCATAGGTCAACGTGCCATCACCTGCTCCGGAGCCACCGCTGGCGATGCCGATCCAAGGTGCCGAAGTGCTGGCGCTCCACGCACGATTGGCTGTGATGCTGATTTGATGTCCGGTGGAGATACCGGAGAGATGATCGCGACTGCTGGGCGTGATGCTCAGAGCATCTGCTGGAGGTTGGAAAGCCAGCACGCCGAGGTCGCTGGAGAAGGCCCACTGCCCCTGATAAACCGTGCCATCCAGGCCCAGCGTCATCATGTCATCATCCAGCGCCGTGCGTCCGCCGCTGCCGGTGAAGTCCACGACGATGCCGCGTGCTCGCGAGTTGTCCGTGCCTATGAAAACCGTGCCGTTCGGGAAGGTGATGTTGCGATTCACCCAGGTCGAGTTGTCCTCCGGTGTGATCCAGGTGCGTGATGGGTAGTCGAACTTCTGCCCTGAGGTCGTCCAGACTTCACCAATGTCATCCAGCACAGGTTTGTGGCCCATCGCACCGCCGTAACCAGCGGTGCCGTTCGTGAAATTCAGCCATTCACCCTCCGCGGTGAGCAGTGACAGGCCGCCTCGAGTGCCGAACCAACGGTTCCCAAATCGGTCCATGCGCACACCGTAGTCCACATACTGCTGCGCCAGACCCGTGCCTGGCCCGGAGGTAGGAAAAACAGTCCAAGTCGAGTTGTCAGCGCTGAGTTCAAAAGCTCCGTCCGCACCGTAGAAGATCTTGCGATCATCTGGCGTGATGTGAAGTCCGTAAGGATATCCTACCGAGCCGGTGGCTGGCAGGCTCATCCACTCATCAGTATTTGCATTGTAGGCGAAGGGTGGGCTGTTCCAGGTGGCGAAATAGACGATATTTGCTGAGTCCACACCGATAGCTGCAATTCCGAAATTGATCGGGAAGGTGGTCATGCCTTCGCCTGCCATGCCATCCCAGGTTTCCCAGCTTCCGTCCGCCTTCCGGCGTGAGAGTGTTGTGTGGTCGTAGGCACCGAACCAAACATTGCCACTCTTGTCAGCAGCTACGGCACGACAACGGTTTGAGGGCACCGTCGTGCTGGAAGTTCTGTAGTCATAGGACTGCTGACCGGTCTTGTCGCCGTTGGCATCCAGAGTGAGGTAATGCACACCCGTACCATTCCCGGCAACGCTTGGATTGTAACCGGAGGTGAACCATAGCTTGTTGCCGATCAGCTCTACGGAGGTCACTGAATAGCTTTCGATATTCAAATCTTTCATGTCCACACGCCACCATCCTGAACCGCGCCGGAAACGTGCGATGCCATTGCCCCAGCGACTTTCATTTCCATAAAGCAGGCCGAACCACACATCGCCATTTGCCCTGATGCTGAGATCCGAGGCAGCCAATCCCGTGACGCCGACACTTGACGCCGTGTATCTTTCCCACACATCTGCCGTGGTCAGGCAGTAGATGCCGTCGCCGCCGTAACCATTGACGATGAACCAGAGGTTTCCGCTGCTATCCTGCTCGACCCGGTTCGCTGGCGTTTCATTTGCTGGCACATTGGTGTCACCACTGTAGAGCGTGGAGACATGGGCCGCATTTAGCAGGCTATTGCCGCGATGTGGGCCGCGATTCGTCAGCATCCACCAGTTGCCTGCGCTGTCCTGCATCGCGTCCTGGATGTGGTCGTTGTTGTAATAAACCCCTGTCCGTTGCTGCGTTATCGAAAAGCTGGAATTCACCACATAGGCCCCGAGCGGCCCCACGAGGATCGTATTGCCCCCTGTGGCAAAACGGATGCGCCAGATGTGGTTGTCCGCCAGGGCACGAGTGCCCGTTTCCGTAGTGCTGAAGGTCACCCAGGAGTTGTCCGCCTTCTGAACCAGCACGCCGTGACCATAAGTGGCATACCAAGTGTTTCCTGCCGCGTCATCCAGCACATATGTGACGTCTTTGCCAGCCAGTTCCGGTTTCACCAGCATATTCACATCTTCGCCAAGATTGTTGTCCGTGGACTGCCCGGCGATGTGCAGCAGGTTTCCTGCCGCAGGCCAGCGCCAGGCACCTTTTTCATTGTTGGATTCTGACGTGATCCAGAGATCTCCAGAATGCCCTCGGGAGAGCTTGGCAGGACTCTGAGGCACGCCGTTCGTGCGGATGGAATACCAAGTGCCAGCCGTCCCACCAAAGGCAGGAAGGCTGAGCATGAAGCCTGAGGCCAGTGCGAGCGCGGCGAAGAGGCGACGTAGGGTGGTAGGGTGGGTGCGTGTTTTCATAAAATCAGGGCGTGGACATGCCCGGACGCGATGCCTGCGGATCACTGGCGGGTTGGTTGGGAGGAATTCACGGTTCCAAGTTTGGTTACGCTTTTAGATACAGCCGCTAGGCATCACCTTCCGTGCATGGCTTGCCCTTCATTAGACGCCCATTGCCCGCCTGAAAGGTTGCATCATGGAAGCCCCGATGCAGTCATCCGTAGTTCTACTTATCATGGCATCCTCATGCACCATTCTAATCCTCGGCGGCGGAGTTTTTGGCCTCACTTCAGCGCTGGAACTGCGCTCACGCGGTTGGCAGGTGACGCTGCTGGATGCGGGCAGCATTCCACACCCTGACGCGGCCTCCACGGACCTTAACAAGGTCATCCGCATGGACTACGGAACCGATGAGCAATACACGGCCATGGGTGAGCTTTCGATCCAGCGTTGGCGGGAGTGGAATGCCCGCTGGGGCGTCGAGCTTTTTCATGAAGACGGCTTTCTCATCATGACGCGCGGCAAAATGCAGCCAGGCTCGTTTGAGTACGACAGTCATGCCTTCCTCACGGCTCGCGGGCACTCGCTCATCCGCAAAGACAGCGCTGCGTTGCGGCGTGAGCATCCGCAGTGGAAAGCGATCGCGCAAAATCGACGCAACGGGCACCTGCGCCGTCAGCAGCGCATACAG
>CAYMHJ010000440.1:0-4774 GCA_964390165.1 uncultured Prosthecobacter sp. | reverse complement strand
CTTCGACACCGTTGATGCGGTGAATGATCTCTTCGTTGCCACGCACCTCGACTTCGGCCTTCACCCATTCATCCGCCGGGAAGGTGGGAGCAATGGATTTGACGATGTGTTTGGTCACGAGTTGCCCGCCCATCTCTACATGCGTGCCGGGTGTACAGAGGTTGGCCGTGGAGCGCTCGCCTTTGCCTTCGTCGGCCAGGAACTGCATCTCCAGGCTCGCGGGGAAGCCCTGATCGAAGCGCATGCTCTGCGGCGGCTGCGCGTGCAGCATCACGCCGCTGTTCAGGTTTACATACTTCGGTGCATCGGCGATCATTTTGCCAGTGAAGCGATACTCCAGCCGCAGGATGTAATGCGAGTAGGCAAGGTTCGTGTAGAGGTGCCCAAACTGCTCATCAAACTTTTCGTAGCCATCGTAGCTGACCTTGAGGATGCCGTCCTCGACGCGGAAGGTGTTCGCGAAGTTTTCACCCAGCGGTCGCTTCGCGATCTTGATCGTCCAGCCACTCATGTCCTTTCCATTGAAGAGTGAAACCCATTTTGACTCCTGTGCGGAGGCGATGACGGTGTGAAAACCGATGAGGAAGGTGAGAAAGCAAACGATGGAGCGCATGGCTCATCCTGACGCCGACAGTGGCCGATTCCAAGCTGAAGATGCCTGTGTATCTCGAATAGCCGCGTGTGCAGAAGAGGCGGAAGTTGCCAGGGCAGCCCACGTTTAAACGCGCACCATGAAATGCATCCTCTCTGCGCTCCTCTGTGCCCTCTGTGGTTTTCTCCAGGCCGCCGACAAACCCAACATCGTCGTCATCCTCGTCGATGACATGGGCTTCTCCGACATCGGCTGCTACGGCTCAGAGATCCCGACGCCGAATCTCGACGCACTGGCGTCGGGTGGCGTGCGCTTCACGCAGTTTTATAACACGGGGCGCTGCTGCCCCACTCGCGCCTCACTGCTCACGGGACTCTATCCGCATCAGGCCGGGGTGGGTCACATGACGGATGACAAAGGCGTGCCGGGCTACGCGGGCAGGCTCAATGACTCGTGCGTGACCATCGCAGAGGTTCTGCGGCCAGCCGGTTACTTCACGGCGATGAGCGGGAAGTGGCATGTGGGGCAGAATCTCGGCGTCACGCCTTGGGGGCGTGGATTTGATCGCAGTCTGAATCCTGCGGCGGGCGGCTTTTACTATGGTGACTCGTCGCGCTACGACCTCTCGCTGAACGGCGAAAAGATCGAGGCGGAAGACCCGCGTTTGCCGAAGGATTGGTACTCCACCGACCTCTGGACCACCTTTGGCCTGAAGTTCATCGACGAGGCGGTGGCGGCGAAGAAGCCGTTTTATCTGCACCTGTGCCACAACGCGCCGCATTTCCCGCTCCAGGCTCCGGCGGAGGAGATCGCGAAGTTTCGCGGGAAGTATAAGATCGGCTGGGGTGCCATTCGTGACCGCCGCTATGCGAAAATGATCGAGCTGGGCCTCATCGATGCGAAGTGGGCCAAATCTCCCCGCCCGCCCGCCGTGCAGCCCTGGGCGGAGGTGCCGAAGGAGGAGCAGGAGCGCTTCGACCACCTCATGGCTGTGTATGCCGCCGTCGTTCATCGCATGGACAAGGCCATCGGCGATCTCGTGGCCGGTTTGAAGCAGCGCGGCGTCTTCGACAACACACTCATCATGTTCATGTCCGACAATGGCGGCAACGCCGAGGCTGGCCCAAAAGGCCGCACCGATGGCGACCCGACGCAGGCGGCCTCGAACTGGTTCTGTGGAGAAAGCTGGGCCTTCCCGCAAAACACACCCTTCCGCCTCTTTAAGCACTACAACCACGAAGGCGGCATCGCCACGCCGCTCATCGCGCACTGGCCGAGTGGCATCGCCGCGAAGAACGAGCTGCGCCATCAGGCCGGTCATCTCATCGACATCATGGCGACCTGCGTCGATGTCGGCGGCGCGAGTTATCCGAAGGAGCACAACGGCAAGCCCATCAAACCCATGGAGGGCAAGAGCCTCGTCACCGCTTTCAAAAACGAACCCATCGAGCGCGAGGCACTCTTCTGGGAACACGAAGGCAATGCTGCCATCCGAGTCGGCGACCTCAAACTCGTCCGCAAAGGCCGCGCCGGCCCCTGGGAACTCTACGATCTCAAAGCAGACCGCACCGAGCTTCACGATCTCTCCGCCGCCCAGCCCGAGAAAGCCAAGGATCTCGCCGCCCAATGGGAAACCTGGGCCGAACGGGCGCAGGTGAAGCCGTATCCCAGCAACTACAATCTTGGCGAAGGCTCAAAGAAGAAGGGCAAAGGCAAGAAGAAGACGAAGTGACTCATGAAACACCTTCTGCTCCTGACCGTCCTCTGCCCGCTGCTCTCCGTCTTCGCCGCGCAGCCAAACGTGCTGCTCATCCTCGTGGATGATCTGAAGCCAGCGCTCGGCTGCTATGGGGACACCACCGCGAAGACGCCAAACATCGACCGACTCGCCGCCCGTGGCATGAGGTTTGACCTCGCCTATTGCAATCAGGCCGTGTGCGCCCCCTCACGCTTCACGCTCATGCTTGGCTCCCGCTCCACTTCCACAGGGCTTTATGGACTCGGCAGCCATCTGCGGAAAAAATGGCCGGACGCGGTGACGATGCCGCAGCACTTCGCCAAACACGGTGGTTATGCCACGCAATCCATCGGCAAGGTCTTCCACATCGGCCATGGCAACGAGGGCGACCCTCAGTCCTTCACCGTCCCGCACTTCAAAGACAAGGTCATCGAATATCTCGACCCCGCCAGCACACACGGCGGCCAGCTCACTCGCGAGGAGGCGCTCTTCACCAACCAGAAGCTTGACCAAATCCGCAGCCTGCCGCGTGGAGCTGCGTTTGAGTCACCCGAGGCAAAGGATGCCGACTACGCCGATGGCCGCGTGGCCGCTGAGACCATCCAACGACTGCAAAAGGCCGAAAAGCCCTTCTTCATCGCCGCTGGCTTCGTGCGCCCGCATCTGCCCTTTTCCGCGCCGAAGAAGTATTGGGACATGCACGACCCCGCGAAGCTGCCCATGACCGTGAATGAAAAGCTGCCCGCCGGCTCCCCCAAAGTCGCCCACAAACGCGGTGGCGAGATCGCCGCCTACGATCCCGTGCCGGAGCGTGATGACACCGCCTTCCCGCCAGAACTCAAACGCCGCCTCATCCACGGCTACTATGCCTCCACCAGCTATGTCGATGCCCAGATCGGCAAAGTGATCGACGCGCTCGACCGCAGCGGCCTGGCGGACAATACCATCATCGTCCTCTGGGGAGATCACGGCTTCCACCTCGGCGATCTCGGCATCTGGACAAAGCACACCAACTACGAGCAGGCGAACCGCATCCCCCTGCTCATCATCGCCCCCGGCGTGACGCGGCCCGGCAGCAGCACCCGGCAGATCGCCGAGAGTGTGGATATCTTTCCCACTCTCGCCGAACTCACCTCACTCCCCGCGCCCACCGGTCCGCAACCCATCGACGGACTCAGTCTCGTCCCTGTTCTCAAAAATCCCGCCGCTCGTGTCCGCGACTACGCCTACCATTGTTTCCCCAAACAAAAGATGGGCCGAGCCATCCGCACCGAGCGCCACCGCCTCATTGAGTGGAAAAAAGTCGGTGCCCCGCCCGACAGTGCTGAACTCGAACTCTACGACTACACCTCCGACCCGCTCGAAACCCGAAACCTCGTCGCCGAGCAGCCCGAGGTTTTGAATCAGCTCCGCACCATCCTTTCCAACCAGCCCGAAGCCAGACCACAATAGGGTTTCAGCTTCAGCCGAATTTCTCCAGGCTTCTATTAGCAAAAAGTCGCTTCTATTGCCGCTTATGGCAGCCAGCTTGTTCATGGAACCGCCCGAACTGCCTTTGGGGGTATTGATCTTTTGATCCTTGCGAGCTGTTCGAGCTTTCGCTAGAACGGCAGGTCATGCGCTCAACCACGCTCACATTCGCCGTATCCATTCTCGCCATTGCCGCTCAAGCGGCGGAGCCTCTGAAAGTCCTGATCATCGACGGACAAAACAATCACAAGTGGGACATTACCACGCCAGTGCTTAAGGATGCACTGGAGGGCTGTGGAGCATTTCGAGTCGAAGTCAGCACGACCCCACCCAAAGGGGCGCCTGCCGATGCCTGGGTCGGCTGGCATCCGAAGTTCAGTGACTTCACCGCCGTGGTGAGCAATTACAACGGTGAACCCTGGCCGGAGGAGGTGCGTGCCGAATTCGATGCCTTTGTGAAAGCTGGCGGCGGCTTTGTCTCCGTCCACGCAGCGAACAATTCCTTCCCCGAGTGGAAGGAGTACAATCAGATGATCGGTGTCGGTGGCTGGGGCGGACGCAATGAAGTTTCCGGGCCGTGGCTTTATGTGAAGGACGGCAAGCTCTTCCGTGACACCAGCAAGGGAAATGGCGGCGCGCATGGTCCGCAGCATGAGTTCGTCGTTGAGATTCAGAATGCCGACCATCCCATCACGCGTGGCCTGCCAAAGCGCTGGCTGCATTGCAAAGACGAACTTTACAGCCGCCTGCGCGGTCCATCGGAGAACATTCAGATCCTCTCCACCGCCAAGTCCGACCTGACTTCTGAGCAGGAGCCAAACCTCATGGTCATCGACTACGGCAAAGGCAGGGTCTTTCACACCACCCTCGGCCATGCCGACTACTCGATGCTGGATCGTGGCTTTTATGAAATCATGCAGCGAGGCACCGAGTGGGCGGCCACGGGTGATGTGAAGCAAACGGCTGACGTGCCC
>CAYMHJ010000439.1:0-4797 GCA_964390165.1 uncultured Prosthecobacter sp. | reverse complement strand
CCAGGCTCCTTGCCAGACAACGTGCCTTGGTAAACAGTCCATCGTCTGGAACCACCGGACCATTCCTTTCGACCTTCTCCAGCCATCTGGCGAGATTGTCGGTGATGGGCACGATCCGCCGAGATGCCGTCTTGGCCTGACCGGCGCGTAGCTCAATGATCTTGCGGTCAAGGTCCACAGCGCTCCGGTTCAGCCGGGCAAGCTCCGCACACCGCAGGCCTGAAAACCCGCCGATGGCCAGGATGGGAATCAAATCCTTCGACGCCGCCCGCATGAGCTTCTCCATCTGCTCGGGCGTGAAGATCCCAACATCCGTGACCGCCTGCTTACCGCGCTTTGATAGGCGCTGTCGGCGAGCACGGCTTGGTCTTTGTCATCGAGCAGTTCTTCAAAGATTTGTTTGTCGTGCACACTGGCGGGCGTGGTGGCGGAGATCAGGATGATCTTGGTCGTCAAATCGGCCTTCACATGGTTCTTCCAGCCATAGTGGACCTCGATGTTCTTCTTGGTCCAGCGCGCCTCGCAGTCTTTCTGGCGGCCCACGGCAGGGTGGGCGTCGAACTCTTCGGGGCGCTCGCCTTGCTTGATACGCTGGTTCTGCTCGCGCTCGTTGCTCTGGTGCGTGGCGTCCTCAAAGCTGGCGTCAACGATGATGCCTTTGCCTTCGAGGATCCGGCCGAAGGCATTGAAGAGCTTGCGCCCGCCCTCGCGTCCATAGGCCTCGATGCGTTGTTTGAAGTCCCAGAGCGTTTAGGCGTCGGGGATGTCGTCGCCGATGCGAAGGCCGAGAAAGCTTTTAAAGCTGGTGCGGTCGAATATTTGCTCCTCGGTGGCGTCGTCGCTGAGGCCGTGGAACTTCTGCAGCACGAGGACTTTGAACATGAGCACAGGGTCGAACGGCGGCTTGCCTCCCTTGGCCCAGTCGCGGGTGGCGTAGCTGATGAGTTCTTCGAGCAGCGGGTGGAAGCCCTCCCAGGCAATGACGTAGCGCAGCATGAGGATGCCAGCGGTTTTGGCAGCAACAGCCTGCTCGCACTCAATGGCAGAGAACAATCCGCCGCCTCGTTCTGTCTTGTGGTAACGCTTCATGGCCCCTTTAAGGCGCGCGTGTGTGTTCAAAAAAAAAGTTGCCCGGGAAAATGAGTTTCCAGAGGTGCCCTGAGTAAATTCAATTTACCCTGAGGAATGTTGATTTTTATCTCCGATCAAATCAGGTTTATCTTGACATTTCCAGCTCTTAAATTCGGCTGCTATGCCGCTCGTAATTCTGAAGCATCTAATCCGTAAATCCACTGAGAGCAGTTATCGCAAAAAGTGAACTCTCGGGTGGTCCCGTATGTTTCGTTTAGCCAGTCGCCCCAGGGAATCCACCGTCCGTCTTGCGAGGGTAAAGAATCACAGACTGAGCAGCATAATGTCTTCCGCGAAGCGGGGAACGTACCTGCACAACCTCTTGCCGACTCCATATGCTTAGCGTTTCCAAATTGTGCAACAATTTTCAAGGATGTCTGAAAAGCCAAGGATGGGGTGTTGTAAAGCATGGTGTGGTTCGCCTCGTTAATCAGCACAAGCAGTAATGAGCTGCCTGATTTTAAATGTATTGGCGTGCAGAACGACGATACAGTACAATCCATTAATGCTAGGTATTGAAGGCTTTGAATTCCGCTTTGCACTCTCCCCTCAAGCAAACGTGCGATGTTGCTTCCATAAACTTGAGAGCAATTCCAAGCCATACGCAAACGCCATTCCGCACCTTCAGCGCTCAACAGAACGACTGACCTAGAATTAGTTTGCCTACCCAATTCAGCAAGCGTCTCCATTAATGGATTCAGATGAATGGTACTGCCTACATCTGGCACGACGGATTTGTCTTCTGGCCTTCTGTCAAAGACTTCCGGATGCCGACATCCAGAGAGCCATAAAAGAACAAGCAATGACATGCCCAGCCAAGTTGTGATCAGGGCGATAACCCATGTCCATCCCTGGTTTTCAATGTTAAAGAAGAACAAACAAGGTCCCGCGACGACCATGCTCAATCCCAAAACCGCAACGAGAACTCGTTGTGCAACGGAGGGGCCGGTTAAATCCTGACCACGCCCAATCGGGCTTCCAGTACTTGAGGCTGCCGATATGCCTGAGTTGAAGCAATCTGAGGCTCTAATGGGTAGTTTAGGTTCGATGATGGACATAACCATTCTACTGACGCTAGAATTCAACAGCTTCTCCAGCGCCCGTTTGTGTTAACCTATTATTTTCGATTATGCGCAACGCTCAGCTTTTAAAGCCTGAGGTTTTAGTGGGCTGCAATGCCTTTCATCAGGAGGCAAATCGTCTCTCAGATCTCCATGTCTTGGATGTCCTTTCCATTCCATTTTTTCATTACAATTAATTCGCCAGGCTTTTTGATCGCATAAATCGTTGTGTTTGAGTTAACCCAATTCAGCGAAAGTTTCATCACGCATTCTCATCTGAAAATGCGTAATTCTGGGTCATGCTAACTATACAAAATGGAAACAGGAATTTGCTGCGAGAGCCACGCTATCGAAGAAATGGTTGGATCGGCGTGGATCTTGACGGAACCTTGGCGGAATGCGTATCCGGTCAGGATCCATTCACCATCGGGGCTCCTGTTCCCCTCATGTATCAGCGGGTACTTTATTGGGTGAGGACCGGACGGACTGTTAAAATATTCACCGCGCGTGCAGGTGACAAAAAACAGCGCAGGTTGATTGAGCAATGGTGTAAATATCACGGACTTCCGAAATTAGAGATTACGGACCGCAAGGACTTTCGAATGTTGGCGCTATGGGATGATCGCGCGGTAGGGGTTGTCCCCAATATGGGGGTTCCGATCTTGGCTCAAAGATTGTCATTCTGGCAACGCTTGAGGCTGAGTCTGGCGGTCTTTTTTCGAGGGAACGCCAAGGTGACGAGCGACCAAGATCAATTTCTTGATCATATCAATGCTGCTGTGGAATACAGTAGGATGTTGTTAGAGCCTCCAGCGACGCACTGCAGAGCTCCATCAAGCGACCTTCCCCTGACAACCTTCCGTGTGATGAAGCGAACAGACAACTCTATTTGCCAAAATTAGTGCTCGGCGCGGGAGAGGGACTTTCCTCGCAACCACTCAAAGTGAAAGTCAAGCGATCAAGTGACGGTGAACAAGTGACAAGGTGATTTAGGTTAACCCAATAGACAGGTCGCCAGCGCTGCCAGCGGCGCAATAATAGTATCATGATTCCAAATTCTTTTTTGCCAGTTATAGCCAGTCTACCTCCGCATAATTGTGATAATTCGGCTACCATGGTTGGGCGGGATGCTCTCGATAATGTTTGTGAACTTCTCGGCGGGATGACGGCTTGGGTGGCACGGCACGATGCAGATGGTTGTAATCTCGTCATGCTGCTTGACCCGTCTTTCGGGATAGATTCTGAACTGCAAACGGCACTTGAGATCGTGGACATGGCGTGGCACCACAAATCTGTTCATATCAAGCCATGGAAGGGTGACACGCTCCTTTACGCCAGCTTTCCGGTGTGGTGGGACGGAGGAATCTCCTTACATTCGATCGGGATGTTGTTTGCGGGACGGCTTGATTTGACGGAACGGACTATCGGCGTGGTCGAGGGGCTGAGCAGCTGTATGCAGTCGCTTTTCACCCTTTATCTGTCGAACACCTATCTGAATCCAAACACAAGAATGCCAGCACCTACTGTCGTGTGTTCGTGCTGCCGTCGGACGCAGAGTCCAAAATACGGGTGGACGCACTGGGATGACCTTCGTTTCATTGAGACCGGCCTCGCTAGCTCTCATACAGTTTGCGAGCAATGTGCCTCAGTTTTATATGAGGATGTCCTGCGTGCTGGAGATTAAAACTCACGCGCTTTAAAATTTATGAATGCAAATCAAGTCCCACAAAAGGGTCCCATTTTAGCAGCCTTAGTTGATGATGATCTGGTTTATCGCGAATTTCTGACGGCACTGCTTCGGCAGATACCCGAAGTGGAACTCGTACATTCCTGGGAAAGCTCTGAGGCAATGCTCGCAGACTCGCGGTTTAAGAAGGTAGAACTGCTCTTCATCGACCTGGAGCTGCCCGGGCTGGGCGGCCTGGAGCTGCTATGCCAAATGAACCAGATGGAGGATCCTCCCCTGTGCGTAGTGCTGACCTCGTCCCGCTCCGTTGATGATGTTTTCACAGCTATTCGCAATGGTGCTTCTGGCTACCTCATCAAGTCTGGCGATCCGCAGACCTTTCAAGATTCATTAAAGCAGGTGATCCAGGACGGAGTCAGCTTGAGTCCTAGCATCGCACGTCTGCTGGTGCAGGAATTCCGCCAGAAAGAACAGGCTAAGGCTTCTGCCAGACACCCCGCCGCAGTTCAGTCACTGACGACGCGTGAGCGTGAGGTGCTGAACGGTCTGGCTAGATGTGGAAATGCCAAAGCGGTGGGACAGGAGCTCGGGCTGAGCCACGAAACGGTCCGCGTACACATGAAAAAGCTCTACCAGAAGCTTCATGTTAAGTCGAAAGCAGAGGCCCTGGCGCTTCTGAACCAGGATGGGAACCGGCCGAACAAGATCAGTTAGCAGGTAACGCAGACTGCATGGCGCTAACGGCTCCCTTCAGGTCGTTGTCGAGCTGATTCAGCAGGGAGTCCGGAACCTGTTTTTTTGTTTTTAGGAGCGTCTCCACGGCAACACAGGTCTCCACGAGCTGTCCCAGGCCGAAGATCGAGCTGGAGCCGCGCAGAGCATGGGCCTCCTTGCGGGCTTCTTCGTTGCGGCCTTTGC
>CAYMHJ010000438.1:0-4807 GCA_964390165.1 uncultured Prosthecobacter sp. | reverse complement strand
TCGACACGCTCCAACCACGGCATCCGCATCGCATTCAACGGAACTGCGGCCTCCGCGCTGGTCGTGTAAGCCACCAGCGGTGCCACGGCCTGCATCTGCGGAGCTGACGGAGCATTCTCGCGGCTCAACAGATCGAGCTGCTGGGCCTGCTGGACCATTTCCGACAGCATCGGATTGGAAGACACAGTGAGTCTGACGCGCCAAGAATCCATGAAACCGGGTGCCAGCGCCCAAAGCAGCACGCCAAGCAAAGCCACGCTGCATCCACGCCAGAGCCAAAGCCGCATCAGGGCCGGTTTCCGACGCAGAAAGGTCGAAACCGACCACGCGAGCAGCACGATGGCCGTGCTCTTCATCGCGGCGGTGATCACAAAGGTCAGCGCAGGATACGTCAGGCCGCCGAGCAGCCAGGAATTCACAAGCGTGAGGAATGCATTCATTTTTCGCGGGCCTCCTGGATGAGTTTCATGAGCTGGTCGGCGTCCTCCTTGGAGAGCTTCGATTTGCGATCCCCGAGCAGCGCCATGGCCGCCGCGCCGACGGAATTGGAGAAAAAGTCCCGCACCATCTGGTGCAGCGCCTTCACCCGGGCCTTCTCGGCAGGCATCGGCAGCGAATACTCGTCCGTGCGAGCGTTGAGCGATTTCACGAGCAGCTCTTTCTCGATGAGCAGCCGTAGAATTGACCGCACGGCGGAATACGTCGGCGCGTCCGGCATGTCCTCCTCGATTTCGCGGGCGGTGGCCGTGCCACGCCGCATGACGATTTCCAGCACTTGGCGCTCACGCCGGCTGACGTTTTTGGAAGCATCATTGTCCCACATAGATGTGTTGAAATATCAGCACATAAGGCGCGCGTCAAGGCTCGTGTGTTGATTTTTCAACAGACAACCCGCTTCGGCAATCTTTCTGTGCGTTGAGCCGGGCAGGCTCAAATTTCGCCGTGAAGTGCGTATGAGTTCATTATATGTTTGTCCGTCTTCTTCTCCTCGCGCTAATTTCACTCCCTCTACAAGCCCAGCCCATCGGCGATGGCAAAGCAGACGACACGGCGTCAGTGCAAACGATGGTCGATGCCGGTGGCGCAGTGCGTTTCCCACGCGGCACCTATCGCCTCACGAAGTCTGTCATCGTCGATCTCGACAAAACGGGCTTCATCTCACTCAACGGCGATGGCGTGGCGCGTTTCGTGATGGAGGGCGCGGGACCGGCGTTTCATTTCAAAGGCACGCACGGCGGTACCGCTGATCCAACGAGCCTCAAGCCGGAAATCTTCGCCCGGCAGCGCACGCCGATGGTGGATGGCATCGAAATCGTCGGCGCTCATGCCGAGGCGGATGGCATCGAGGCCACGGGCACGATGCAGCTCACGATCACGCGTGTTTCGGTGCATGAGGCGCGGCATGGCGTGCGGCTCAGCGTGCGGAATCGCAATGTGATCATCAGCGACTGCCATTTGTATCACAACAGCGGCATCGGCGTGTTTTACGATCATGTCGATCTGCATCAGTCAAACATCATCGGCAGCCACATCAGCTACAACGCGGGTGGCGGTGTGGTGACGCGCGGCGGTGGCGTGAGAAATCTCCACATCGGCACTTGCGACATCGAGAGCAACATGACCCCAGAGGCTCCGCCGACCGCGAACGTGCTCATCGACTGTACCGACGGCTCGACAGCAGAGGTCACCATCGTCGGCTGCACCATTCAGCACAACCCATCGCCTGGCGCAGCGAACGTGCGCTTCATCGGCAAGGGCAAACCCTACGCCAACGACGAAACCGCCCGCTGGGGCCACCTGAGCATCTGTGACAACGTGCTGAGCGACGTGGAGGTCAACATCGACCTCCAGCATGTGCGCGGCGCCGTCATCACCGGCAACACCTTCGGCGTCGGCTTCGAGCATGATTTGCTCGCTGTCGGCTGCAGCAACCTCGCCATCGGCCCGAACACCTTTGACCGCAATCCGCCCTACTATCGAGGCAAGGCTGCCGCCGTGAAAGGTGGTCTCGTCTTTCGCGACTGCCGCGACATCACGCTCACCGGCCTGCACATCGACGGCGTGCGCACGCATCGCGCCGCCGTGCAAATCGTGAACGGCGACACCTTCAACATCTCAGCCTGCACCATCCTCGACAGCGATGGCGCGGGCCTGCTGCTGCAAAACACCCGCCACAGCCTCGTCACCGGCTGCCTCATCGCTGATCGTCGCAAAGACCGCCAACCTGCGCCCTCGCTGCGCATCGAAGGCGGCGAAGACAACAGCTTCGCGAACAACAAACTCGCCCACGGCGAAGCCAAGTAGCCCTCACTTCCATGCGCCTCCTCATTCTCGCTTTCTTCGCGCTTCAATCCCTCCACGCGGCCGATTTTCACGCGACTGCGTGCGAAGGCATTTATCCGCGACATCTCCAAGGCATCTGCACCAACGACAAAGACGCCATTTATTGGTGCTGGACGGATTTCCTCGTCAAAACCGACACCGAGGGCCGAGTGCTGAAAAAGGTGCCGGTGGCGAATCATCATGGCGACCTCTGCTTTCATGCCGGACGCGTCTATGTCGCCACCAACCTCGCGAAGTTCAACCGTCCGGCTGGCGAGGCCGATTCGTGGGTTTATGCCTATGATGGCGATACACTTGTAAAACTCGCGAAGCATCGCGTGCCCGAGTTGGTGCATGGCGCGGGCGGCATGGCGTGGCACGATGGCAAATTTATCCTCGTCGGCGGCTTGCCGCCCGGCGTGAACGAAAACTACGCCTATGAGTATGACGAGAGCTTCAAGTTCCTGAAACGCCACGTGATCGCCAGCGGCTACACGCTCATGGGCATCCAAACCGCCGCGCAGGCTGATGGAGCGTGGTGGTTCGGCTGCTACGGCAAGCCGGCCGTGCTCTTGCGAGCCGATGAAAAGCTTCAATTCACCGACAAATGGGAGTTCAACGCTTCCGTCGGCATTGCGCCGATCAGCGGTGGACGTTTTCTCATCGCCGAAAACACACCAGTGAAAGGCAAAGGTCATTCGGCGAAGGTCGTGATTGCCCGCGTGGACGAAAAAGCCGGTTTGGTCATCGAAAAGCGCTGAGGTGATGAAGATGCCGCAGCGGCGGCGTTTCCTCACGTCCGCATGAAATTCCTGCCCCTCTTCCTCGTCGTTCTGCCTGTGCTCGCCAGCGCTCAAGGCCAGCCTGTCTTCAAAGCAGGTGCCGCCACGAGCAACATCACGCCGCCACTGGGCATGGAGATCGTGGGAAACTTCGCCCCGCGTCCCATCGCGAAGCATGTGCATGATGAGCTGCATGTGCGCTGCCTCGTGCTCGATGATGGCACTACAAAGCTCGCCTTTGCCGTGGCGGACACGATTTCACTCGGACGCGATGTTTGGGACGAGGCGAAGAGAAAGCTCGAAGCCGCCACCGGCATCCCGGCGGCAAACATGATGTTCTCCGGCACGCACACGCACTCCAGTGTCTCGGCCATTACGAACAAAGATCCCTCGCTCGACTACCGCAGCTTCATCATTTCCCGCGTAGTGGATGGTGTGCGCCGCGCGCTGAACAATCTGGAACCTGCCCGTATCGCCTGGGGCTCGGGAAAGGTGCCGCAGCACGTCTTCAACCGCCGCTGGCTGCTCAAGGAAGGCGTCACGAATGACAACCCCTTCGGCGGCAAAGATCGCGCGGTGATGAACCCGAGCAGCCTGCTGCGTCCACGACTCGCCGGACCTGCCGGGCCAACGAATCCCGAGGTGTATTGTGTGTCCGTGCAGGCCACCGACGGACGCCAGATCGTCCTCATGGCCAACTACTGGCTGCACTACGTCGGCGGCGTGACCAAAGAAGATCTCTCGGCGGATTACTTCGGCGAATTCTGCCGCCGCATCGAAGAAAAGGCCGGCGCACCCTGCGTCGGCATCTTGGCGAATGGTCCCTGCGGCGACGTGAACAACAACGACTACAGCGGCAAAACTCCCGCCGTGAAACGCGAACCCTACGAGAAGATCAAACTCGTCGCGGGGGACCTCGCGCAGGAAGTGCTGCGAGTGCGCGAAACGCTCAAACATCAAGATTGGGTGCCGCTAAAAGCCGCCGCGAGCGACCTGGAACTCGCGGTGCGTCGTCCCACGCCGGAGATGATCGCGTGGGCGGAAAACGTGCTCGCCAAACCGAAAGACGCCACGCCCACGCATCGACTGGAGCAGCCGTATGCCGAGCGCACACTCGCCGCACGCGATGCGAAGCCCGATACCATTCAGGCCGTCATCCAGGCCTTCCGCATCGGCGATCTTGGCATCGCGTCGATCCCGTTTGAGGTCTTCACGGAGATCGGACTCGAAATCAAAGCCCGCAGCCCCTTTGCAGACACCTTCACCATCGAGCTCGCCAACGGCAGCAACGGCTACCTACCCACGCCAAAGCATCACGACCTCGGTGGCTACGAAACCTGGCTCGGCACCAATCGCGTCGAACGCGAAGCCTCCGTGAAGCTCACCGCGAGGGCGCTGGAGATGCTGCAACGTGTTCACACCGCGCCATGATCTCCCTTTTCCGCCAATTCATCATCGCAGCTTGTTTGTGCTGGCTTGCTCATGCGGAAGTCATACGCGTTGAGATCACGGATCGATTGCCGTTTGCCGAAGGCAAGGGGTTCGGTCCTGCGGGTGCCTACGAGCGCATCAAAGGCCGGATGTTCATCGAGACTGATCCCGCGAACGGGGCCAATGCCCGCATCAGTGACTTGAAACGGGCACCGTTGAACGCTCGCGGCAAGGTGGAGAGCTGGACGGACTTCTTTTTGCTGAAGCCGGTG
>CAYMHJ010000437.1:0-4811 GCA_964390165.1 uncultured Prosthecobacter sp. | reverse complement strand
GGTCGCGGATGCTGGTGGCTCCGCGGATGTCGGGCTCGATGGCGGGCACGCCGGGTGGTGGCGGCGGGATGTGGTTGCCGAGGATGCGCGCGTTGATGAAGACGCCGCGCACCACGGGCGAGGTGCTGGTGCCATCAGCGGTGACTTTGAGGATGGCACCCTGGGTGACGAGGCCGCCGCGTTTGGCATCGGGCTTCAGCGAGACCTTTTGCAGGCCGCCGCCGGGTTTGAGGGCGGAGATCATCGGATGATCAGGCACTGAGACAGGGAGCGGCTTCTTCTTTGCGAATTGTCTGCCCTTCTGATTGTCGGCTTGTCTCCCTGTCTGGCTAGATCCGGCGTAGTGCCGCGCGAGGCGGCCATTGAGGAAGGCGAAGTCGGAATCGACGAGATGCGTGATGCTCAAGTCGCCACGCAGCAGCTCGGTGAAGTACGTGCGTGTCTCCTGGAGCATGGACTCCTGCACGACGGGATCGAAGTCGCGGAACTGGCGGGTGTCGGGTGTGGTAAAGTCGATTTGATTGAGCTTGAGCCACTGGTCGGTGAAGCTGGCGATGAAGCGCTTCGCCTTTTCGTGCGATAGCAGACGCTCGACCTGCTGCGCGAGCACTTCGGGCTCGCGGAGCTTCTTTTGGTTCGCGAGCTGGACGAGATCAGTGTCCGGCATGGAGCACCAGAGGGCGTAGCTGAGCCGGGAGGCGATGGCGTGGTCATCGAGCGGGCCGGGAGTCTCGATGAAAGTCAGGAAGCGCGGCGAACACAGGATGGCTCGATAGGCGGCGCGGAGGGCCTCGGTGGGGGAATCACCTCCCGTGAGGTTTTTTGCGGCAATCTGACGGTAGGGCGCGGTTTGCTCATCTGTGGCAGGGCGTCGAAAGGCGCGGGTGGCGAAGCGGGTGATGAGCGCATCGAGTTCAGCGGGGCTGGCTTTCTCCATGTCCACCTCACCAAAGAGGCGGCTCTTGACGGCGGCCCTTCCGGCGTTGGGGTGGATGCGCTCGATGTCGATGCCGGTGAAGGCGATGCCCTGGTAGCCGTCTTTTTCCAGGTTGCGGCCGACAAAGGAGACATTGCCGCCTTTGCCGCCCGTGGGGGCCTTCCGCTGGGTGGCATCGTTGGGTCTCATCTCCAGCATGTGGCCGCCCTGAATCCAGGCTTCATAAGTCAGATCACGCGGCGAGGCGGTGGCCTCGACGAGGCCGATCATGTAGAGCATGGGTGCGGAGGAGCCGCAGGCACCCGAGCGCAGAGTGCCCCAGACCGCGCCATCGCGGCCAGGATTGACGGCCTGCACCTCACGCAGGGTGATGCGATACCAGCCGTCCACCGGCACGGTGGTGGCGGGCAGACGTCCGAAAAACTGCAGCGTGATGGGCCAGGAGATCGTGCGGCTGCCGCGATGTTCCGGCATGCGGTTGTTCCCACCACGATGCACGGCCATTTCTTTGGGCGTGTGATGCTTTTGGTAGTCCTTGTCTCCATGGATGGCCCGTTGAAAGGCATCGCTCAGCGCGAGGTCCGCCACATCCAGGTAACTCGCGAGCTGGTGATGCGAGAGCTGCTGCCCATCGGCCACCGTTTCAAAGCCATGCGATGCACGATCCTCCGGCAGCAGCGTTTTGAGCGGGATGTCGATGCCGAGCAGATCGTGCAGCGTGTGCTCATACTCGGTGCGCGTGAGCCTGCGGCTGCGCACACGACCGTTCGCGGCGATGTCGGCCTGGTCGGCTTCGAGCAGCGGCTCCTTCAAAGCGGCCAGGAAGAGGTCCTTCTCCTTCTTCTCCGGCTGCGGCTTCTTTTTCGGCGGCATCTCGCCATCGCGCACGCGCTCGAAGATGTGCTGCCAGGCTTTGAGGGAGGCAGGATCAAGCTTGTCAAAGGCCAAGTCGGTCAGGTCGAGGCCGCCTTTTTTCACATCCGCGTCATGGCACTCGACGCAGTGTCCTTCGAGAAAGGCCGCGATGGGAACGGCGGCGAAGGCTTGACCGCAAAAGACCGCAAGGAGCGCAAAAGGAACGATATGACACATGGGGGGCCAATTCAACGAAGGTGTTCTCCCTGTCTATCGTCGTTGGCCTTTCTGGCCGCAATCTGAGGTTTTCATCGCAAAGATTGGATGTGCGCAGAGACGAAAAGAATGTGGAACAGGTTTGCAAACTGTTGGCTCGCACCTTCGCATCCCCCAGCCTCAAAGTGTTAAAGCCTGAGACCGTGTTCGCTCCTGGGATCCGAAGGAAACTTCGCTCACTAGCCTTCGTTTTAACTCGTCAATGCGCATGAACCGACTCCTTCCTCATTTGATCGCAGCCCTCAGTCTTTCGGCTCACGCTGCCGACCTTGTCCTCGCCTCCAAGGACACACAGCCTTTGCCGATCATTGTTTATGCAGACGCTCCGCCACGAACGCGGGAGGCGGCGCAGGTGCTGGCGGGCTACATTGAGAAGATCTGCGGGAAGAAGCCGCTCGTGATACTCGGCGCGTCATCTCCAGCGCGCGACAGCGCGATCTGGATCGGCGTGCAGCCGGAAGTGAAAGCGTTGTTTCCAACGGTGAACTTCGATTTCAAACATCCCGAGGAGATCGTCATTGCGACGAATGAAAGGCATGTCGTCATCGCTGGAAGGGATCGTTGGGACCCGGCAAAGCTCGACATCGTGACGAAGGAGGGCGCGATCAAGGGCGTGCAACAGGAGTATGGCACGATCAACGCGGTGTACACCTTCATGCAGGAGCAGCTCGGCGTGCGCTGGCTCTGGCCGGGCGAATTGGGCGAGGATGTGCCGAAGCGCGACAGCATCACGCTCGCGCCGTTTGAGCATCGGCATCATCCGCAGATCCGCTCGCGCGGCGGCGTCTTCAATTTTTCCAGCCTTGGAAACAAGGGCTACGGCAGGTCGCACGAGTGGACGATGCGGCAGCGGCTTCAGCTCGATTCGCTCGGCATGGAGGGCGGGCATGGCTTTGGCGACTGGTGGGACCGCCACCACGAGAAGCATCCCGAAATCTTCGCGTTGCAACCCGACGGCACGCGCAGCGGCTTTCCGAATCCGCACAACGCGAAGCTGTGCATGTCGAACCCCAAGGTGTGGGAGCTGTGGCTCGAAGACGTGGCCGCTGAACTCAAGCAAGACCCAAACCGCATGGTCTTCAATGCAGCACCAAACGACGGCTGGGCCAGCGGGCATTGCGTGTGTGAGAAGTGCAGCGCCTGGGATCATCCCGATGGCGAGCCGCGCGTGTTCAACTGGTTCAAGCGCAACGAGCCGCGTCCCGCCACGAGCGACCGCGATGTCACCTTTGCCAACAAGCTCGGCGAACTGCTCAAGCAGAAGTATCCGGGAAAAGACTACCGCGTCTTGATGCTGAGCTACGGCCACTCGCGCCCCGCGCCGGTGAAGGCGCGGCCTGCGGACAACGTGATCATGTCCATCGTGGCCAACTTTTTCGGCCGCACCGGCCTCGTGGATCGCGGCTCGACACGTGGCGACACCTACCGGCAGCAGTTTGAAGCCTGGGCCAAGATCGTGCCCTCGATGATGTGGCGGCCCAATACCGGCAGCCCTGCCGGTTGGCAGCAGGGCCTGCCAGACATCCACATCGCGCAAACCGTGCGCGATCTCAAAGATGTGGCCGCCGCGCATTGCGAAGGCATCTTCATCGACGGCGTCTGGGAGCACTGGGCCACACAGGGGCCGCTGTATTACGTGATGGCGCAACTCGTGTGGAATCCCGCCGCCGATGCCGATGCAGTCCTCGCCGACTACTACACCCGCGCGTTTGGTGCCGCCGCGCCGCATGTGCGCGAGTATTTCGACACCATCGAGAAGCAGCGCATGGTCTTCACCACAACGAACAACGAGGCCGGTGTGTTCTCCTTCCCGCAGCTCTACACCGCCGATCTGCTGCGCGAATCGCAAGCCCGCCTCGACCGCGCTGTCGCTGCCGTGCCAACGGACTCGATTCAAGCAAAGCGTGTGGCCTTTATCCAGGCCGGTCTGACCTACACGCGCCTTCAGATGGAAAACATCACGCTCATGGACCGCTACTGGAAGAAAAAGGACGAGGCCCTCGCCACGCAGGTGAAACAGAACTGGAAAACCATCGACGAACTCATCGCCGCCCAGCCCTACGCCCTGAATCCCGGTCCCATCCGCCCCAGCACCCCACGCATGCCCGGCCTGCATCCCGATTTCCCGCCTGCGAAGGCCAAGAAGAAGCGCGCGAACGATCTGGATCTGAATTGAAGCGATGAAACTCCTCCTCAGCCTTCTCATCGCCATCAGCGCTCCGCTTTGCGCTGCTGAAAAGCCCATCACGCTCTGGCCAAATGGCGCTCCTGGAGCACTCGGCACAGCCGCGAAGGACATCCCGACGCTCACGCCTTACCTGCCCACGAAACCGACTGGCGCGGCGATGCTGCTCATCCCCGGCGGCAGCTACAGCGGCATTTATGAAGGGCAGGCGGAGCCGTTTGCGCTTTGGCTCAATGAACAAGGGCTCACCGTCTTCGTGCTGCGTTACCGTCTCGGCAGCGCGGGCTATCGATATCCCGCGCAGCTTCAGGATGCGGTCGAGGCGCTGTTTCAGATCCGTGGCCATGCCGCGAAATGGAAGATCGACCCGCAACGCATCGGCGTGATGGGTTTCTCCGCTGGCGGGCATTTAGTGTCCACGCTCATCAATCGGCCTGAGGACGGCATGATCCTCGGCAGCGACCGCACAGTCAGCCCACGTCCCGATCTCGCCATCCTCTGCTATCCGGTCATCAGCATGATCACGAAGCCGCACGCCACCTCGCGCAAGATGCTGGT
>CAYMHJ010000436.1:0-4821 GCA_964390165.1 uncultured Prosthecobacter sp. | reverse complement strand
CGGATGTCGAATTCGTCAGCGCCGGCAAGCCGAAGAAGAAGCGGATGATGGAGATGGGGTGATTTCACCCTGAGCCCGTCTAGCTTATGCAGACATCTTCCAGCTCACCCCCAGCCGCATCGCTGCTGCGTTGTCGAAATGTTCGCCGTTTGCTCTGGCTCTTACCCTTGCTGGTATTGTTGTTCGCGTTGACTGGAACCGGTTTCTTATTCCTGCGTTCGGATATTTACTCTTTTCGTCCGCGACTGCCAAAGATCATGAAGCTGGTCGAGGAGCAAAGAGCGGCGACTCCGCAGCTTCCACCGTTTCTCCAGCGCTGTTTGGCGCATGAGGCGGGGAATGATGCGTACATCGCCAGAGCCTTGCTGGCTGAAAATGGTCTGAATCATACCAGCGGTCTTCGCTGGGCTGTCAGATCGACTTTCTGGCGATGGTCGCTGAAATGGCATCTGAGTGTGGAGGAACGCCAGCTTCTCTATTGCCGCTTCATTTACGCTCTCGACGATCATTTCGGCATCCAGCATGTGACACAAAAGCTTTATCAAAAGCCTCTGGAGGCACTGAATGACCGTGAACTTGCTTCGCTTGTCATCGTATCGCGGTCGCCTGCGCGTTTCCTTCGGAATCGTCCCAGGCTTGATGATGCAACGGAATCGTTTATGGCGGATATGCAGGCTCAGTAGCCAACACCTCTCCATCCGGCATCTCAAGCCTGAAGACCTTCGTCTCGCTCCTCGTCCGTCAGCGGCTCATGCTCCGTCTGGCCGCAGGACGGACAGCGAAAACTTTCGGCGGCGAGTTCTTCGAAGCGCAGGCCGGTGTCGTTTCCCAGCTCGTTCGGAGTGCAGGTCAAAAGCATGCCGTTTGCAGCCACATCCTCCATCAGGCCGCAGCGCGGGCACTCCAGAAGCTCACGGTCATTGGCAAACATGCCGAGCGCTTTCATCTGCTTCTGAAGAGCGACGATCTCGGCCGCCAGCGGCCGGATGGCGGTGACGAGGTCGTCCGTGTTGGGTTCGTCGGGCATGGAGTCGGCACATCAAAGCTGAATCGGTAGTGGTGGCAAGTGTGGGTGTTTGCCTTTGCCACGGCGGGAGCATTCTGTTAGCTTCGTAGCATTATGAAAACGCAAACGTTGCCCCTCAAACGCATCGGCAGGTCGCAGGCTGTGTGCCTGCCTGCGGCGGTGATTCGAAGACATCATTTCACAAGCGGACTCATCTTGGAGGATCGCGGTCATGAGGTGGTGCTCCGCTCTGTCGAGCCGCAAACCAAGCTCTCGTGGCCGGATACTTACCGTGCGATGGCCGCAGCCAAGGAGGACTGGTCAGAATGGGAGGCCATAAGCTCGGATGGCGGCGAGGAAGGCCAAAACTGGTCTCATCTGCCGCCTCCTTTGGCCGCCAAACCGCGCCGCGCACGCAAATGAAGCGCAATGAAGTCCACTGGGCGAGGTTGGACCCGGTGCTCGGCAGTGAGATCGGCAAGACACGACCTTGCGTCATCGTCAGTGATGATCGCTACAACGCCGCGTTGCCCACGCTGGTGATTTGTCCATTGAGCAGCACCGTGCGTCCAAGTTGGCAGGCATCCGCTGTGCGTCGTGTCATCACGGAGATGTATGGACAGCCCTGATCTTCTCTGTGTCCCGAATCCTCATCGCCACCGATCTGCATCAGCGTGCGGTGCTTTATAAGGCCATGGTGAAGCTGTGCGATGGGACAGGAGGAGGCGTTTTCGGAGGGAGAACCGCTTGGCGGCGAGCATTACAGTTACTGGCTGCCGGCTTTGCTGAAAAATCACGGCAACGCGGCAAGACAGCTCTGGGTCATGCACGAACCACCGACGGGCACGCGGCTCTCCGCTGCCGGTTCGGTGGTGGAAGGGCACGCGTGGTGGCGGGATGCGATCGAGGAGCATCAGCCGCGTTTGGTCGTCTGCGGCCACGATCACGGCACGAGCATCCGAAACGGCATCTGGGCGGATGAGATCGGCCATACCGCCGTCATCAACGTCGGCCAGAACATGGACGGGCCACTGCATGCGGCCCTGGTGCTGGAAAAGGATGGAGTGATGGGCTGCGAGCGAATCATCAAGCCGTGTGATTGAAGCTGTCGCGTTCGCTTCAGCAGCTACCGCAGCAAAGATGAAAACCACCCGCAGGCCATGAGGAGCCTCGCCCATGATGAATGGAAGCCCAGGCACAGCACACATTGATATCTAATCGACCTCAAATCCCGCGTTCTCTTTTTGTGCCCGTGTCAATTCTGCGGCTGTGAAGAAATGATGCAATTGGTGAACAGGTTTATCATCAACACGACGTTTTGTCCGCCTCCAGCCATGAAACGACTCCTGCTCCTCAGCCTGTTCTTCGCTCCTCTGATCCGTGCTGAGTCTGTCAAAGACCGCGAAGGGGCGGTGCGTGCTGACAAGGCAAGGATGGAGGCGGACAAGCGTTGGGCCTACAATGACATCGAGAGCGGCTTCAAGCAGGCGAAGCTGACGGGGAAGCCGCTGCTGGTGGTGATGCGTTGTGTGCCGTGTCTGGCCTGCATGGGGCTGGACTCGGCGGTGCTGATGGAAAGTGATGAGCTTTCAGCGTTGCTGGACCAGTTCGTCTGCGTGCGTGTAATCAATGCAAATGCGCTCGACCTGACGAAGCTCCAGTTCGACTTCGACCTCTCCTTCTCCACGCTCTTTTTCAATGGCGACGGCACCGTGTATGGCCGCTACGGCTCGTGGACGCACCAGAAAAACTCGGCAGATCAAACTCTGGCTGGTTACAAGAAGTCGCTGGAAGCCGCACTGGCCATCCACAAGGGCTATCCGGCGAACAAAGCGAATCTCACCATCAAGCAGCCCGGCCCGATTCCTTATGTGAATCCGACCGACATGCCGAAGCTGGCGGAGAAATACAAACGTGAACTGGACTGGAATGGCAAGGTTGTGGGGAGCTGCATCCACTGTCATATGATCGGCGATGCATTGCGCACTTCGTATCGCGACCAAAAGCTGCCAGTGCCGGACGAATGGATTTTCCCGATGCCATCGCCAGAGACGCTGGGCATCTCGCTGCTGGCAGATCAGGTGGGGACGGTGGGCGCTGTCTCACCTGGGAGCCTGGCGGAGAAAGCAGGGCTGAAGGCTGGAGATGAGATCACCACCTTTGCTGGAGAGCCGCTGGTATCCATTGCCGATGTAAGCTGGGCACTGCATCGCACAGGCGACAGCGCGCGGCATGAAGTCACGGTGAAACGCGACGGGGCGGAAGCGAAACTCATGCTCGACCTCCCATCCGGCTGGAAAAAGCGGACGGACAACTCGGGTCGTGTCTCTGCGTGGTCTATGCGAGGCATGGCAGCAGGTGGACTGAATCTGCTCGATCTCACGGATGAGGAGCGGAAAACCCGTGGCCTCGGCACTGAAAGCATGGCGCTGTGGGTGAAAGGCCTCGGCATGTACAACATCCATGCCGCAGCGAAGAAGGCGGGCTTTCAAAAGGATGATGTGCTTGTCCAAGTCGCTGGCATCAAACACCGCGTCAGTGAAAGCCGCCTCCACGGCCACCTCATGCAAGAGCATGTGCAGGGGGAGAAAGTGCCTGTCAAAGTGCTGCGAGGAGACAAGACCGTGGAACTGATGCTGCCGATGCAGTGAAATGAGGTTCGATTCAGATGGCGGGGAGCCACGGGCGTAAATCTTCCCGCAATGTCTGGCGCGCGCGGTAGAGGCGCATCTCCACCGCCTTTTCACTGAGGCCAAGAATGGTGGCGATCTGGGCGTGGGGGAGGTGCTCATAGGTGGAGAGCACGAGTGGCTCGCGCAGATCCTCGGGCAGTCGCTGGATGGCTGCTCGCACTGCGGTGGCACGCTCCTGTCTTTCGAGGGTCTCCGCCGGATCACGCTGTTCCGCCGGCGGTGCGGCGAGACTAAGCGAGGCATGATCCAGCAGGGTCACGGGATGCCGTTTCTGCCAGCGGACGTGATTGCGGACGAGGTTTGTGGCTATGGTGTAAATCCAGGTGGAGAAGGAGCGGGCGGGATCGTAGCTGCGGCGCTTTTGGTAAACACGCACGAAGGTTTCCTGTAAAAGGTCCTCCGCTGTGGCCGGGTCTGGGCAGCAGCGGTGCAGGTAGGCGGAGAGGCGCGGACTCCAGCGCCTCATAAGGGCATTCAGAGCGGGGTCGTTTCCGCTGGCCAGGGCGACCATAAATTGGGCGTCTTCCTCCTCCAGGTGGGGTGCAATCATTCAGCGCGAGGGAAACCGTCGGGTCTGGGAGGGGTTGAGGCTCGGATTGTTTACAGGCTACTGGACTCCGCTGCGTAACTCGGTTTCGAGTGTCTCCAACTCGGGCGGATGAGTCACCTCGGGGAGGATGTCCGAGAGGAACCGGCGGCCCTGCTCGGGAGCCATCATCGCGGAAACCTGGCGGAGGTGGCCTATCATGCTGTTCAGACAGCGTTCACAGATCGCCTTTTCACGTCGCAGACGCTCCTCCGGGCTGGCTGTTGCCGATCTGGCGCGGTGACGCAGCGTGGACGGACGGTGTGCCGCGATCATCTCGGCACACATGGCATCACAGCGGGAGAAGTATTCCTGATGAAGTCGGATGATCCGTTCATGAGCCTCATCGGACAACTGATACTCCTGCCGGAGCCACTCCAGGCCGATGCTTTCACGTGTGGGGCCTGCCGGCTGTAGCTGTCTCGTCACCTGAAAGGCGCTGGCGGCGAGCACGGCGGCGATGATCACCAGTAAAAACAGCCTTAGACGCAGATCCATGATCAAAGGAGGCGGAATCAGTTCAGTGAGCCGCCAGA
>CAYMHJ010000435.1:0-4829 GCA_964390165.1 uncultured Prosthecobacter sp. | reverse complement strand
CCACCTCTCCGGCAAACTCGCGCCGGGCGATCAGCTGATGCTTGCCGCCGATGGAACTTGGCGGGATGCGCGATTCAAGTTTGAAGGCCACGGCACGATGGACGCGCCGATTTTGATCCGGCCGGAGAGGCCTGGAAGCGTCACCTTCACCGGCGAATCGACCGTGCGCTTTCATGGCGAGCATCTCGTCGTGCACGACCTCTCGTTTCTAGACATCCGCACCACGACGAACAACGTGGTGATCTTTGGCGTCGGCAACGGTGAGGCGAATCCGGCCAATCACTGCCTCTTTCACCGGCTGCGCTTTGAGAACTGCGGCTCGGTGAATCCTGCCGACCGCACCCAGTCGCACCTCTGGCTCATGAGCATGCGTGGACGCGGCAACACCGTCGCGGGCTGCACCTTCCGTGGGCTCCAAAACATCGGTCAGATGCTCGGAGCTGCCGAACTGCCGCTCGACGGTCCGCAGCAACTCCATGTGCTGGACAATCACTTCATCGACCGCCCTTATCTCGACAACCAGAACGGCTATGAGGTCATCCAGATCGGTTGGAGTGGCACGCGGGCGGCGGCCACCGGATCGCTCATCCAGGGCAATACCTTCGAACGCTGCGATGGCGAAAACGAGCTCATCACGCTCAAGGCCTCCGACATCGTCGTGCGTAATAATCGCTTCATCGCCAGCCAGGGCGTGCTCTGCCTGCGAACGGCCCGTCGTGTGCTCATGCAGGACAATCTCTTCGACGGCCAGGGCCGCGAAAACACCGGCGGCGTCCGTCTGCAAGGCGACGGCCACGTCCTCATCGGCAACGCCTTCCGCGATCTGAAAAAGCCGAAGGACTACTACGCCTGGCCCGTCTCCCTGATGGCCGCCGATCTCGAAACCTACGGCGAGACCGGCCAGCTCGGCGGCTACGGCCGCACGCGCGACATCCTCGTCACGCGAAACCGCTTCGAGCGCTGCGACAAGCGCATCGCCGCCGGCATCTACGCCCGCAAAGAGTATCCGCTCCTACCGAAGAACATCGTCGTGCACGAGAATGTGTTCGCGGGCATGGGAGATGGCAGCGTCTTTGATTTTATCGCCAATGAACCGTCCGGCGGACTGCGAAAGGAGCTGAATGAGTTCGGCAACACTTTTGAGCCATGAATTCCCCAGCCTTGTTCTTTTTCCTCTTGTCCGCCCTCGCCCCATCCACCGTGGCGCAGTCGCTCACGTTCACCGTGATCGAGACGGCGGGTCTGCGGACAAACCCGAAGGACAACCTGCCCGCGTTTCCTGGCGCTGAGGGAGCCGGAAAGTGGTCAAAAGGCGGGCGCGGCGGCGCAGTGATCCCGGTAACGAATCTTCATGACAGCGGGCCGGGCAGCCTGCGAGCCGCCGCTGAGGCAAAGGACCCACGAACCGTTGTCTTCCGGGTTTCCGGCACCATTGAACTGTTGAGGCCGATCTCGATCAAGCAGCCCTTCCTGACCATCGCGGGACAGAGTGCGCCGGGCGATGGCATCTGCATCAAGGGATATGGAATCATCATATCGAACACCCATGACATCATCATCCGCCACCTGCGCTGCCGGCCCGGCGATAAGTCCTCGATGCCGGGCGAGACGGATGCCATCAGCATGGCGGACGTGTGCGACGTCATCATTGATCATTGCTCCACGACATGGAGCACGGACGAGTGCCTCTCCGTTACCCGTGACTCGGATCGGGTCACCGTGCAAAACTGCCTGATCGCCGAAGCGCTCACCAGCCACGCCTTGGGCTCCCTCATCGGCTCCTATGAAGGCTCGATCTCGTTCTTGAACAACCTTTATGCCTGCAACCGCGCACGCAACCCGCGTGTGAGTGCTTACCAAAGCGAGTCCGGGCGTGAGCAGAGCGCTGGGCCACGAGTGGACTTTCGGCAAAACGTCATCTTCAACTGGTATTCGGGGCCGGGATACACCGGCTCCGGAAAACCCGAGCATCCGGAGCGCGTTGCGATCAACTATGTCAATAACTACTTGAAACCCGGACTCGACACGCTTGCCTCCCAGAAGCTTCTCGCCTTTACCGTCAATCAAGGAGCCGAGGTGGACTGGTTCATGAGTGGCAACCACCATGAAGCAATTCCCTCCTTGGCGGCACAGACCGATCTTCTCTTGGTTAAAGACGGCGCGGTGCTTCGGCTGCTCAAAACGCCCGTTCCGCACGAACCCGTCAGTCAACCAACGACAGCGGAACAGGCTCTTGCCGCTGTGTTGACAAACGCTGGCGCTACCAAGCCCAGGCGTGATCCCGTTGACGTCCGCATCGTCGCTGGTGTCAGGGACGGCACAGGACGCCAACCGACATCGCTCGACGACAACGCCTGGCCCAACCTCCAAAGGATTGAGCCAGGAGCTGATACGGATGGTGACGGCCTGCCAGACGCTTGGGAGCAGAAACACGGGCTCGATCCAGACGACCCATCGGATGCTGTTCGCATCGCCAACCCTGAAGGCTGGACTCACCTGGAACTGTGGCTGAATCAACTCTGAAACCGATGCCTAGCATAACTCAACCCATGAACTTCCTCCTCAACCTCACGCTCGCTCTGCTCCTGACCGTGGCAGTCATTGCTGGTGATGACTTCCGCACGTTCACCAACAGCAAGGATGCTGATAAGGAATCTCCGGTCCTGATCGGGAAGGATGGAAACTCACGTTTCGCCACGCATCGGCACGGGCGCATGATCGCCTCGGACGGCGACAAGGTCGCCTTGGCTTACATGTCGAATGACACGGTCTTTGGAACGCGAGTCGCTGAGTTGGGTGCCCGGGGGCGGCACCTCGATGCCATGCATGATCTGGGCGGCCGGTTGGTGCGAGGGAAGCCGGACGATCACAACTATCCCAGCTTGGTTCGTGACGGCAAAGGTTCACTCCATGTGTTCTATGGCTGCCATGGGACGCCACTGCTCTACCGGCAAAGACCGCCCGGTTCGGCGGAATGGTCCGCGGAAAGAGAGATCGCCTCAGACGCCACCTACCCGAGGGCATTCTGCGGCACGAAGGATGAGATGTTCGTGTTCTTCCGGCGTGGCAATGCTTCAGCCGAGCCGGTGTCCTATGGATATGTGGTTTCGAGGGATCGGGGTGTCACTTGGTCGGAGTTTCAGCCTGTCATCACGAGCCGTCTGGAGGACGGCGTGAACGCATGGCCCTACGTTGGCGGAGTTCTTTTGCGCGGCGATACGGTCCATCTGGCACTCTCCTGGTGGTATTACCGGACCGACGGCACCGGGCGGAAGGAATACGACGACCCATGTTACTGCCGGGTCTCGCTCAGCAAACACACGATCCACGAAGCTGACGGCATACCATTGTCGCTTCCGGTCTCCCGCAGCCGGATGACACCGATCACTCAGGCGGAGAATCTCGATGTGAACGACCTGTGCCTCGACCACGCCAACAAGCCCGTGGTGCTGCTCGTGGACGCGCGACAGGAACGCTCTGTGCTGGCCCAGGCCGACTCCGATGGGCGCTGGAATCTCAGCTCCGACCATCCGCAGGACGAGGGGCAGAGTCCTTGGCACTTCCGTTTCGTCCAGGATGTCCCGCCGGGCCAAGGCGTGTTTCTTTGCGCGGCCAAGGGTGGCGGGGTCGAACTCTCCACCGAGACCACTGCGGGCTCTTGGGAGACCATTTTCACGCCTCTTGTGGACCGTGGGAAAATCCAGTTCCCGCAGGCGTGCTGGAACAACGGACAAATTGATCTCTTTGCCTCGGATCCCTCGGGTCCAGGCCTTCCCTCCCACATCTGGTGGCACCGCATCCGCGTCCCCGGCCAGCGTTGATTTTCATCCCCCAACAACAAGAGTCTACACCATGAACCGCACTGCATTGAACTCACCTGACGCCCCCTCGGATGACGCCGGCTACTCGCCCGGCATCCTCGCCGAGGGGAAGAAGCTCATCGTCATCTCCGGCCAGGGGCCGAAGGACCTTGGTGCCGACATTGAGACCCAGATGCGCCAGACTTTTGACCGCATCGGCGTGATCCTGCACGCGGCGGGCGCTTCGTTTGAGAATGTCGTCGTTCTGCGCGCCTACTTTGTTCACTTTGCCCGCGATCTGCCCGTGTATCGGAAAGTGCGGCGTGACTACCTCTCCAAGCCCTATCCCGCGTCCACCGCAGTCGGCGTCACTGAGCTGGCTCCTGCCGGTAACGTCATCGAGATCGAGGCAGTGGCGGTGATTTGAAGTGGAACCCCCATCTGCCTCCCGGCACCGCCAACATGCTCCGCTCCAGACTCACGCCTTTCCAATATCCGACTCCCCCATGAATCCTCCCACCGCTCCAACCACCCGCCGCGAGGCCTTCACCACCGCCGGGCTCGCCTTGCTCGCAGCATCCGTCGCTTTCTCCGCGCAGGCGGCTGAGGCGGAGGCCATTGGCCCTGATCATCTCAACGTCCGCAGTTTCGGCGCGAAGGGCGATGGCACGAGCGATGACACTGCGGCTTTTCAAAAGGCGCTGGATGCCGCCCATGCGGCAGGTGGAGGTCGGGTGTGGGTGCCAGCGGGCAGCTATCTGCTCGGCGGCAGTCTGCTGGTGCCGCATGGGGTTTGCTTGCAGGGCACCTGGACCGCGCCCATCTCGCAGCCTTGGAAGGTGGCACCCGGTGCAGCGGGCTCGGCAGCGGGATCGAATCTGCTCACCACCCATGGTCATGGTGACGCGACCGCTCCGGCCTTCATCCGACTCTCGGGAAACAGCGCGGTGCGCGGCCTCGCCATTCATCATCCGCGTCAAACGCCCACGGACCCGCCCATCGCGTATCCTTGGACCATCGCCTCAGCGG
>CAYMHJ010000434.1:0-4835 GCA_964390165.1 uncultured Prosthecobacter sp. | reverse complement strand
TCGGCGACAACGTCGTCGTGCAGATCTACAAAGTGGACAGCGTGAAGAAGCAGGTGGATTTCCAGCTCGTGGTGCCGCAGGGCACGACGGCGCACCAGGCACGCCCCGAACGCCCGAAACGCGGCGACCGCCCCGAATCACGCGAAGCCAAGCCCCCCCGCAAACCCGGCCACGGCCACAAGCATTCGCGAAAGCGGGGAAGATAGGCGTTTCGAAGGAATCGAAAACTCTCGGATTTTTTTGGAGAACTATTGACGCTCTCCGAAGTCAATCCCGACGACTCGAATCTTTTTGTTGGCTTCTTCGCCCGATTCAAGCTGCATGGCACGGGCTTGCAGCAGGTCAATGACATCTCGAAATCCCACTTCGTTTCCTGTTTCAGGATCGTTCCATGTGGACCGACGACCATCACCCGCAAACCCAACAACGAAGATTCCGTGCGTGGAATGCTGGTCCCTCATGTATTGGCCCAGCAGTTGGTGTTCGAGATCTGTCTTCAAGCTGTTGATCGAACGGGCTTTCATGTCGCCTAGCTTGACCTCGATTTGAACATGTCCAGCAATGCCGGATCGATGAATCTGAATGTCTGGGCGCTCTTCGCCATCAATCTGCGGCTCTTTGGGGGCAGTGTAACGTTGGTTGTTCCGTTCTCGAAGCTTGCGAACCAAGAAGGACTGTAACCCTGCTTCATTGCGGCTGGCGTTCATCTCATCTCGAATACTTTCCTCGGCGTCTTCCACATCATGTTTAATGCCTTCGATTCGCCTCAGCACGACATGAAACAGGTCATCCAAGTTTCCTGGCAGAACTTCTCGATCCTTGGCAAAGGCTCGAAATTCTTCTTCGGACCATGCCTGAGCATCCGCCATGCGTTCTGCACGCTCGTCCATGGTATGCAAGATATAGTCCCGAATATCTGACAATTCAGGTGCATCTGCCAATCGCGCCAATATTTCGTCAATATCCCTCTCGTTGCGTGAGGCGAGCGGTGTGATGAGATTTCCACGGAAGTGCTGAGCATCGTCACGCGCTACGGGTGAATAGCCGCCAACATGCCGAAGATCATTTTCCGGCTTCACGTAGCGATAGACGAGGCGAATAAAGCGTTCAGCGTGAGATGGATTCCGATAATCCGCAGACGGCAGCGTCGGGATTGGCTGAATATCACGAAGCATTCCAGCACACAGAAGCACCACCGAGTTCGTCATTGGATCAGCACATTCAGGAGGCGGCAGCGTTTCCTCCAAAAACGTCATTGCTGCTTGTGCGTCCGCTTGAATCCAGAGCGCAAGCCAGAGCCGATGTTGAGAATCGTCTTCTTTATAGAGAACAATGCGAGAAGCCGCAAGGACCGACCATTCCGAGACGGTGACATTGCCATGGCGGACAATCAGTAGCAGCACATGTTCAAGAACGCGATTGTTGGGCGGATCGCCGGCCTTGAGCATCAGAATCAACTCTGACGCAACCAAGGGGGCATGATGGCAACTCTCCCTGCTGAGACGCGACATAAAATCAGGATAACACTCTTTGCCGCCCTCCAAGGCCCATTCCTTTTTCAAGCATTCCATAAGAACCGATCGAACAACCCCGGGATGATGTTCCGCCAGTTCGTCAAACCATTCGGGAAAGTCATTGATCTCCTGCGTAGCGTAGCATGCTGCTTTGCGCGCAGTATCAGCATCGATCTTGTCAAAACGCAACTTTCCCGTGTCATGCAGGAATTGAATGCCGACAATGCCGATTTCTCCTCCATTTGTTCTCCGTGTAGGGTCGGGGCAGTAGGTTTCCCAGAGTTTAATACAGCCTTGTTGAGTGGCTGACACGATTCTTCGACCTAACCATGGGATGCGCCTTCCGTAAAGCTTTTGAAGTTTGCCCCAGTTTCTGACGGTTATTCTGGAGCCGGAGCCGATAGACTGATTGATGAGATAGCCAAGCCAGCCGACGGCTGAACCACTGCGGATGTGTCGAATGCCGACATGTAGGCGACAGTGTTCTGTCACGGTTTCGCGAAAGCGTTCCAGCCGCATCTTTTGATGCTTCCAATACCACTTGTTGAAAATCCCCTGGGATTTCTGGTAGCTCCAGAACCGGTGCCAAAGAGAAAAGCGCAATGTCCAAAGATTCCCGCGAAGCACGGCTGCCAATTTTCGATCATATTTGATCAACTCCCTGATGCATTTCAGTTCCGGGCGTTTGCCTCCAAGGCCAACCCAACATGCGTAGCAAAGGTGAAAAACAACTTCTCGATCTGCTGGGCTTTCCTTTTCCCTGAGATCGGTCAGCATCCAATCTAAATCTGCCATGGTTGCTTGGAACTCAAGATGACTCCCGAATGACCATCTTCCTTGCCATTGTGGGTCACGATTACGATGAGGTTTTCTCCCCTCGGCTTCAATATCCAACCAGAAGGATTGCTGTCGCACATCAGGATGCCTCCGTGTGAGTTTGTCCAAATCCATCTTCCCACTCTCGTCGTCACATATGACAAGCTCAGAGCGAAAATGACGATCCTTGCAAAGCCACACGGCTTTTGCTGCAACTGTTGTTTCGTCTGCATTAAGAATCGGTTCCTCAAGGATGCGCAGCAAAAGCGGAGGGATGCATTCGCCTAGCCAGATAAAGCGCGATGAAACTGCTGTTTCTGGCAGGTACGGTTCTTGTGAAAGAAGCCGGAGGCACATCGCAAGCGCGGAAATTCTTGGCTCTTTGTGAGATAGTGTGGCGAAGCTCTGATTGACCGCGTAGCCCAAAGTGCTTTCCAAACGTGGTCTTTCGATGGTCTTTTTTACCAATGCCTCCAATTCACTAATTGAGATGACCTCAGGAAAGAGGGTCTGGCACAATTCCCCAGCGAATGCTGGTGAGAGCGATTCAAACGAATCCAGCATTCTCGCCAGTTCTTGTTTTTGACTCCGATCAGCACACTCTTGAATTACCCACATGGCGTATCCCGGTAAATCACCACGATTGGTATGCGATGTGACCAGTTCCAAAGCAGCGGGAACACAACCAGTCACACGGCCATAGGTTGCCATTCTGAGCAGCTCAATTTTCACGCCAGGAAGCAAAGCGGGCGATCTCAAGTGCTCATTAAGCACTCGCGCCATCGTTTCGTCAGCCAGACGGCTTAGCGAGCCAGCGTCCGACCTCGTGCGGACAGCATCGCGATGCTCATGACGTGTTACGAATGCGTTGATGATAGATTCTTTGTAGCTTTGAGGCAGACCGGAGGGATCGCCATAACGGAAGAACACATGAGGTGAAGATCGAAGTAGCAGCCGACGCAATTCAAGTGCCCATGGTTGCTCTGATAAACCAGCCAGCCAAGCTGCCAAGGGGGCACGTGACTCCCGAACTGCAAGCAAGCCACGATGCTCTGCGAAAAGAAGATTTTTGAGCTCGGCGACTGAGCTTTCGCTCATCAGCCGGCGAACCCAGCAGGCAGCGAGATATTCAGTGGTTCTGCGATGCTGAAAGCGGATACGCCCAAAGCTCGGCGCATTGAAGATCGGACGATCTACAAGCGCTCCAATTTCCGCGTCAGTCCAATCCCCTGACAGGCAGCGTGCTATTTCCAATGCAGATGAGTCGATTGAATGGTGCACTGAAGGCGGGAAGAAATCGAGTCTTCGGCAAAGCACTGATGCCGCAGCAAGTGATTCAGCCCCAGCCCTTGCCTTCTCTTTGGCGAGCGGTTGATTCTTTACATTTTCCAGCTTGGTCTCGTGCAACTGAGACTCGACCAACTCATCTAGCATCGATGCCAGACTATTGAGCCTTTTATATCGTTCCCAGTAGCCGAGAAGGAAATCCACGTCGTATGGTCGCCCGGCGAAATCCCAGCAGTGGTGTTTTCCCAGCGCTTCAAGGAAGCCGTCCACATTGGAGATCCTTTTGTGCTTGGCATATTGGGCAATTCTTTCTCTATCCAACGGCTGGAGGATCCACACTTGAAGCCATTTAGATGTTTGAACCTTGGACGTCTTTGCTTCGTACTCATCAGCATCGTCCAAGTCTGTCTCCGGCGGGATGAGCTCTTCTTCGGGCAGGTGAAGATATGTTTTGATGCGCTCACTGTCGGCTACATGATCCCACTGATGAACTCGACATGAGATTAACACTCTCGAACGCCCCAACGCATTTGCACCTAAAGAGGTTCTGAAGTTGCGTAAAGCGGCCTCAAAATCACTGATGGAGCGAAGTTTGGCTTCATCCACGGCATCAAGGAAAAAAGTCGCTTGTTCGCTTCCTTGCTTCCAAATTTGGAAGGGCTTCGAATCTTCTGTGTCGAGCAATTCAACCAACTTGTGATCGATGAGGTGCTGTAACTGCACAAAGAACGATGGCCGTCCTTCTTCTGAGAGCTTTTGCGCCCGCGCTCTGAATTCCCATGTGCGACCACTGCCGGGCTCTCCAAGGACGATGGCAACTCCTTTGGAGTCGATTAGCTTTGTCCAGCCGATCAGCGATCTTCTGTGAAGCCACGATAAAGCGTCGCAACTTGTTTCCGCCAAGGCGTCAGCGTTATCGTCATTTTCTCGCAACGAGAACTGACGGTTCAGATCGATATAGCCTTCGGGTTTGGGCATGCTTGTACCTGTAAATTGCGTTCTGGATGAGAAAACGCAATCCGCATAGCCAAATCTTCCGCCATCAGGCAGGACATGGCTTCGACATTTACCCCAAGCCCACCGCATCACGCACGCGGCTGAGGGTCTTGCGGGCGACGCTGCGGGCTTTTTCGGCTCCTTCGGCGAGAACTTTGTCCACGTAACCTGGGTCGGCGAGGATTTCGTCCCGGCGGGCGCGGTAGGGGGCGAAGTAGTCGG
>CAYMHJ010000433.1:0-4929 GCA_964390165.1 uncultured Prosthecobacter sp. | reverse complement strand
AGACATCCGCACCGGCCTCCGCGAAGCCACGGGCCATGGCTTTGCCGAGGCCTTTACTGCCACCGGTGACGAGGGCGCACCGGCCTGTGAGATCAAAGAGTGGGGAGGCCATGGCGTGTGAGTGGGGCTAACGAACGGTTTGGTCTCAGACAGCGGCGGGTGGCACGGAGGGGATGCCGACTCCGACATCCACATCGGCGTCATAGTCCACGCCACTCAGGCCGAAGCCAAAGAGGCGGAGGAAGCTGCTCTGGTAGCCCTCGAAGTCGCCGAGCTCGGGGAAGTTCTCGGTGTTCACTTCCTTCCAGCGGTCATCGACCAACTTCTGCACGGCGGGGGCCATCTCCCAGTCGTCCACGCGGATGCGGCCGGCTTCGTCGGGCTGGGGGCTAGAACCATTGTAGAGGCGGTCGCGGAAGAGGCGGTCCATCTGCTCGATGGTGTCCTCGTGGGTGCCCTCGGCCTTCATGACCTTGTAGAGGAGGGAGATGTAAAGGGGGACCACCGGGATGGCGGAGCTGGCCTGCGTCACCAGAGCCTTGTTCACCGAGACCCAGGCCTTGCCGCCGAGCGGGGCGAGCTTCACGTCAATGGCGCGCTGGGCACGCTCCACGTCTTCCTTGGCGCGGCCGATGGTGCCGTTCTTATAGATAGGCCAGGTGAGCTCAGGCCCGATGTAGGAATAGGCCACGGTCTGGGTGCCGGGGGCCACGACTCCGGCCTCCAGCAGCGCGTCGATCCACATCTCCCAGTCTTCACCGCCCATGACGGCGACGGTCTGGGCGATCTCGTCTTCGTTGGCCGTGTCGAGGGTGACTTCGGTGACCACACCGGTGCCGGTGTTGAGATTCTTATTCGTGTAGCTCTGACCGATGGGCTTGAGCACGGACTTGAGGACCTCACCGGTCTTTGGATGCGTACGGCGTGGGGAGGCGAGGCTGTAGATGATGCAGTCCACCTGCCCGAGATCGGCTTTGATGGCGGCGATGACTTCGGCCTTCATGGCATCGGAGAAGGCGTCACCATTGAAGGAGCGGGCATAGAGACCAGCGGCCTTGGCTTCGTTCTCGAAGGCAGCGGTGTTGTACCATCCGGCGGTGCCGCAGCGCTCTGGCTCAGCGGGCTTTTCAAAGAAGACCCCCATCGTGGCGGCATTGCCACCAAAGGCCGCCGCGATGCGGGAGGAGAGGCCGTAGCCAGTGGAGGAGCCGATGACGAGCACCTTCTTGGGAGCGCCCGCGATGGGGCCACGGCTTTTCACGACAGCGATCTGTTCGGCGACATGCTTCGCGCAACCCGTGGGGTGCGCGGTAGTGCAGATGAATCCACGGATTTTAGGGGCAACGATCATGGCGGTTTAGGTTCAGGAAAAAGGTTGGAGCCGTTTAGCTAGCAGTCCATGCCAGTGGGGCAACTGGTTTTCCCGATTGCGGGGCTCTTCAGAAAAGACTCCGCCAGAAAGGCATCCAGGCCTACTCCGCCAAGAACTCCACGCCACTCAGGACGGGTTTGGCTTTCGAACCGGTGGCGGACTGGAGCGTGAGATGCAGGGCTTTGCCGATGGTGATGCCTTTAAACTCGCGCACGGCACTACCGCCTTCTTTGGCGAGGTCGAGGTTCTCCAGCACGGTCTTGCCTTGGAGCAGGACATTGAAGACACGCTCGCCGGGCGGGAGTTGATCAGGATCGCTAAAATGGAGGCGCACGGTGTGTGGCAGTGGTGGGTGATCGACTTTGAGCAATGGCTCCTGCGTTGGCGCTACCACGGCTTTCGGTTTCTCGGTCTTCTTTTTACTGCCGGGCTTGTCGTCATCGTCGTCAGATTTTTTGACAGGCTTCACGAGGAATGGACGACGCAGCGATGGCGTGATGATGATCTCGCCTTCGCCGATCAAGCCGGAGGCGATGATCCATGGCTCGCTATTGCCTGCATCGGCGATCTGGGTGCTGTGACGGCGGAACCACGTCACGTCTCTGCCGATGCCTTCGACGCCGAGTTGCGGCGCATTGCCATCGCCGACATGAGGATGTTCGAGCCAAAGCGTGCCGTCGGGTGAGCGGCGATTGCCGGGAGCGCCGAAGTTGATGCCAGCGTGAAGGATGCGGTCGCCTTGTTTGCCATCAAGACCGAACTGGCTGTAGCTCCACATTTCCATCTCAGGCATGTGGATGAGCGCGAGCGAGGTCTGGTTCTGATATGAGCAGGAGCAGGTGCGGGTGTAATCAGGCGCGTTGAGCACGCCATTCGCCACGACGAGATTCGAGGTGCAGCCAGATTTGAATCCACCGAGGTTTGAGGTGCCGCTCATGCTGTCGAGATCGTAAAAGCCCGCCGCGCCACTACGGTAGGTGAGTAGGTGCTCGCTGGCGATGATGGTGTTGCAGCCATAGGTGCGGTTCAGCCGCCACGGCTCCATGTTGCCGGTGAGAGGGTTCTTCACGAGATGCGGCTCGCCTGTGAGCAGGCTGAAGGCACCGCCGGAGCTGCTGTAGGAGTTCGCTCCGGTGAGGATGAGTTCGTTATGCAGGATGCAAGGCCCAGTGTAAGTGCGTTTGAGATCCTGCCAGCGCACGCGGCCTGTTTTGCCTTCGTAGGCGATCATGCCATCGCCGACTTCCGTGGAGAGACGGTCGCTCGCTTTGGCTCCGGCTTGGAGCAAAACGTCATGCTGCTTGGAGTAGCCGAGCCAGGTGCCAAAAACATCCTTCTCCTGCTCCCACAGCACTTTTCCAGTGCGGGCATCGAGCGTGACGATGCGGTAATCTTTGGGCAGATCCTTGCCGCGACGCTCCAGCAGGCCCTCGGCATGTTGGGTGAGCTTGTCGAGGCAGTAGATACGGCCATCGCCCGCGACGATGCCGTTGTGCAGGAAGCTGTGACGCGCCTTCACGCGCCAGAGCAGCTTGCCGCTGTGCCGGTCAAACACCGCGAGTCCTGCGCTGGCGGAATAGTCCTCGATTGGCGCGGCCGTGCGACTTTTCGCGGCGCCAGTTTGCAGGCTAAAGTGCGCGAAGTCGTCGCCACCGATGAGCAGATCATCCAGCACGCCGATGAAGGCCCACTGCGCGGGATCTTTGGCCTCTTCACGAAGTTTGATGGTCTTTTTTAGCTCGCCGGTTTGTGCATCGAGCATCTGACACTCGCCTTTCAGCGCCACATAAACGGCTTCCTGCGTGGCGGCATAGTTCGTGCCGCGACCGTTCGCGCCGGGGATGTGCTTTTGGTTGTAAGCTGTGCTCAGCGGCGTGTCCTCGTAGGTTTCATTGTAGTAGATGCCGAAGGTGCCGAGGTCCTTGAAGTCGTGCTTCCAGATGACACGACCGGTGTAAACATCGCGAGCGCTGAAACTGCTCATGCCCTGGATGTAGAGACGCCCGCCCACGACCTGCTCGGGCGGGCCGTGGCCGTGACGCGGCAGCACGTCCATGTTTGAGCTGCCGCCGAACCACAGCACGCCGAGCGGTGCGCGCACGCGGCTGTCGTCGGACTTCACGGTGTTGCCGATGTCGCCATACTGATGCGTCCAATCAGCCGCGCCGGGGAGAGCGCCTTCGCGAATGATTAGTTGATGCCCGCCCAACTTCTCCACCTTCGCGTTTTCGAGTGCGCTGACATCGACCGCTTCATCACAAAGCATCACACCACCGTAAGGCCGCACGGAGGCATAAGCGACACCGACATGCTGCTTCGATGCGATGACAAGATGCGCAAAGTAAGGCGGTGCCTGGAAAGAAAGCGCATCGCCGACATGGAAGGTGATGCGTGTGCCCTGCAGGCCGAGTGCGTCATACTGACGACGCAGCGCATCGACCTTCACCGCGTCTTGTTCCACCACGGTGATCTGCAGATTGGAATCACTGAGCAGCGCATCGAGCAAGCCCGTGTCACTCGCTCCGAAAATCAGAGCATGTCCGCCTTTGTCCCCTGCCCTCTCTAGCAAGGTCTGTGCGAGCTTTGAGGCTTCAGCAGACGCTGCGACGAGTTTTTGCGGCTTCGATTCGAGGCGCCCGAGACTCTTGCCACTGCCATACACTTGAATGCGACCTTCTTGCGTCACCGCGATGAGCTTTCCATTCGCCGCGAGAAGTCTGCGCACCTCACCACGTACCGGCTGTGTCCATGTCACCTCGGGTTTGTCCGTCAGCGAGATCGCGCTGAGGCTGCTTTTACCTGCGGCATAAAGATGATCGCCCGCCTTGATGAGATCGCCGGAGCCATCCGCATTCACCTCCCAGAGCACTTTTTCACTCGTGCCGAGTTCGCGCACTTTTTCGGCGTCCGAGTCAAAGAGGCGACTGCCATCAATGACCGGCTCATTCATCACAGACTTGCCCTGCGTGCCGGTTTTGAGGTCATAGACACGCACACCACGCTCACGCGTGTGGACGTAGAAATACTTGTCGCCAGCGGCCACGAAGGAGCCGCCATTGCCCTTGCCACCATCATTCAGATGGAAGTAACGCAGCGCTCCCGTGGCGAGATCGAAGCCTGCTGGCACCGAACGTCCACCGGGCACGAGCAGCGTGTCCTTTGTGGCGACCAACGCCCCTTGTGGAGCCACACCGGCGAAGGATGACGCGCTGTGCGGCTGCTTGATGAAGTCCGCGCCCGTGCCGTCGTTCACCCACACGACCTTGCCCGTTTCCGCATCGAGCGAGTAAAGAAACGTGCCCATGAAAGGCCAGATGCTCGCAGCGAAATACACTTTGCCATCGCGGATCACCGGGCCGCCGCGCGCAGGCCATGCGGAGATCAGACGGCTGTTTCCCAGCGCTTTTCGTGCCGATGGCGCGCCGCTGAAGGACCACACGGCTTTGCCATCATCCGCATTCACGCAGTAGAGATGGCCGTCATCGCTGGTGATGTAAACTTTGCCCTGCCAGCACACCGGCGGCAGACGCACAGGACCACCGGTGAAAAACGTCCAC
>CAYMHJ010000432.1:0-4931 GCA_964390165.1 uncultured Prosthecobacter sp. | reverse complement strand
AGCAGTGCCACTCCACCAACCATCAACCACTGGCGGTAATCGCGGAGCCACTGTCTTTCCATGACTGGCACGAAGCTCCCCTCTTGCAGAGAAACGATCTCCTTTCCCCAGATTTGCTGGCCGGTCTCCACCTCAAACACTTGAACGTTAAGGCGCATCTTCACCCCCTCTCGATCCGTTTTGGAAGCCCCGGTGATGCGGGAGAACACCAGCGCCTGCACTCCCTTGATACGGCCAAACTTTTGGATCGTGTTCTGGTCCATCGTATCGCCAAAGTTTTCTCCCCAGGCGATTTCTTTGAGAAGCGTGTTCCACTCCGGGTCCATCCTCGTGTAAAGCTGCAACCCCTGAGGGCCACAGATTTCGGTAAATTTGTTGCGCAGTTGCAGCGCCACATAGTCGCCGTCGATGTCTTTTTGCAGCGGCAGCACGGCGAAACTCTTCAGCCGGGACTCGGTGACGGCGCTCACGTAGTTCTTCCAGACATCTGTGGCGGCTTGCTGGGCGGCATCCTTCAGCCTGTCCACGTCGGCACCATCAGGCACCAGATAGGGCTTGGAGAATGTCTGCGGCATGTGCTGCGGTTCGGCAGCTCCAGCCAAAGGAAGCGTGGCTGGGTCTGTGCCGGTTTGTGCTGGTGCTGAGCCGGTGAGCATCAGAACCAGGGTGAATTGAGCAATCGTCGTCTTCATGTGGAACATCGGGTTGGTATTGAAAGCTGCTTCGTGATCATTGCTTCGCGGGCATGCGGGGCATGGTCTCGATGTGAGCCTTGATGAAGGTCAGCATCTTGGGGCTTCCTTGAACCTCCAAAACGGCCAGTTGCTGCCCAGGGTCATAGGAGAGGTCCCGGACGTGATAGACGCCTTGAAGTTTGGCGATGTGGTCCTTGATGCGCAGAATGTGCAGATTGCTGGGCACCCGGCTGATCTCGACCTCGTAGACGATGATCTTGTCGCTCTTCTCGAGCGCCTTGGTCGCGGCTTCTTTGACGACCTTGTCCAGCACGGACTCCGTCGCAGAGCGTTTGGCTTCCACTTCATCCACCTTGCGCACCCCGACAGCACGATCGGTGTGTGTCACCATCAGTTCACCGTTCACCGGGCTCAGGATTTCTACAGTGGCCTCGCCTTCATACAGGCTGAAGTCGCCAAATTTTTTCTTCTCACGGGCGCTCACACTGGCATGCAGCACAAGGTCGGCCTGCGCCTTCTCGCCCATGGCCTTCAGGATGTCCTTGTTGGATCCACTCACCCGTTTGGCGGCCTCAAACACGCGTAAGTGAACATCCGAAAGACGCTGGTTCACAATCTTCACCAGGGAAGGGTCCATGCCTTCGTCAAACACCACCAAAGTTCGCATCAAACCAAGTTCAGTGACCTGAACTGCACCAAGGGTTTCCTCCTTCGGCACCGCGTTGGGGGTGCCAAAGGGGGCGTTGCCAGTGGCCTCCGACTTCTTTTTGTCAGCAGCGCCTTCCATGAAGGCCTTTTTGGGTTCATCCGCCCCGATCCGCTGAGGCAGTGTGAGAGTCAGCAATGTCAAGAGACCAGTGCCTACAAGGATGGGGTGCAGCGTGTGTGTCATTTGATGGGACTTGGGTTTACACCTCACTCTTGCTCCGACAATCAGCGCCGCAACAACAGGCTCAGCGCCTATTGTGCGCTTCACTGAGCGCGGCTTGCAGTCGCATGATTTCAGAAGATGGATTATCAATCGGGCGGAGGTTTCAGTTGGTCAGCCTCTCTTGCATCTACTCTGCTTCTTGACGGCCCAAGGCACGATAGCGTGGGTCACTCCACTCGTGTGTAAATGAATTCAGAAGCTCCCGCCGGTCGATTGGAGAGGAGTTGGTTGCCGGAGATCATAAACCTATATCCGTTGCAACTAGCCAGGCTAATTGCCGAATTGCCCTGAGCCTTCCAAACGCCTGCCCCTTCGTATGTCCAATTGAAATCGTACTGCTTTTCCGTCGAAACGTTAAATAAAGAAAAATCAGTTTTGTCTTTGATTACAAACCGATGAACACCCGTTCCGTCTGATCTAAACAGAAAGCTCCAGAGTTGGGTGGCATTGGAATTAACATCAAATTTGCGATGCCACATTCCGACAATGCTATCCTTGGGCAGATTTGTTTCCACTGCTGCACGCAATTGTGCTGAACCAGGGTCATGGTAACTAAATGTGCACTGAGTCAGCAGGGAACAGGAGACGATGACCGCAGTGGCGTTCAGGAATTTGGCCAAGCGACTTGGGCGCGAACGCACACGTGATGTGAAGGTTGTTTCTAAAGTGGAGTTTATCTGAGACATGCGCAGAGGTCGTAGCGGAACCATGGCTGTAAAGCATGACGAATTGACCGATCTTGCGATCTGATGGGTGACCATTGCCCTTGGGAGCGGACTGTCTCCCGCTGCCTTTGCACCGATCAAGCGCCTGGATGGCACGGTTGGTTGTCCTACATTATGGGAAGCGCTCAATATGCCAATTGCAGATCAATGCACTCGTTCAAAAACGAGGTTAAACTTAAAAAAAGGAGGGCCGTCAACTGGGGAACTCGATCCTGTGCAAAGAAGGCGATTGCCGGAAAGGCGATATTGCAGATTAATCAATCTTAACCCTCGCGTGCGCGCCACCCATACTCCCGAGTGCTGGTACCCCCACGTCATTTGAGTCTGTGAAATGACATCATTCATTTCCTGAGAATATGCTCGAAAAATACCGGTGCCATTTGAGTTAAAAAGAAGACTGTCTCTATGCTTGAAGGTATCATTGCTCATGCGGTGCCACATCCCAACGATCTCATTCGCTTGAGGGTTGGGTTCAGCCGTCGCCATTAGCGAAGCGTAAGCCGGGTCAGTCGTTGTGGTACTGCATTGCGTTAGCAAGCAGCAAAGCATACTCGCTAGTACGCAATGAGACATTGAGTAGGCTGAAAACAAGGTAAGGCTTGAGCAGGTCCGTATCTTTTTGGAATCAGTTAAGTTCATGTGTTTTACTCAGCAAATTATTTCTATTCTACACGGCTGAAAACCCATTTTAGCAAACTTGTCTCGTATAGAAGATGATTTCCTGCGATGCGGCAAGTGACCGAAGTCTTCGATTTGTCATATGTGAGATTCCAGACGCCAGATCCAGTGTGCGTCCAAGTGAAAGCGACTTCGGCGTCATTTTTGATATCAAACAGTAGCATGTTCGATTTTGCGAATGCCCTATGAAATCCACGTCCATTGCTCTGGAAAAGTAGACTGTCCGTGCACTTATCACCGAGCAAATCATCAGTGCGTTTATGATGCCACATGCCTAGAATAGCGGTTTTCGATGGACTAGCCTCAACGCTAGAAGAGAGCCTATTAAACTCCGGATCAGTGGAGCACTGACAAAGAAGTCCGCAAATGGCCGCAATGAGGATGTGCGTTTGCAGGCGCCTAAACTCAACCAGACGGTTTGGAAGGAGGATCATTCGCAGCGTATTCATAATTTTATGGCTATCGAGATTTGTTACCGCTTCTCCAATTCTTTGGATCGGCGAATAAATTCATCATAAGACATTTCGCGTCCTCCCGTCTTTGGTGCGGTCGATGGGGCCGGTTGTTTGGGAGTCGGTGCAGGTGTCGCGGGTTTCGTTCGTGGACGGGTCGGGGGGGATTCAGCGACTTTGGGCGCCTTCATTTGCGGAAGGTCCTTCAACCCAAGCTCCGCCAGATTGGCATCGACCAGCCGGCCCGTTTGCTGCAGAGCCCGGGCTCGTTCCCAGTCAATGATGGCGCGTTGAGTGGTGGGGCCGGGCGTGCCGTCGGGGGTGCTCGGATAAAACCCGAAGGTCTTGAGCTTCTCCTGGGCCTTTTTCAAAATCTGGCCTTTTGAGTAGTCGTCTCTGGCCGCATACTGACTGCTGGAGAAGAGGGTATCGAGATCAAAAAAGCCGCTCGCAGGAAGCCTTGGAGCTTCCAAAAGAGACGTTTGAGGGGGATTGCTTGGCGCGCTGGTTGGTGGAGTGTCTGGGGTGACTTTCGACGATGCCATCTTCATGGCTTCTGCCGCCGCGGCCTGGACAGCTCTGTCGCGTTCCTGCTTGATGGCTTCGTTCACGTCCGACTGCAGCTTGGTCGCTGCGGGATCTCCTGGTATCAAATAAAGCGCCGCAGCGAGTTTCTCCTTGGCCGCATCGAAGTTGCGGTCCCGGACGAGGATTTGTGCCGCAGCCACCAGTTTGTCTGCCTCTTGCCTCTTGAGGACGAGTTGGGCTGCCATCTGGCGGGCCTTTTCTTCCGCCTCGGCTTTTTCTTTCGCCATGCGCGCCGCTTCGGCCTGCGCGGCCATCTGCCTCTGCTTCTCCTCCTTGTCCGCCTGCTCTTTGGCGATGCGTGCCGCATCTTCTTTCTCCTGCACCAAACGCGCAGCTACATCGGCGTCAGCCAGCTCCTGGGCCTTGTGGGCTGCCTCCTGTTGCTGGCGTTGCTGTTCAATGTTCGCGGCTTCGGCCCTCTTCGGTGCTTCAAATCCAAACCACCAGCCCAGCACGCCCCCGATGCACAGCATGGCGGCCAGGGCGATGATCGTCGGTGTCCTTGAGGCGCGAGTGGAAGCCGGAGGCGCTGCTGAGGCTCTGTCGGGCGTGCTTGGTGCCGCCATCTGGCCGTTCAACCGCGCCATCAGTTCACGGACGCTCTGGGGTCTCTTCTCGGCCTCCTTATCCAGGCAGGCTGCAATCGTCTGCTCCCACACTTCCGGCACCGGGGCGGCTCCTTCGATCTCAAGCTCCACCCGCCGCTCGCGGATCGTCGGTGGGCTGATGCTCTCGATCTGCCGCGTCAGCTCACCCCGAAAGAACGGCGGCTTGCTGCTCAGCAGTTCATAGAGCGTGGCTCCCAGGCTGTAAACATCATCCGCCACACTCGGCGGGAAACCCATGAGCTGCTGCGGGCTCA
>CAYMHJ010000431.1:0-4950 GCA_964390165.1 uncultured Prosthecobacter sp. | reverse complement strand
GCTCGTCGGTGACGGGGATGAAGTTCTTGCGCCGGGTGATCTCGTTCATGGGTGGCCCGTGTCGCATCTTGTGTTCCAGAATGCAAGGGACATGGGGGCAAGCCCTGCTGGCATCGCCTGTTCCCGTGCAAACTCCCACCTCATGCCTTGCCTTCCGCATCTTCCCCGGCTTGGATAGGGGAAATCCCCCGCATGGCCCCCAAAGCATCCAGCAAGCCCGACTCAGGCTCTTCCAGCAGCGCCACCATCGGCTTCGAGGCTCATTTCCACTCATTCGGCATTCGCCATTCGGATTTCTTCATTCACCCGGACCCACGCCTCGCCATCTGCGGCATCAAAGCCGACATCGGCAAGGAACACGCAACCACCTTCCGCAACGTCCAGCACCTCGATGTCCACGCCGACTACGTCCTCGCCAATGGAAGCATGTCCTCCAACCAGTCCGGCGACTGTCCTGCGCAAAGCGCATCTTCAAAGCTGAAGAACACACAGGAGAACCCGCCGAGGCAAGGAGAGTTCCGCCGCGCCTCTCCCGAGACCTGCACACTGAACTGCAAGGTCGCCGTCGCGAACATGCACGCCACGCTCCATATTTGAACATCATCCCATGGCCGAAATTGACTTTGAAAAGATCGCCCCTCGGTGTGGGAGTGTTGAAAACGCCTTCGAGGAATTGTGCTGCCAGCTAGCCTCTAGAACCCGAGCGGTCGGCACAAGATTCGAGCGTTACCGCGGCGATGGTGGCGATGGTGGGGTGGAATGCCGAGTGATCGATTCATCTGGCTCCTCGACTGGGTGGCAGACAAAGTATGTCTTTGATATAGACGGGCTGTTGAAGCAAGCTGGGCAGTCGCTCCAGACTGCGCTTTCGGTCCACACCGACCTCACACGCTATGTAGTTTGCTTCCCCTTCGACCTCACCGGCAAGACCGCACGGAGAGGGAAGAGCCAAGCGGAGAAATTCGACGAGTGGGTTCACAAGACCGAAGCCGACGCAAAAGCCAAAGGGCGCGCGCTGACTATCGAACGCTGGACTGCGCATGACATAACTGGCCTTCTACTAGCTAACGATTCATCCGGTGGAATTCGCCACTACTTTTTCTCCACCACAACATTCTCAGATCGTTGGTTTGCGGATCACATTGCCTCCGCAAAGCTCACGGCAGGGCCAAGGTATAATAAGGCAGTCAACCTCGAAACGCCATTGTCAGAGTGGTTCTCGGCGTTTGCTGGGGGCACCTACTGGCTGACACAGATTGCAAAACATGTCGACGCATGCGGGAAAGAAACCGCCCATATCGAAGAACTCGTCGAGACAAAGGGGGACAACGTCATGCGGCCCGGATGGCCAGCGGCAACTTTCGAAAAGGGAAAGAAGCTCGCTGTAGAATCACGGAACTGCGTCCGAGCTGCGGAACGGCTATCGACTTCTCCAGCCGACGAGGCCCTTTCACAACTTCAAGGCTTAGTCTCCCAACTCCTCGAACAGATAGCTGCCGTCGAGCGCGACCTCGCAGCGGGCATAGATGCAACCCACGGGGATGGGTCTGCGGACTCGAAGCGGTTCCGCTCCTTCATGGCGGAGTATGAGTGTTCCTTTCCAGCGGAGAACCTCGACGCTGTGCGCGTTGCGCAAGAAAAGTGGCGTGAATACTCTGCGTGGCTTTCGTCCCCGAGTGGGTTTCTCGCTTTCAGGCAGGTGTTCGTGCTGTCCGGGAGTGGAGGTTCGGGAAAAACCCACAGCCTGTGCGACATTGCCCAGCGGCGCTTGGACGAAGGTGCCTACACGTGCGTCGTTTTCGGCCATCAGTTCAGGGGAGAACCCGATCCATGGACGAGGTTTGCCGAGTCACTCAGAGTTCCCCTCACGCTCGGCTGCGAAGGTACACTTGATGCACTGAATGCAGCTGCCGAGTGCTCAGGGAATAAGCTCCTAATTTGTGTGGATGCAGTGAACGAGACGATGCCGCGAAGCTACTGGTTCGACCGCTTCGCCGAGTTCACCAAGGCAGTGGCTTCGCGTGCGCATCTCAAGCTCTGCGTCTCATGCCGCACTTCGTTCCTTCCCGTATGCCTACCAAAGGATTTTGCAGCCCAAGCTATTGAGCACAAAGGTTTTTCTGGAATGGAGCGAGAGGCCTGCAACGCCTTCTTTTTGCACTATCACCTCGAACCGCCGCTAGTGCCCGTCTTGCAGCCGGAATTGGCGAACCCACTCTACCTTAAGCTCGTCTGCGAAACCCTGCAGGCGAAGGGGCTAAAGCAACTGCCAAAAGGCTGGTTCGGGATCTCTCCGGTGATCCGAGCGTTCCTTGCACAAAAGGAGGAGCAGTTTGCGACGGAGCACAGCGTTTCTACTGGCGCGGCGATCGTTAGCGGTTCGCTGTGCGCAATCGCGGCCTCTATCGCTAAGACGGGAAGTGCAGCAGTCTGTTGGTCTGATGCGCAGTCGGCAATCGACGCGGCGAAGCCACAGGCTAAGGGTATCAACGTCCTGCAATGGCTCGTGACGGCAGATCTTCTTATCGAGGACGGCCCATCGAACGCAACAATCGGGGCTGAAAACTTCGTGCGTCCGGCCTTCGAGAGGTTCGGGGACTTTCTGGTAGCGTCGGAAATGCTCAACTCGCTCACGAGATTGAATGCCAAGGAGGCGTTCAAGGGCGTCGGTCGATTCTCCAATCTCTTAAGCTCGGCGCAGGCCGTTAAGGAGAACGCCGGGCTGCTTTCGGCACTGTCCGTTCTCCTACCTGAGAAGATACGTGGCCTGGAACTGACTGACTTGGTCGAAGATGATTCCATCCAACGGGAGATCGCAGGAGTCGTAGTGCGCTCCTTACCTTGGCGTACTGCGGAGACATTTCGGTCGCCGACCCAGCAGGTGTTGCGAATGGTGCTCAATAGTTCCGACGCATACACCGCAATGGATGCCATACTCGCAGTATCAACCCAGGAATCGGAGATCGATGCGTTTTGGCTTCACGAAGTCTTGCAGTGGCAGCCATTTTCTAGGCGCGATGCCTTCTGGTGCGGTTATCTGAAGCTGGGATACGAAGGAAACAACATCGTGCGCCGGATGATCGAAGCAGCCACGGACATGGACCTTAATAGGGTTGACATCACCACCGCAGAGCGCTGGTGCATCGTCCTACTCTGGTGCACAGCAGCGGCTGATCGCCGAGTAAAAGATTTTGCCACAAGAGCAGCGCTAGCGATTTTACGGCTTCACGCAGAATTACTGCCTAGATTGGTGGATCTTTTTCTCGCGACTGACGACGATGAGGTGCGCGAGCGGGCTTTGCTTGTTGCCTATGGAGCCCTGATTCACTCGCGAAACAAGGCAGTCCTGAAGCCGCTGGCCGAAGACCTGCTAGCCGCGTATGCGGCGCATCCAGACGATTTCCAGAATGCGATAATTCGCGACCACATTCGCTGTATCGCCGAACTCGCGTCGCATCTTGGCTGCCTCGACCATGGGGTCGACCCGGCAGCTACAAACATGCGAAACCCCAACACACAGCAGCCAGAGCTATTACCAAAGATAGGGGAGAAAGCATGGGAGGATGATAAAGAGCCCGGCGCGAAGCTGATCGTTCAGAGCTGTCTCCATGACGATTTCAACCATTACTCAATCGGTTGTCTAGACGGATGGAATCACGCCATGCCGAAGACAGCCATAGGACGTTGGATCGCGAAGCGAATTTTGGACGATTTTGGCTACACCGGCTCGAAATGTAGTGGCTACGACTCTGCCGTAACTCATGAAACTGGAGGGGGAAGAGGGAAGCCGACGTGGAGCGAGCGAATCGGGAAGAAGTATCAGTGGATAGCAATGTATCAGCTGGCATCCAGCCTCTATGATAGTGTCGAGCGAGAGAAAAATGGTTGGGAAAGGACAACTGGGCTGCTCCCGCTAATTCTGAAGGAGGAGCGCAAGCTGGATCCAACAATCAGCTCAACTGGGCGCCATGATCGTAAGCCGTCCGATTGCTGGTGGATCGGGGGCAACATCGATCTCGCATCAACAAAAGAACTCGACTACGCGACTTGGGTGAATCAAAGAGATGATCTGCCGTCGATGGAGTCGCTGCTAGCCCCAAAAGCCAACGGTGGTCAGAATTGGCTTCCGCTAATTTGCTATCCAGAGTGGACTGAATATCGGGAGGGACGACCGTATGGCGAACCATACAGATCGACATGGATGCATCTGAGATCGTTCTTGGTTCGGGATGAACAGTTCAAGAAAGCCGTTAAAGCGACATCGCGCCGGAACTTCTTCGGACGATGGCTGCCCGAAAATGCGTCGTGGCTCCACACCTTCGTTGGCGAGTATCCTTGGGCAAGTGCCTGCAACGTGGAGACTGACGATTGGCTCGGCTGTGGCACTCAGGTCAGGGGAAGCAAGCTGGAGCTTGTGCCTGTTAATAATGAAGTCGTTTGCGAATGGGAATACGACGGTTCGTTGCCATCAAGTATCTACTTCCATGTACCAACTCGCGCTTTTTTTAAAGCTGGGCCGCTCTGGTGGAACAGCGTGGATGGATTCGCAAAACTCGATGGACAGACGGTCTTCCGCGATCCATCGGCTTCTGAAGGCGGGCCTGCTACTTTGTTGGCTGAAGTTAATGAACTACTCGTGCGGCTTGAAAAGCTGGGTTGCCGCCTTGTTTGGACGCTCCTCGGGGAAAAATATGTGTTGGGCGATCAAGCCCGCGGCACACCACGGGTGACGTATTCGCAGACGGCTTTTCTTAACAAGGACGGTTCCATCAGTGTCGGGGATCGGGTATTTTTCGATGACTACGAGAAAAATCAGGGCCTCGGTGTGTAAGTGAAGTGCGGACTGGTGGGGGCAAAGCCTTTACACTGAAAGTCGTGATTGCCGGCAGCGCCGAGGACGGCCCCGAGTGGCAGAAGCACATCGGCAACAAGCAGCGGCGGCGGGAGCTG
>CAYMHJ010000430.1:0-4950 GCA_964390165.1 uncultured Prosthecobacter sp. | reverse complement strand
CGGTCAGTCCTCCATCGATCAGGGTAAGTACATCTGCGTCGCGGGTCTGATCCTCACCACCTGCTTCATGGTCTTCATCTACAAGATGGCGGGTCTCATCGCCATCGTTGGTCTGGTGATCAACCTCGCCGTTCTCTTCGGCGGCATGGCGCTCTTCCAGTTCACGCTTACCATGCCCGGTATCGCCGGTATCGTGCTCACCATCGGCATGGCGGTGGATGCGAACGTGCTCATCTACGAACGTCTGCGTGAGGAAATGGAAGCCGGGAAATCTCTCGTGGGTGCGCTTGATGCCGCCTTTGAAAAGGCCTTCTCTGCCATCGCGGACTCAAACATCACAACCATCATCGCGGCGATTATTCTCTTTACCATCTCCGGTGGTTTGGTGCGTGGCTTCGCCGTCACCCTGATGCTCGGTTTGCTCTCCTCCCTGGTCGGCGCGCTCATCGTCACCCGAGTGGTCTTCATGTTTGTGATCGACAATGGCCTTCTTAAAACACTGTCCACACGGAAGATCATCCCTGACAAGGTTTTCGACATCCTCTCCGTCGCGCCAAAGTTCATCATCGCATCCCTCGTCGTCACGGCGATCTCCTTCGGGACGCTTGCCTTCAAGGGCAAAGAAAGCTTTGGCATCGACTTCCGTGGCGGCTCCCTGCTGCATGTGGAAGTGGCGGATGGCAAAGATCTCCCGACCGCCAAGGTCGAAGAGATGCTGAAGGGTCTCAAACTTGCCGACGGCAAGAGCATTGGCACCGCCTATGTGCAGCGCAAGAGCACAGCGACTGGTGTTGACGTGATAGCCATCCGCGGTGAGCAGGAAGCGGGGGCCGTGATCGAAGGCGCGATGAACAAGAGCTTCAAAGACAGCATCAAGGGCACCAGCCTGGAAACCGTCGGTGCTCTGATCGGTAGTGAAGCCGCCAAGACCTCCCTCATCGCTCTCGGTGTGGCGCTGATCTTCATCTTCCTCTACCTCCTGATGCGCTTCGAATTCGCCTTCGCCATTGGCGCGGTCGTCGCCCTCTTCCATGACGTGCTCATGGTGCCGGGTCTCTGCGTCCTCTTCGGTCAGGAGATGAGCCTCATCCACGTCGGTGCCATCCTGACCATCGCGGGTTACTCCATCAATGACACCATCGTCGTCTTCGACCGTATCCGCGAGACCATCCAGCGCGGTGGTGGCGGAACGATCCGCGACATGATGAACGAGGCCATCTGCAAGACCCTGAGCCGCACACTCCTCACCGGTCCTACCGCCCTAGCGCCGATGGTGGTGCTCCTCTTCTTCGGAAATCCCGCCATGCTCGAGTTCGCCATGCCGATCACCATCGGTGTGCTGCTCGGCACCTACTCATCCATCTTCATCGCCAGCCCGCTGGTGCTCTGGTATGCACAGAAGAGCGGAGTCAGCCTCAAGCGCAAGGTGCTCGAGAGTCACGAAGCCGCCCTCAAAGCCGAAGCTTCTGTGGCCGCTGCCAAAGCTGGTCAGGGCCTGTAAACCACGACTGGAATCGCCTCCCCACGAAAGCCCCGCCCGCCCGGCGGGGCTTTTTGCTTTTATATTCTGCTTCCACAGATCAGCTTTTGTAACCTGCAAAGGTTCTAAATCTGCTGATACCTTTGAATAATTGAAGCATTTCCTCTAAGTGCCCATCAAAGAGGGGTCCGTAGACTCGGGATTCTTCACTTTTTAAAGTCAGAACATGGCTTTTCAAGAGTATGAGCCATTGGTTGACAAAGTGACAATAATTATAATAATTGCATTAGAGATGAAAAGTTGCCCTCAACCCTCCCTGGCTGAATATCAAAAGCCCTTCTTCTACAGCCAGCACCTAGCTTCTCTGGCTGAGTCCAAGCCCGAGCTGCCCTGCCTGCACCGTGGGCAGCTTACGACTGCGGAGAAAGTCTGGGATGATGTGCTTCGCGCGGCGACCTGGATGCAGAGAAATGGAGTCGAACGTGGCTCGATTGTCCTCTTTTGCCTCTCTGCCGATCATCCCGACACGCAGACCTTGTTTATGGCGGCCTCCCACGCAGGAGCCACTGTGACACTCGTCCCCGCTCACGCCTCTGAGGTCCGAATCATGGAGATCGCCAACCAGGTCAGCCCTGCGTGCATTTTTCTCGATGTGGGTACGGCTTCCATGCATGCACAAATCGATAGCACACTGACCATCTGGATGACTCCTGGTCTGTCCAAAGGTGACTGGAACGAGGTGGAACTCGATGAAATCTTTAGCACCCGGCCGGCGTGGGGGCTGCCCTTTCCTGGGCAGACGGACGATTCAGCCCTGATGCTCTTCGATGAACAGGAAAACTCACCCGCCGATGTCTGGACACATCGTCGGCTTGGTGAGATGTCCGCAGGTTCCGAAGAAAAACGGCTCATGGGCATCGGTGGACTCAGCCTCGCCGCATAAAGGTGAGCGCCATGCGCTGCTGAATCCGAATGTGGCATGCATTCGACTCTACTCTTGACCAGACCCCGTCTGCGACACCAAATGCTGTCGAAGAGTGGAAGCCATCCACTCTCACCGCCCAGCCGAATGTCCCGCATCCACGACATGCCCGAAGATGACCGCCCGCGTGAGCGGCTGTTGAGGCTCGGGGCTGGCGCGCTTTCAGATGCGGAACTGCTCGCCATCTTCATCAATACCGGCGTTAAAGGCGAGAATGCCCTGCAAGTAGCCCAGCGTCTTCTTCGTGAGCAAGGATCACTACGCAACATCTCCCGAATAGAGGCTGGTGAACTCGCCCACATGCGGGCGCTCGGACCTGCAAAAGCCGCCCACCTTGCCGCTGCTTTTGAGCTCGGACGCCGTGCCGAGCAGGCTGCCGCACGCGAAGTGCCGCTGGAGAAACCGGAGCAGACCTACCGCTTCATCAGTGCCGAGATGCAGGCCCTCAGCTACGAGTCCGTGCGCATCCTGCTGCTGAACACACGCCTCTGCCTCATCCGCCACGAAGAACTCTTCCGCGGTACCATCAACGAATCCAGTGCCCATCCGCGTGAGATCGTCACCAAGGTGCTCGCCCATCGTGCGCCCGCTTTCATTCTCGTTCACAATCATCCCTCCGGCGATCCCTCCCCAAGTGATGCCGACAAGCGATTTACGCGTCGTTTAAAAGAAGCCGCTGATCTCCTCGGCCTCACCTTCTGCGACCACATGATCATTGGCAGCCCCGCCGAAGGCCGTGCGCTGCCCTACTTCAGCTTTCGTGAGTGCGGGATTCTGTGAGCTGTTCGGGAAAGATTGCTTGAAGCTCGCTGATGATCCTTCTTTCATCTTCGGTCGACTTGTGTCGGCTGAATTTGACCGCGCCAAGAATCAGCAATGCCATTCCACAACAGCACAAAGGGACAAATATTGTCCATGCAAAGAACACTGCTAGGCTGAGCAAGGCGATCAGAAAGACAATGGTGACAAATTGACTGGATCGAGAGGCGGAGATTCGCCCCTCAAGATTGACATAATCACTCTTGATACTTAGGTGTCCGTGGAAAAAGGGCTTGAGGTCATTGAGAGAATGTCTGCGCTGCCAACACAGATGAACGGAATCTGCCCAGATGATTCCGCTCATCCATGCCTCGCCGTCTGGAGGGTTACTGAGTCGGCTCCAAATGGCTTTTTTGGCATCATCAACACTGCCACGCCTGCGAAATCGGAGGCACTCGCCGCCAAAGAAAAAGCGGTGAAGAAACTTTGGCAGACATTTTTTCAGCCAGGAAGGTAAGCAGGCATCAGGAAGGCTCCACATAAACAAATATCATCCCCAGCTAAATCTAAATCGCCAGCGTTCTGTTACAGAGGTTTGGGGAAGCCATTGCCAAGCAGCGTCAACAACTGTAAATCTTCGTCCACGGCCCAATCTCCATGCTCCTGATCATCGACAATTACGACTCCTTCACCTACAATCTCGTCCAGTACTTTGGCGAGATGGGTGCGCAGATGGAGATCCATCGGAATGACCAAATCACGCTGGAGGAGATCGCGAAGAAAAAGCCGGATCACATCTGCATCTCACCTGGCCCATGTACACCGAAGGAGGCGGGCATCAGTTGTGCCGTCATCGAGAAGTTCGGACCCAGCATCCCAACGCTTGGCGTATGTCTCGGGCACCAGAGCATCGGCCACGTCTTTGGTGGTGAAGTTGTGCGGGCAGACCGCCTCATGCATGGTAAAGTTTCCAAAATCCGTCATCAGGGCCAGTCCGTCTTCAAAGGCTTGCCCGAGCCATTCACCGCCACGCGCTACCACTCCCTGCTCGTGAAGCGCGACACCCTGCCAGCCTGCCTGGAGATCACTGCCCTTTGCGATGACGACGAATCCGAGATCATGGGCCTGCGCCACAGGGATCTCCCCATCCACGGCGTCCAGTTTCATCCCGAGTCCATCCTCACCCAGGATGGCAAACGGCTGCTGAAAAACTTCCTGGAGATGTAGGCGGGCCATTAATGGCGTCATGACGATCCTGACAAATTGACCGTTTTCGACCCACATGTCCTACTTCCTCACCTTCCTCACCTTCCTCGCAGGCTTCATTGTCGGAGTGGCGACGTGGCTTCTCTGGGTCGGTCTGAGGTTCGCTGCGGATCTAAAAGCAGCGCGTGAAGCCGTGGCGCATTATCACGACGGCAGCGACCATCCCAAGGACATCGCCGCAAACAAAGCCGTCGAGGAATGCAAAAACCGCCTGCGATGGCAGAAGCGGATCAATCCCGAGTGGCTGCCACCGCTTGTCGAAGAAGTGCCCAAGCTTGTGCGTGAGATTGCCTCCATCTATCACCCCGAGCATCCAGATCCACTGCTTGCGCCTGGGCTCGGCCAGTTTTCCCGCGCCGTGCATCTCGCCGCGCTGGATGTGGCGGACTTTCTCCAGACGCGCAGCATCGGCAGACTCGTCGATGTGAGCGCCAGTACTGCGCTAAAAACCTGGGAGATGACT
>CAYMHJ010000429.1:0-4966 GCA_964390165.1 uncultured Prosthecobacter sp. | reverse complement strand
GAGGCAGCAGTTTGCGGCACGGAGACGGTCGATGACGTTGTGGTCGGAGATACCATCCTCGCTGGCGGTGGCGAGCGCCTGAAACTCGTCCATGAGGGCGATGAGGAGGTTCTCGGTCTTGCGCTCTGACTTCGGTTTGTCGAAGCGCATCATGGCATGCGTGTAGAAGAGCAGCTTGAGGTAGGTGTTGATGTAGCGGCGCTCCGTCTGGAAGGTCTGCGGCATCGCAGTGCAGAAGACGCGGCCTTTGTCCACGTCCTGGATGTCGATGGTGTTTGGCTCATCGGAGCAGAAGACCTCCGCGATGTCAGGATGGGTGAAGAAACCGAGCATGACCTTCAGTGTGCCCACGAGACCTTCTTTCTGCTCAGCGGCCTGGGCGTTGAGAAAGGTCTGGTCGAAGTACTTCGCCAGTCTCACGCGGTCAGGCGTGCTGTCGGTATCACAGAGTTCGTTAAAGAGCTCTTCCATCTTGTCCTTGTCCGTCAGGAACTCGTAGGCGCGGAAGACGTTGACGGGCCTTCCAAGTTCCTCCAGCAGCTCAAACGCACAGGTGAGGGCCTGCTGGGCGGCAGGTTTGAAGAAGGAGGACTGTTCACCCTCCGTTAGCGAAGCTCCGGTATCCACGAGGTTCTTCGCGTGCGTGGTGTAGGGCAGGCGTTTGTCCGATACTAAGTTATAACGCTCCTTGGGCGTCCAGGTCTTATCCAGCCGGTCAGGGCGCACCATGAGCACACAGACATCATTGGGCCGACCATGTCCCGTGAAGTGTTCCTGGGCAAAGAAGTGCTCGTCACCTTTCGCGCCGAGGATAAGACCGCCCCAATTCGGGCGGCTCATGCTGATTTGGTGCAGCAGCGGATTGAAACCCGAGGTCGTTTTACCCACGCCAGTATCCCCCGTGATCAGCCAGTGGCGGGTGAACTCCCCCGGCAGCCACTTCAGATTCTTGTATTGAACGATGTAATCCTTTTTGGAGAAATCGGGATCCCACTTCAGCAGCATAAAGGCTGCGATCACACAAATAAAGGCCACCCCGCCCGTGACTTCAGTGATGGTTTCATACTGAAAGACATACCAGACACCAAAGGTGGCGATGGCGGCGGCGGTGAGGAATTTGAGCAGCGAAAACATGGGCGGGCTGTGGAGGGGGCCTTGATCTTCTCCGTATTAGCCAACCCATTTTCTTCTGTGACACGAAAAAGCGCATGGCCGGGGGTAATGCCCGGCCATGCGCCTGATTTAGCTGCGGATCTGCGATGTTTTGGCTTACTTCTTCAGCACGGCCTCGATGTCGCTGTCCTTCAGGCTCATGGGGTGACCTTCCCAGACGATCTTGCCGGTGGCATCGACGATCATTGCATGGGGGATGCCCTGGATGCCAAAGTCCTTCTCCAGCTTCTCATAGGGATCAAAAGCCACCGTGTATTCGATGGGCACCGTCTTCTCGAAGTTTCGCACCGTCTGCTTGTCTTCATCTGTCACGCCGATGACTTCCAGGCCCTTGTCTTTGTATTTCTTGTACACCTCGTTCAGGTGCGGAATGCTCGTGCGGCAGGGCGGACACCAGGTGGCCCAGAATTCCAAGATGTATGGCTTGCCCGCGAGTTCAGGGGATTTTCCTGAAAAACGCACCTTCAGATCTTTGATCACAGTGCCCACATTGGATTTAGAGGCCGAGGCCAGCACTTGCTGACCCAGAAAAAGCGCCACCATGGGCAGCGCGAGGAGGAGAGAGAATCGTTTCATAGGAGGGTAAGTCTGATCGACCTGCCTACAACGTATCACCCGGTGATTTCATGGTAAAAAAGTTTCCGTCGCACTTCCTCCCGTCTTCCGCTCAAACTCACGCCACAGCCTCTCGATTGCCTCCTCAGGGTCTTCCAGCATCATGCCCTCTTTGATCTTGCTGGCGAAGATGCCGAAGGAAAACGGGCTCACCACCGGCACGTCCACCAGATGCCATTCCAGAGTCGGTGCCCGCTCCAGGAACTCGATGGCGCGTGGCAGGTCGAGATAGGTGTGCGTGCTCTCCCGGTAGGCCTGCGCGAGCATCGGATGATCCGGCTCATGCTCACAGAGCACGCGGAAGAGGATCTCGGCATTCCAGCGCAGGCTCTTCAGCCGCTGCTCCTTACCAGGGCGATTGCGCGGCACCATGAGCCCCGTCTGCGCCACGCCTCGGAAGTTCCATTTCACCAGCTCGCTGTGCTCCAGGGCAGCGTGCATGTCGTGTTCAGCCTGGAGAACAAGTTTCCCAACTCGTTCTCCAGCGTTGGCTTCCCCATCACGAGTTAGGATACTCGTGCTACAAAAAAGCTCCTTCCATGCCTCCAGCTCCAGATCCTGGAAGCTCTTCACCGTCAGCAGAAAGCCATAGTCGTCGATGGTCACCATCGTATTCCCACCGGCGGCTTCCTTCAGCCGATGCGAGATGATCCGGCTCAGCGCATCATTCGCACTCCGTCCGATCAGGCAGTGGAAAAAAAAGTGTACGAGGTCCGAGTCACTGCCTTCACGATCATCCACAAAGCGCTCGATCAGGAATGTCTCATTCGTTGGGATGCGTGAGACCCGGAGCTGATTCCGGCAGTGCCGCAGGATGGCTTCCGCATTTGTCTGGGAGATCTCGTAGCGCTCCACCAGCCAGTCGGCGGTGTCTTCCTTTTCCTCGGTGTCCATCCGGTGAGCCAGCTCCGTCCTCAGTTTCGCCACTTCATGCGCCAGGCCGGATGCCAGCGGCATTTTGTTCGCATTCCAGGCGGGCACGGTGGGCAGTCGGCCAGCGGCATTTTCCACCTTCACCTCAGTCACTCCGGTCTCGATCAGCTTCACCACACGTCCGGCTAAAACGAAGATGTCGCCGAGCTTGAGCCGCTTGAGAAAGCTCTCCTCGATCTGCCCGAGACGGCGTTTGCCGAGAATCACACTGACCATGCCTTCGGTATGGATCACGCCCACATTTGCCAGATACTCACGCTCCACCTTCTTGCTCGGTAGGGCGAGCTGATCATCCACCCACACGATCTTCCCGAAGTTCTCACGATACTGCTTCTCCAGCGACCTGCCGCCGCCTTCCAGGTAGTTCAGCACGCGGTCCAGTTCCACCTCCGTGAGATCACGGAACGCAAAAGCCGAGCGCACCGTTTTCAAAACATCATCACGGGTGTAGCCGCTCTCCATCGCCATTCCTACGAGGTGCTGAGCGAGAACGTCGAGCGGCTTCTCCAAAGGCCGCACAGCATCCAGATTCACCGCCCGTGTCATCTCCGCGCAGACGATGCATTCCATCAGGTCGTTCACGTTCGTCGCCACCAGGATGCCGTGGCTCTCCATGTGGATGCTGTGCCCGCTGCGGCCGATGCGTTGCAGCGCACGGCTGATGCCCTTCGGCGTGGAGATCATGACCACGCAGTCCACACTGCCGATGTCCACTCCCAGCTCCAGACTCGTGCTGCACACCACCGCGCGCAGCTCGCCATTCTTCAGCCGGTCCTCCACCTCCAGCCGCACATCTCGGTCCAGCGAGGCATGATGCGCCTCGATCTTCCCCGCCAGCTTCGGCAGCGCATTCTTCAGCCGGATGGCCATGCTCTCCGTACTGCTCCGAGTATTGCAAAACACGATCACATTCCGGCTCCGCTCCACGATCTGCGCGATGTCCTGCAGCACCCGCTGTGCCGTGTAACCCGCCGGCGGATACGGATCACGCCGCAGCGGCGAGAGCACCTCCACACGCCGCCGCCGCTCCATCCGCGCTTCCACGATCTCGCAGGGGCGTCCTTGTCCGGCTAAAAACTCCGCCAGCAAGGGAAGGGGAGCCGCTGTGGCAGAAAGACCGATGCGGATGAGCGGAGAACGTGTTTTTATCTTGTCCGATCCAACGAGTTGATAACTCGTTCGACATTCCAGCCGCTCCAGGCTCAGCATCAGATGCGCCCCACGTTTGTTCTCCGCCAGCGCGTGGAGTTCATCGATGATGACAAAGCGCACCTCACTCAGCGTCTCCGCCCAGCCCGCCTGGGGTAAAAGGATGGCCAGACTCTCCGGCGTGGTCAGCAGGATGTGCGGCGGCTTGCGCTTCAGCTTCGCACGTTCTGTCGCCGTGGTGTCGCCCGTGCGCACCCCAACACGGATCACCTCCTCCAAGCCGATGCCTTTCAGCGCCGGAAGCAGGTTCTTTTGAATGTCATAAGTCAGCGCCCGCAGCGGCGAAACATACACACACTGAATGCGATCCCCCAGCGTCCCACCCTCATGCGCCCGCACCAGATGATCCAGCACGCCCAGGAAACCCGCGAGCGTCTTTCCACTCCCCGTCGGTGATGAAAGCAGCACCGACTTCCCCGCCAAGATGTGTGGCAAAGTCAGCTCCTGCGCCTGCGTCAGCCGCCCAAAGGCCTTCTTGATCCACTTCCGCAATCGCGGATGCAACGCCGCCATCAGCGCATCCTCCGGCAGAGCGGATGAGGACTGGGCTGGCTTTCGGCGTGGCATGGGCGGGAGCTACCTGAATCAGGCAGGCATTACGAGTTGGAAACTTGTTTTACCGGCGCAGCGGAGCGTCGAGATTGGGGCAGGGGTGAAGAGGTGGAAAAATTGGGAGGTTAGAAAGATTCATGCCTCCCGTCGTCAGACTTTTTGAAGATCTGGTTGAGGCTCGCGGTGCGGGCGTTGACAGTGGTTGACGGTTGTTTTGAAGCGGGGGCAGTTCTCGGTTCTCGGTTCTGGTTATCCACGGTAAACCATCGTCAACGGCGCGAAGCGCCCTCAACCACCGTCAACGGCTTGCCCCCGCGCCTCCGGCGCTACGGAGACACCGTGATCTTCGCCACGTCGCACCACTCGCCGCTGGGCTGGCCTTTGTCCCAGAACATGGCGCGGTACTCACGCACCTCCGCCTGGCCGGGCACCAGCAGCGGGCGTGTGTCCGTGTAGGGGCTCTGGGTGGAGATGATGATGAACT
>CAYMHJ010000428.1:0-4968 GCA_964390165.1 uncultured Prosthecobacter sp. | reverse complement strand
TCACGGAAATCCCCATTGATCTCATTCAGAGCATCGTGGATGCGCGGCTCGTCGAGGCCCTGCAACGCCTCAATGGAGGGCAAGCTCCCGCCACGGTGGAGCAGATGCTGCGGCCCATCGCCAGCGAGGCGGTGCGCGAACAACTCGCCGGCTTGCGCACGGTGCAGACAGCGGAGGCAGCACCTCCAGCTACGCCGCAGCGCTTCGATGCGTTCACGCCTGCCGTGGAGCAGATCATCGGCACGCCCACGCAGCCGAAGCCACGGAGCAAACGCATCAGCGTGACCACCAACGGCACGCTGGTGGATTGGAAGGCGGTGAAGCGGGTTTATCGGCGCACCGGATCCATCAAGCAGGCGGCGGCGCACTTCGAGCTGTCGGTCAACTCCGTGAAGGCGCGCTGCCGCCGGGAGGGCTGGACCCATGAGTGATCGCCTTTCCATCACCAAGTATGGCCAGCGGTACTGGGCCGTGTGGCTCGACGGCGAACTGCTGGCCGTCACGCTCTACAAGAAGGGCGCACGGGCCATCACGGCCGCGATTACGACGCTCTCCACGACTCATGGAAAGGAGGTCCATCATGGCATCCAAGCCGCGTGAACGTGCTTTCAAACAAGCTCTGTCCTCGCCGATGAACTGGCGACCAAAGACGGCGGAGGACTTGATCGGCCAGGCCAAACGTGTGGCGATGGCGCAGACGAGCAAGGCGAAGCGGCTCGCCAGTGATCCTTCAGCCACGATGAAGCTGCTGCTCTACGGTCCGCCGGGAGTGGGCAAGACCAGCGTGGTGGAACTGGTGGCCTTGCAGTTGGCCGGCACGCCGCTGGCCATTGAGGACTACAACGGGCGTGAGGTCACGGTGGACCTTGTGCGCGAGTGGATGCGGCAACTGCCGTATGGCAGCCTGTTCAGTTCATGGTCGGTCAAAATCGTCAATGAGCTGGACCGCTGTTCCCGTGAAGCGCAGGACTTGCTGCTCACCTACCTTGACCGATTGCCTCCGGGCCGAGCGTTCCTCGGCACGAGTAACCTGCAATTGGATCTGCTCACCGAGCGGTTCCAGACGCGGTTCCAAGCCATCAAACTGCTGCCACCGACCACGGAGGAGCTGGCGGCGTTCCTGAGCGCCCATTGGGCCGTGCCCTCCATCACCGCGAACCAGATCGCCGTGGGCAGCGGCGGCTGTGTGCGGGCCGCGCTCGCTGATCTCGAATCCTATCTCGACCACACCCCATGAAACACATCCAGACCATAATTGATCAACTCGGCGGCTTTGAATCTGTCCGCACCCGCTACCTGCGCCTTGAGAACCGGCCGTTCATGCGACTGGTCATTGAGGTGATCGGTGGCCCGTATCCCAACGGCGCGTATGAACTCAGCATCGCGCATTATAGTGAACAGAATGGCGATGCCATGCGTGATCCCGAGATCACGTTCCTCGTGGTGCCTTCGGCAGAGGGCATGACATGGACGCCACTCACCTATGAAAACAGTTACCTTGGAGCCTACCAAGTCGTGGCACAGGTCAGCCGCGAAGGCTTGATCAAGGTGAAGCAGTCACAGTGGATGAAGGAGCTTCGAAGCTTCGCCAAACAGTGGGACCTAAACATCAAGCAGCAGGGGTTTATGGAAGTGTTCCAGCGCCAATATGGTGATCAAATCGGCGCGACAACGGAAGGCACGGTGACGAGGCAAGGAGACGGCCCGCAAGGGCAATGAACCTGAACCCACCTACCCATGAGCAAGAAAGACATGATCGAAAAACTGCGCCATCGCCTTGCCAGCAACGACCGCTGGGCATTGCGCGCCCTGGTGCGCATCTACCAGAACCAGACCGCGGACGAGCAATGCCGCGAGGCCACAATCGAGCGCAACGGCATCGGGTTCACCGAACCTGATGCTGAAATCCTGACCAGCTTCGCCCGTCAGTATCAGCGACGCGGTGGCCTTAGTGAACGTCAGATGGTCATCCTGCGCCGCCGCATCCCAGCCTATGCACGCCAGATCGTGCAGGGCAGCGACACCACGCGTCTTGAGGCGGCTTTTTCCAGCACTGCAACTACGCAAGCTGCGGAGCCACATTCCTGGACCTAAACCTCACATCACCACCATGCCCACACGCACCATCACCCAAGCCCCTGAAATCGAACTGCTACCCGATGCAGCCACCGCCGAGGATCACCGCAACCCGCGCCGCCGCAGGAGGGATCGCGATGAAGAAGAACCGCCCCCTGATGTGGGGATGCTGGTGCAGCCGGAGCCTCGTCATGATCTCGACAAGATGATCCTGCATCCTGAGGTGAAGACCGACATCCTTGCCGGTCTGCGAGCGCTGGAGATCCGCGCCGATCTCGACCGCATCTGGAACCTGAGTAGTATCCAGCCTCAGCAGGGCCGCTGCATCCTCAACTTCTACGGTCCGCCCGGCACCGGCAAGACGCGCGCAGCCTTGGGCATTGCGTTGAAGCTGGGCAAGCCGCTCTACCAAGTGGATTACAGCGCGGTTATCTCGAAATACCTCGGTGACACCGCCAAGCACATCAAAGCCGCCTTTGCAGCCGCCCGTGAGCATGACGCGGTGCTGTTCTTCGACGAGGCCGACAGCCTGCTGTCCAAGCGCGTTGCCACTGGCGAGTCCTGCTCCACCTCCATCAACCAGAACCGCAACTGCCTGATGCAGGAACTGGACCGCTTCGATGGCGTGGTGATCGTCACGACGAATTTGTTTGAGAACTATGACCCCGCTCTGCTCCGCCGCATCCAGCGCCACATCAAGTTCCGCGTTCCAGACGCCTCCATGCGCCGGGAGCTGTTTGCCCTTCATCTACCCAACCCGGAGCGGGTACAGGCTGATTACGCGGTTCTCGCGGAGCTATCGAAGGGCCTCAGCGGCGGGGACATTCTGAATGTGTGCGTGAACGCGATTTACGCAGGCAGCACGGACCTAAACCCTGAACGGTGGGTGGTCACGCAGGCGATGATCGAGGCGGAGATTGCCAAGGCCAGGAAGGCGACGGCGGAACACGCAGGGGAGAAGGCGGGGCCAAAGCGGAGAATTGGGTTTTGTGTGGGGTGAATGAACCCCTTTATGGGTCTCATTGAGGGCCTGCCTCATTCAAAGACATGGGCGAGGACCCGATGCTCGAGTTTGTAGCGCTATTTTCAGGCTTCAAGAAGTGCCCCAGCCCCTTTCTCTCGCCACTGGCTTGATGATTGAACAGGATGCCCGCGTAGTTCACCGTCAGAGCTGGACTTCCTTCCTTGTAGCTGCCGTTGAACATGCCCGTCTTGGGATCAATTTTCAGGCTCAGGCTTTTATTGTTCGACGGCACCGTCACGCCGTTCGGATCCATCAGGGTGAAGGGCTGCTCAAATGTCTCGGTAGGCGACTGAGCGAAAGACAAGGCCATGGACGCCGGGCTGCCCAACAGCCCCAGGAACCCATGCAGGTCATTGGGAGTGTATCTGCCTCCCTTCATTTCGAGGGTGGTCATGAAACCTCCATTGTAGCTCCGGTCCTTGCTGACCAGCGGCTGCGGCACCTTGTGCCAGTCCAGCACATGTTCCGCATGCTCATTGATGTCACCAGTCTGAAAGTCGATTTTCGCCACTCCCTGAAGACTTCCGGTGTTGCCATATAGCATTACATGCAGGGGAATCGAGTCGTCCTCGGCGAGCACAGTGCTGAAGGTCAGAGTGCTGCCGTCAGCGGCCTTGCCGGTCCAGTTTGCTCCACCGCTCTTGCTGATGCTAACCTGAGCATATCCATGGCCTTGCGGGGTGGCCAAGTCATCAGCAGGGCCGGTGGTTCGCAGCACAGCGTTGTAAAAGCCCTGGTTGGCTACAGGCACCAGGTTAGTTGAACTCCAGACATTGCGCCAGGTCACGAGATCAGCCCTTGGAGGAGACTGCCCGTTGGCACCATGCCCGGCCAACGCATGCAGCGTGTCGTGGGCAACGATCAGCGTGCGATCCTCCGGGTTGAGCGCCAGTGCCACGGGATGATCGTTCCGGTCCACTGCGTCCACGTAATCGCTGATAACCACACTGATTCCGTTTGGGTTGAGCTGCACCAGCAGCGTGTCGGCTACTACCAGCGTGCCATCACCCAGGGATATGATGCCCTCCGGTGCCAAGAAACGTGCATTGCCAAGCAGTCCCTCATGGGAACCCGGCACGCCCGGGGAGCCTGCGTAGGTGGTGGTGGCTCCAGCAAGCGTGACCCTGCGGATCACGCAGTTGTTTGTGTCAGCCACGAAAAGTGCCTTCAGTAAGGGGTCATAGGCAATGCCCCTGGGGCTGTTGAACAAGACCGACGTGCCAGAACCGTCCTTGTGGCCAGCTGTGTCAGCCTTACCTGCCAGGGTGGTCACGACGCCCGAGGGTGTGATTTTACGGATCGTATGGTTGCCGCGATCCACCACATAGAGATTGCCCATCGGGTCCAAGCAAAGGGCGCAGGGCTGGTTGAAGCGTGCTGCCGCTCCTGTGCCATTGGCCGCACCTACCTGTCCAGCACTTCCCGCAAATGTAGTCACCACGCCTGCGGGAGTGATCCTGCGAATGGTGGAGTTGCCTGAATCCGCCACATAGAGATTACCACTGGAATCCAGAGCGATCCCCTCAGGGGAACTGAAGGCAGCTTCAGTGCCTGTGCCATCTGAGGATCCGGGTGAGCCTGTGCCAGCCAAGGTGCTGACCTCGCCATTTGCCCCATCCACCAGGCGAATCACATGATTGCCCGTGTCAGCGATGTAGCCATTGCCGGTGCTGTTGAGCACGACACCGCGAGGTCCTGAGAACCGAGCTTCTTCCATCGTGCCATTGACCAGCCCCTGTTCGGCTGGGTTGCCAAGCTCAAGACTGCCAGGTCGCATGATGAAACGCGGATCAGTGATGCTACCGGTCAGCTTGTTTTCAGCGGGGCTTAGATTGATCTGGAGCTGTAGATCGCCAAGAGTAGCCGGA
>CAYMHJ010000427.1:0-5009 GCA_964390165.1 uncultured Prosthecobacter sp. | reverse complement strand
GCTCTTGCGGTCTGCAAAACAGCATCACCTCCATCGATTCGGACTACCACGCCATAGGGCGCCACGCGGGATCCTTGCTTTTGCGCAAAGGCCACCGCCGCATCACGTTCATTATGAGCAGCAGCCGCTATGACGGTGAACTCGAATGTGAAAAGGGCCTGCGCGACGTGCTCGCAGGCACAACCGACACGTATTTGCAGGTGCTGCATCACGATGACTATCCCGGAAATGTGCGCTCGGTTATGGACAGGGCCCTCAAGGTTTCATCGCCGCCCACCGCTGTCGTCGTGACTCACCCTCGGGCCATCCTCACGGTGATGACTCATCTGCTCCAGAAACGCCTGCGAATACCTCAGGATATTGCGGTGATCCATATTGGTAGCAGCCCCGCAGCCATGTGGATCACACCTGCCGTATCACACTACGCCATTCCGCACGAAGCCTTCGTCCGTCACGCTGTCAAAGCTGCCCGTTCCTTGCTGGAAAACCCTGCCGCCAAGACGAAGACGATCCGTCTAATACCGGACTTTGTGAAAGGTGAGTCAGTATAGCCAAGGTTCAACGACTTGCTGCGCGCGATGCATCAGGATCGGTTTCGAATACTTCAAAGGGCATTGGATCGCCTCTGTCGCAATTGTTTTCGCTGGAGTCGCATTAAATAAGTAGTTCATCACTTCGTCATCAGCCAATCATCCGAGCGGAGAGGCGTGGCGGACAGTAAAAGGGAACCAGCGGACCGAGGCGACCTAGTTTTGACGTTTGACCAAAAGCGGCCGGATCATCGCCTGCGGACTCGTTACCGCGGTGACGGGGATGGGCTGGCCAACGACGTGGAAGTGGACGGTGAGTTCGGGGCGCCTCGAGGTGATCCGGATCCGGCCATCGGAGGCAAGCAGTGTCTCGATGTCTTCCGCGGCCCCGTTGATCCCGAAGGCGGCGACACGATCCATGTCGGCGAGATGGCCGCAGCCATCGAAGGTCGTCGTGGTGGCAAACCGTTCTCCGGGGGCGGTCAGGATGTCCCATGCATCGGAGGAATGCCGCAGAGTCACGGTTTGACCGGGTTTGGCCAGGTTTCCGTAGAGCCAGCTTCCCGATCCGAAGTCCCAGAGCAGCGGGAGTTTGGAAAGATGGAAGTGGGCGTCGACGGCGAGTTCGCGTTCACTCCCGGCTCGCTGGATGATCTTCACCCAGGACTTGGTGTTGACGTATTCGAGCTGTATCGGGCCGAACTTCAGCGTGATATTGAATGGGCCGCGCTTCAGTATTTCGACATTGCCAGGCTGGAGAGTCGTGTGAATGCCATCGGGGCCGATAAACTCCTTTTCACCAAACGCGATGGATGTGAGGAGCGGCTTTCCATCACGGCGGATGCGGTGACGAATCGCCGCAGACGCCACCTCAATCTCGTCGGCGGTCTCAGTGAGGGACAAGCCGGCTCGAAGCGGTTGCGCGGGTTCCTTTCCGAACTCCACGCGATAGGTCAGCTTTTCGTGTGGTGCCGGACTCGGCGAGAAATCGACATCGAGTCCGCGCACACTACCATCGGGCCAGCGGGACATCGCCGTGAACTGAGCAGGGACTTCCTGGCCCTCGGCGTCGGTGAGACGAGCCTTTTCCAGATTAACGAGCGATTCTCGGGAACACTCCAGCGACGCGGTGACGGGATAGCCAAAGCGTCGCAAGCCCGCAGTCTCGCTAACGGTGAACGTCATCGGCTGCGCCATGGTCGGAGCGGCGAAGGCAAAGAGACAAACAAGCGATCGCAATGGGTTCATGGCTCAAAGTTGCTTCCAGATTCGTGCAGTTCCTTCGGCAGTTCGTTACTCGGATCGGTGGCGATGAAATCAAAGGCGGAGTTCGCTTTCGTGCCGACGAAGACATTGTCGATCACGCGGATGTTCTCTGGCAGGAGCGAATACACTTTGCTGGCATAGATGCCTGCGGCGATGCGCTGGTCGCAATGCTCGAAGCGGTTCCTTGTGATGAGGATGTCCCGCGACCGTCCGTAACCGCCAAGTTGATCGGTCTCTCCGTAGGTCTCGAGGTCGGCGGCCATGAGGGAGATGGGCCAAGCATAGTAGTCCTTTGGCCGTTTCAGATCGCGGAAGGTATTGCCGATGATGACATGGCCGTCGCCTTGCAAACGCACGCCTCCGGTGTTTTCACGGCCCTGGCCGTCGAATAGATTGTCTTGCACGAGCACGCGGCGGCCGGTGCGCAAACAAAGCACACCCTGGCTGGCGATAAAACGGTTGGCCCTCACGACGATGTCGGAGGCCTTCAGCGTGATGAGTTCGTTTTCACCATCGCATCGCTCGAAGGTGTTTCCTTGGATGAGCGATCCGGTGGGAGCGGCACGCGAGCCGCTCCAGCCGATTTGAAGGATCTCGTAGCCGTTCTGGTTGTCGAGATGGGGGCGGTCGATGAAGTGATTGTCCAGCACATGAAGTTGCTGCAGTCCGTCGTGCGGCAGTTCGGCGGCCCCGATCATCTGGCCGATGTTTTGGAGTCCGCGGAAGGTGCAGTCCGCAACGGTGTTGCCGCGTCCGCGCATTTGCATGAGCCAAACTTTGAGCTTCGGGCGGTCGGCTGGATTCACCGAGCCGCAATTCTCAAAGCGAAGGCGGTGAAAGAGGCAGTGATTCGCGGGTTTTGCCTCACCGTTGCCGACGCCGAAGATTACCGCGTGGTTCGTCGTGGTGTGGATGTCTCGAAACGCCAGATCATGCACGATGAGATGCTCGCCATGAAAGCGCGCTGTTGATACGCCGGTGAAGGTGACGCTTCCCGGTTTCTCCGGCCGGATCAAGATCGGCGCGTCCATCGTGCCGTGGCCTTCAAACTTGACTTGCGCATCCCGCCAGGTGCCATCGGCGGCGAGCACGAGCTGATCGCTTGGCGCGAGTTTGCCTGATAGCCGGTTCACCTCGTCCGCCGAGCGCACAAGGTGCGTTTTGCCGGAAAAGAGTCCGCATCGCGAAACGTCCTCCGCCCGGAGTGTTGCCAGCTGCGGGTCGATGGGGCGCTGCAAATCGAGCCGCAGGTAATTCTTCATGCCGGAGTCTACAAGGGTCTTCGCGATTTCATTGGCAGGCGTGGAAGCCAGAAGCCGGAATGATTGCGTCACCGGCTCGGCCGTCTGCACGCGAGGCTCGATGGCGCGGCCCCATTGCCAGGCAGTGACGATGATCTCGACGGGAAAGCGCGTTCGCGGCGGCACCGGGGTGAGCTCGAGCACATCGCCCTCCACCTTCGCGGGCCCGGTAACAACAAAGAAGCGCACTTTCATGCCCGAGTCGGCCTTCGCAGCGAGCGGTATCGTGCCGATCTCCGCAGATTGATCCGCGATGCGCTCGAAGTGGATCTTCTGCGGGGCTCCTTCGCGGTTGGGATCGAGTTGCAGATAACCCGGCTGAACCACCTCGCGGATGTCGGCGGTGCCGCGATGCCGCAGGGCCACGCAGACAGGTCCCTGCGGCCAGGTGCGGTCGAGCGAGATGCGAAAACGTCCACCATCCGGCGTGATGGAACCTGCGATCCACTCCACCTCCGGCGTGCTTGGAGCCATCGCAAGAGGCTCGGCCGCGCCGATGAAGCCAGCAGGAATCTGCGGCAGCAAGCCACCGCGAATGTCAAAGGTGACGCCGTCCTCGCCGGTGATGAGCGGCACGGGCTTGGTGATGCCTTGATGGAGCATCGGCACCGGTTTTCCCGCCGCATCGAGGAAGGTAGGAAGCTGGCTGGCGGCCTTCCAATTGATCGCCGCCATGCGTTGCGCATCGCAGGCTAGCGCCTTATCGAGATACCAAGGCTTGGTTTGGGTCTTGTTCTCGGCGGCCTCGGCATTCGGCAGCGGCAGGCTTGCTTCGACCCCTTCGGCAATGGCGACAGTGCGCAGAGGTTTCCCCGGCTCCTCAGGAAGGCGCGCTTTCGAGACGGCGGTGATGTATTCCGCGAAGTGCCGGGCCATCGCCTCCGTGCAGTCAAAGTGGCCGCTGCACTCCACGAGCAGGCTTATAGGCCACCCGGGATGCTTCTGGCGCTCGCGCAGCAGCGTGTCGTAGAATCCGAGGTCCTGCCATCTCGTGCGAATGTCCTTCTCGTTTTGAAACCACTCCTGCGCCGTGCCGACGGCCACAAGCAGCGGCGTCTCGCGGTTCTGGCACAGCGTGAGTGACACGACGTTTTTGATGCAAATGCCCGCGATGCAGCGATGCGGTGCCGCATTCAGCAGGTGATACACCATGCGCAGGTGCATCGACTCGCCCATCGGCAGCCACGGCACGCTGGCGACCTCCTCATAGCCGGAGGTCTTCGCCAGGCCATCGAGCAGTTGTTGAAGAAACGCGACATGCTTCGCCGAAGCATCGAGCGTCTTCACGCTCATGAATCGCGGCGAGCACCACACGATACCCAGGTTGCACGCCCCGCATGCCTCCCGGATCGCCGCATGCCCCACAAGTCCGTGCTCGGTGACGTTTTCACCGAGAATGAGCAGTCCGCGCAGCTTTGCGCAGGTCTCCGGAATCCAAAGGTAGGCCGTCGTCTTCACCACATCATCGGGGGCATACTCCAGGGTCCCGCGCTGCATAAACTGGAAGACCTGGTTCTCCGGCGACCGGTCCTCCGAAGCAGCTGGACGCAGCGCGGCCATCAGCAGAAATGAATAGATCAGAAGCGGCTTCATCGTTTGAATGCGTCCGTTTACAAAGAGGAACTCATGGCTGTTCCAAAGCACGCGGCAGAGGGCGGAGAGCCCGTTGAAGCCTCCACCGAGGCTGGAGAGAAAATCACGGCGCAGGATGGGATACGGGGGCATGGCGTGATGTGAGCAGTCTTGTCCGGTGGCGTTGTCAGGGTGCTTCAGCCCTCTCTGGCGAAGTGTATTTCATGTGGGAGGGGCTAGGCCAGCACGCCCTTCACGATCTCGCCATGGATGTCCGTGAGGCGATAGTCGCGGCCTTGGAAGCGGTAGGTGAGGCGGGTGTGGTCGAGGCCGAGGAGGT
>CAYMHJ010000426.1:0-5020 GCA_964390165.1 uncultured Prosthecobacter sp. | reverse complement strand
ACTCATAGTGACAAGTGGCCACGTCCTCCGTGACCACCGTCCACACGATGTCGTGCAGGCTGAAGACCTCGTTTTCGATCAGCTTGAAGGTCTTCTCAAAAGCCGCCTTGGCCGCAGTGTGTCCGATGAAGGTGTCCTCCGTGAAGATGAACACGGCATCTGCCGCGACATGCGAAGCGATTCGATCCCACGAATGCGTGTTGAGGGCCTCGACGTAGGCGGAGAGGGCAGTGGTGTGGTTCATCTTGGTTTCAGCGGCTGACAACGAAACGATGAAAAGGCCGCCAAAGAGCGCCAGAAGGAGTTTTTTCATGAGCAGGGTGGTTTGATACAGAACGCGGGCACAGACTCGACATCTCATCACGTTTCACCATGACACGCCCATCATGACTTCCTTCCTTCCATGTGCCACGCTGGCGTTTTGCCTGTGCAGCAGCCTCGCCGGAGCAGCCGAACTGCCGCGCATGCTTTTTCTCGAAGATGCCGGTCACGATGCCACCGCGCCGAGCGGCACGCGTTCGGGTTATTCCATCCTGCGCCGCGAAGACGGCAATTTTTGCTTCTACAATCCCTACGCACCCAGTTCGGAGCCGCTGAGCCTGCCGGATGCGAAAGGCGTGAAGCACACGCTGCGGCCTGCATTGCCCGAATTCATCGCCAACTCGAAGCCACTCATCGAGAGCGGCCTTCTCAACAACGCACAGACGCTCCTCGCCGCCGATGGCACCGTTCGCAGCATCACGGTGAAGTCCGAACGGCACAGCAAAGAGAAGGCGGCACGCATCGGACTGCCGCTGTATTTGGATGTGTGGTATCGACAAGGGAATGCCACGGCCGTTTCGGAGCCGATGCGCACCTGGCGTGGTTACAATGGCTCGCAGATGGAGTATCAGCGCCTCGCGAGCGGTCGCCTGCTCGTGCCGCATGGCAGCTATCTTCCTTTTGGAAAGGCCGTGCCGCCCACCGGTCGCCACGAGACGGTGATCGAATACTCCGACGATGGCGGGGCGAACTGGCAACTCAGCACCTCAAAACTCACCTCGCCCTGCTACGAAGGCTACAACGGCTCCAACGAAGGTGCCTGCGAGCCCTGCTTCGAAGAACTCCGCGATGGTTCCATCTGGATGCTCATGCGCACGCAGGCTGGCTGCCTTTACGAGTCTATTTCGAAAGACAAAGGCACCACGTGGTCTGCCGCAGCTTCTTCGCGCTTTCGCACTTCGACCGGACCTGCGAATCTGCTGCGCCATAGTGACGGACGGCTCGTTTTGACCTGGAACAACTGCGAACTACCGCCGAAGCACGAAGGCGTCGGCGTGTATGGCGGACGCGATGCCTTGCACATCGCGATCTCGGACGATGACGGCCGCACGTGGCAAGGTTTTCGCGAGATCTATCTCGATCATCGTCGCAACGACAATCCTGCTGCTTCGGGTGACCGCGGCACGGCCTATCCACTCGGCGCCTACACGTCGGATGGACAGATCGTCGTGCTCGCCGGCCAGGGCAAAGGCGGGCGCAATCCCATCCTCGTCGATCCCGAGTGGATCACGGCCACCGGCTCCGAATCCGACCTCAGCGACGGCCTCGCTCAATGGACAACCTATCAACACATCGGTCCCGCGAAACGCTGGTGGCGTGGCCGTCGCATCAGTTGCGAACTCATCGAGACACCGGGCGAAAAAGACACACTCAGCCTGCATGTGCGCCACATCGCTAGTTCAGAGGTGCCCAGCGAACCCGACACCGCCGTGTGGAACTTCCCCAACGGCTGGCGCGGTGAACTCACTGCCCGCATCCGCCTCCCCACTGGATCAAAAGGCTCGATCTTCTCCCTCAACGACCGCTTTTTCGATCCCTCGAACACGCTGGGCGAGGACGCTGCCGTGTTTCAAGCTCGCGTGACCCCGGAAAACACCCAACCCGACACCTGGCACACGCTTTCACTTCGCTGGGATCTCGGTCGCGGCGAGTGCGAGTATCGTCTCGACGAACAACTCATCTCCACCCTCCCGCTACGCACACGCACGCTGAATGGCGTCAGCTATATCCGCATTCGCTCCGCAGCGAGCACGCCCGATTCGTGCGGCATCATTATCCGGCGTGTGAAGGCTCAAATCAGCGATCCCAAAGCGCCAGCCGTCACATCGGAAGATGTCGCCGCATGGCAGCAGCAGTATGTGAAAACCATCGTGCAGAGCTGGGCGGACAAGTGAACCATCACGACTTCCTCGCATATGGCCCGAGGTGTTCATGCGCGATGAGCCATCGATCATCCACCTTCCGCAGAATCGTGGTCCCGCGACCACCGCCAGAGGCTTCCTGACCGGCGATCAGACCTTGCCAGCGGAACTCATAATGACAGGATGCCATGCTCTCCGTCACTGACGTCCAAGCGATGTCGTGCAGGCTGAAGACCTCGTTTTCGATCAGCTTGAAGGTCTTTTCAAAAGCAGCCTTCGCCGCGGCGTGACCGGTGAAAGTGCCTTCGGTGAAGATGAACACCGCGTCTGCCGCGACATGTGGCGCGATTTTCTCCCACGCATGCGTGTTGAGGGCCTCGACGTAGGCGGAGAGGGCGGCGGTGTGGTTCATTGTGGTATCTGCTGCCAAAAGCGGGATGAGCAGGGAACTGAAGGCGCAAAGGATGGTTTTCATGACGTGAGAACCCGGTTCGAGTGCCGACCCGCCTACGACTTTGGCTTCGCGCTCCAGAGGGCGACATTGTGAAACTGAGCGCCCTCCGCCCGTGCCACGAAGCCCACACGGCCTTTGCGTTCCTTGAAACGCTCGTGACTGGCTTCGAGCACATGGTCGTCGATTTTGGCGAGGAAGCGGTCGCCGCAGATCTCGATCGTGATGCGATGCCATGCCTCGGGGTCGAGTTGGACCTCGATTTTCTTCAATTCCTCGCGGCGCGTCTCCTTGGCGATGCCGCTCATCTTTTGAATCCAGATGGCCGTCGGCGTGATGACCACGCGACCTTGGTGGTGATTCGGTTTGTTCGTGTCGCGGCAGACAAACCCGATCTGCGGCGAGGGGCCGAGCTTGAACTCGCCGGTCAGCACATAATCACCCAGGTCCACGATGTGCTCGCACACGGCCTCGTGGCCGTTCGTGCGCTTCTCGCTCGGACCTTCCTGCACGGCATAGGCCGCACCCTCTTTGATGCTCCAGGTGCCGATGCCTCCGCGCCACCCATCCGTGCCGGGTGTTTTCTCTTTGGCGAACGATTCCGGCTTATCAAAGGCCTCCGCGGCGATGAGCTTGTCCGGCTGGCAGGTCTGCGTGACGGGCGGGGTTGGATCAGCGGCCAAGGCCAGTGAAGAAGCAAAGAAAAGGACGGTGAGGATGGTCTTCATGGGATGAGATGATGTCGGCGCGCCTTCCAATAGGCCGCGAGGTGGTAAACGAGGCCGCAACTGGCGTTGTGCAGGTAATCAAAGCCGCCGAGGAGGTTTTGCAGCGATGTTTGCTGCTCTGCTGTGAGTTTGGGCGAATCGACCATGAGCAAAATGAGCGCGGATTCGCCTGCTTCACGCGTGATGTGCCAGATTTCGCGAAACGGTCCCCACTGCGGGTTCGGGTAGCCTTTTTGGTTCTTCCACTCGGGCACCTTGCGCCAGTCGGGACCAAGCATGCGCATCTCCTCAGGGCTCTTTTTCGCAATTTGGGCCAAAACGCTGGTGAAACGCTTCGCGGCCAGATCGCGCACATGAAGCATGTGAGTGTGGATTTGCGCTTTGAGGGCCGAATCGGGCTCCAGTTCATGCAGAAGCTCCAGCGAGCACTGCATCTGGAGCAGCGCATAGGCGGGCTTGTTCTCAACGGGGCTTGCAGACTGCGCAATAGCCTCCGCCGCATACTTCCGCCACTGCTCGCGATAGCGGTCGTTCTTCGTCACATCCCACGCCGCCGCATAGATCATCGGCAACCTCGCCGCCTCATGTGGCTGCACGTTCCACATGCGGCAGATGCCGAGTGGGCAGCGCGTGCCATCGGCGCGGTAGAAGTCGTAATCGTTTGCCGGTGTCACGAACTCAATCATCCGCTCCGCCACATCAGCCAGAATCACGCGGATCTGCTGCTTCGTGGCCTCATCCGGCAGCGGACTGTGATAATACTGCCACAGTCCATGAACGAAGTGCGTCACCTGGTCGCGAGAGGAGTTGATGTATGTGCTCGCGGCATCCTCCGGGCACACATTGCGAGCCACGAAACCCTTCACGCCATGAACGGTGACGCAGCGATTCAGTCCTGCGAAGACGTTCGCCGCTTTTTCACGCAGCGACTCGTCTTCCGTCACCGCGAAACGATCACACAGCACGCTCAGCATCGCCCCACCAAGGATCGCTCCGTCCTCCATGCCCGTGCTGTAGCCGCAGGGATTCGGATACTGCCGCCTCACCTCCTCCGCTGTCGGCAGATGGGCTTGTTCCTTGCCCTTCTCGTAGCTGCTCAGGTAGTCGCCGAAGGTCTGCACCTTGGGAAGATAGAAGCGTGACCATGCCACATCCCAGGCTTGTTCGATATTCTGGGCAGGAACGCCCGACACAGACAACAGGAGTAGAAAGACAAAGACGATTTTCATTCGATAGGGAGATTGGTGAAGCGCGCTGGATCATAACCACGATGCAACCGCGCACACTTCGAAACACTTCCAGGCGCCTACTTGATGAGAGGCCTCGACGGCATTTTCACGGCATCGACATCACTCAGCTTCACTTTGAGCACTTCGACGGTTTGTTTGCCGCCTGCGAAGGCGATGAAGAGGCTGTCTTCGTGCTCGATGACGTGAGGGTAGTCGATGTGACGACCGCCGACGAGGTAGAGCATTTTGGTGAAGACGAGGCCGTCGTTGCTGATCGAGAGGGTGAGCGGATCGCGCTTTTTCGGGTTGGGATTCGAGACGAGGACATAGCGGCCGTCGCGGAGACGCAGGCCGCTGATTTTCGAGGTGGCGTCGGGGAAGTTGGTCTTCTGCGGCGTGCTCCAGGTGCGGCCGTCATCGGTGGAGAGG
>CAYMHJ010000425.1:0-5036 GCA_964390165.1 uncultured Prosthecobacter sp. | reverse complement strand
CCCAGCGGTAGAGCGGGATGCCCCAGTTCTGCCCCCAGCGCTGCACGAAGTAGTCGTCTTTAAAATACGTCTCCGGCGGCGCACCACCACACCACTCCAGGTTAAACTGCTCCGGCTCGAAGAACACATCACTGCTGCACCAGGAGATGCCGAAGGGCACATCCCCCATGAGCTTGACGCCCTGCTCCGCCGCGTAGGCACGCACCGCGCGCCACTGGCTGAAGCACAGCCACTGCACATAGGCGTGGTAGCCCAGCTTCTCCGCGATCTCCTCCGCGTGGCTCGCCCGCTGCTCCGCCAGCCAAGCCCGCGCCTTCGCGCCCGTGTTCGTCTCCTCAGGCCAGTTCGGCCAGTCCTCATGCCCGTGGATGTCCATCAGCACGCGGAAGAGGCAGTAGTCCTCCAGCCAGCTCGCCTCCGCCTTGCAAAAGGCCGCAAACGCCTTCCCCCGCTTCGTCTTCTTCGACAGCCGGCTGTAGCCATGGCGGAGCAGATTCGTCTTCAGCTTCCGCACCTTGTCATACTGCACCGGCCCCTCCCGCAGCGCATCACCGCCCAGGAAGCGCACGGTCGTGCGGTAGAATTTGTCCTCGATCTCCGGCACGATCGTCGGCGTGATCTCCAGCGTCAGGTAGTCCAGAGCGATGGAGCTGATCGCATTGTAGGGGCTGCTGTCCCCGCCCGTCGCATTGATTGGTAGGAACTGCACGAAGCCCAGCCCCACCTCCGCCGCCCAGTCGATCAGTTCACAAACACCACCTGTGTCGCCGATGCCGAGATCATCAGCAGTGCGGATGGCAAAAACAGGGACGAGGATGCCAGCGCGGCGCGGTTGAGTGGAGGGCATGAGGGGGCGGATGAATGGGTGCAACCGCGCGTGATGCAACGGGCGAATGCAGCAAACATCACGCAGCCCCCGTGCCAAATCCGCCAACGAACCCCGCCCCCCGAACGTCGAGCGTGACAAGCCCCAGCCTTCCCGCTAAAACCGCCCCATGAGTGAAGGCTTCCTCTACCACCCAGCGCCGAACCCACGCGGCGGCTGCACCACCCGCGCCGTCATGGGCCAGCAGATCTCCGAGGCAGAGCTCGACACCGCCGTCGCCGCCGAAGTCGGCCTCACGCCCGAGCAATGCGCCCGCGTCCTCACCGCCTACCTCCGCCACCTCCTCGCCGCCGCCGCGAACAGCCGCTGGTCACCCCTCCTCTATGGCCTCATCGGCCTCTTTCCCCGAGCCGGCGGTAGCAAACCAGGCCCCGACGACTTCCGCACCGCCGAAGACCTCAATGCCAGCGTGAGCCTCGCCTACAGCCTCGATGCCATCCGCCAATGGCGCAAAGGCCTCCACTTCCTCAGCCAGGGCTTCGTCGGCCTCGTCACCCCCCAGCTCGGCAGCATCATGTGCTGCGCCCACGGCCGTGCCGATGTGTACGTCCCCGGCGACTTCATCACCATCAAGGGCAGCCACCTCAAGCTCGACCAGCACGACCCCGCCCAGGGCGTCTTCATTCGTCAGCAGGACGGCAGCGAGATCCGCTGTGCCATGTATGGCGGCAGAACACGCCTGTAGGTCAGCACCATTGTCCCCGACACCGTCAGCGGCCCCATCCACATCCGAGTCACCACCCACATCTACGGCAGCGTCCGCAGCACCGTCTATCCCCCCCCTCCAGCAGATGCCACGCCCAGCCTGGGCATAACCGGGGCCATCAGGTCGCCTCCACCTCCCCCGGCCCCCGCCTCTATGGCACACGAAGGTCGCCCCATCGAGCCCGTCGGAGTCACCCCGACGGAGACGAGGGTCCTGGGTAAGCCCGACAAGGAGGCGATCACCCGATCTGCTGGAGTCACCCCAACAGCTTCAATGAGCCAGGGTAATAGCAACGAGGGTCCTGGGTATCATCCCGTTGGAGTCACTCCAACGAGCTCGGTGATCCTGGGTAAGCCGCACGAGGGTCCAGGGTCATGCCGACGAGGGCCTGGGGTCGAACCCGTCGGAGTTACCCCGACGAAATCGAAGGACCTGGGTCATCCGACCGAGGATCCAGGGGTCAAGTCTGTCGGAGTCACCCCAACAGCACCGAGGGGCCTGGGTAATCCCGCCGCCCATCCAGGGTCATCCCCACGGCCCCCCAGGTGCCCAGCCCCCCAGACACCCTCCAACCCCAATGGCTCCCCCGTCCTTGTCGATCGACCGATGTAGCCCCTGGCCAGCCAGAGGCGGCCCCCCAGCTGTCTTTATTTAGCCAAACGGTCCAGCAGGTTGCGGGTGATGCGCTCGACGTGGGCGTCTTTGCCCTGAAGACCGTGCGCCCAGTCGGTGGTGGCTGCCGTGAAGACAGTGCCGCCACGGGTGTAGAGGCCCAGACAGGCTGCGCCGGTGCGGCCGATCTCCCACTTCTCGTACCACTCCACATCATCGGGGTGCCAGCGCACGGGGCAGGTGCCGAGGACTTCGAAGGTCTTGGGCGTGCCGTCTTTATAAGTGGGGAAGGGGAGGCCCTCCTTCCACTCCAGCTCGCAGCCATCGCACTCATAACCGACGATGGTGTCCTTGCCGCCAAAGCGCTCCCCCTGCTTCAGGCCCGTGCCCGCGTAGATCCAGTGGTCGGGGCGGTGGACGATGAAGGACGCGTCCCCATCCATGAACTGGCCATGGCTGCGCATGTAGCCGCCCCAGAGGAAGCCCACGCCCGTCAGACTGTTCTCCGAACGGCCCAGCAGATGGTGGCTCCAGGCGGTGCTGAGGAGGTCGAACTTTCGCGTCTGGAAGACGGGGTCGAGGTGATAGTTCTGCTTGAAGCAGGTGAAGGCGCGGCCCGCGTCCTCCGCCCGCACCTGCCAGCAGCAGGTGTTGCCACTGAAGAAGGCCACGTTCCCGCCCTTGCCGATCCAGGCCTCCAGGCTGTCGCGCATCGGTGTGCTCCAGTATTCGTCGTGGCCCACGCTGAGCACGAGCTTGTAGTTAGCCAGGATCTCGGGGCGGAACTCCAAGTCATCATTGGCGGCGAACTCCAGTGGGTAGCCATTTTGCTCCGCCCACACGACGAAGGGCAGCTCCCATTTGAGAAACTGGGAGGAACCCGGCCGCTCGAAGCTGACGCGGCTGCCCTGGTTCTTGGACAGGCTGTTGTAGGCATAGACGGAGAAGCCGCCCCAGTTGTTGTAGGCGTTGTACGTGTTCGTACAGAGCTGCAGGAGGATCTTGGAGGTGCTGCCCGGCTTGGCCTGCCTAACGATGAACCATGCGCTGCCAGAAGCGGTGCGCGCTCCGCGGTGGGTCCATTTTCCGCCGCTGTCCGCCGCGCTGAAGCTGACCTGGTAGTAGCCGCTCTTCCAGTCCGCCCCCACCGGTACACTTACACTCGCCGGCCAGCGGCAGCCATTGGCAGAGGCATCCTCCGGCACGGGATGCACGGCACCGGGCACGTCGGCCTTCTTCCACACGACCTCGCGCTTCGACCCGAGGCGGGTGACCTCGACCTCAAACTTCGCCGCCGTGGTGCTGACGTGCAGGGGGATCTCCTCTCCCTGTGCGACGCTGCGTTGACCGGCGTAACCTTCGATGAAGAGCGGGACGGGATCGGCCCCATGAAGGGCGGTGACGGCAAGGAGGAGGGCAAGTGGTCGGAACATACAGACGCTACGCCTTGTGCTGCCTTTGGCTTTCACTCGGTCAGCGCGCGGAAATGGCGGCTCAGCAGTCGCTTCAAGGTCTGCATCTCGTGATACAACGGCGTGTCCGTCTGATCCCCGAGCACGCGTCTCACGCGCTCTTCCAGCGCTTCATCGGTGGACGCATCCCCGGCTTCAGCGAGCAAATCTCGGACGCGCTGGACCTGCACCCTGGCCTCCTCGATCTTCGCCGCCGCCTCTGCCTCGGTGATTTCCTCCGCCGCGAGCAGCTTCAATTGCAGGCACTCGAAGCGCCGGCAGCGCGTGGGGCGCTCCTCGTAGATCGTGCAGGTGCAGTCGTCGAGGAAGCGGCAGGGCTGCTTGAAGTAGGGCTGCGTCTTGCGCCGGTTGATCTGCATCCCGAGCTTCTCCAGCTCCTTCACGGAGTCCTGCGGCTGAAGCCGCACGATCTCAAACAGCACGCCATTGCAGCACATGCCGCAGGCGGTGCAGAGACGGGAGGCCGCTTCCTGAAACATGACGGGGGCTCACGCCTGTTTGCACGCCTTGATCGTGTTCGCCATGAGCATGGCGATGGTCATGGGGCCGACGCCGCCGGGCACGGGGGTGATGGCTTTGCACTTCGGGGCCACTTCCTCAAAGGCGACGTCACCGACGAGCTTGTAGCCTTTCTCGGTGCCTGGAGCTTCGACACGGTTGATGCCGACATCGATCACCACGGCACCTTCTTTGACATGCTCGGCACGGATGAACCCGGGCCTGCCGATGGCGGCGACGATGATGTCCGCCTGTCGGCAGATGGCGGGCAGATCTTTGGTTCGGGAATGGGCGACGGTGACGGTGGCATCACCGCCCACGCCTTTGGCCATGAGCAGGAGCGCCATCGGCTTACCAACGATCATGCTGCGCCCCACGACGACGACATTGGCCCCGCTGGTCTCGATGCCTGCATCAATGAGCAGGCGCTGGCAACCGAGCGGCGTGCAGGGGACGAAGCCGCTGGGGTCCTCCAGCGCGAGCTTGGCGACGTTGATGGGGTGGAAGCCATCCACGTCTTTCGCGGGATCAATGGCGCGGACGATGGCGGCTTCGTCGATGTGCTTCGGCGGCGGGCTTTGCACGAGGATGCCGTGGATGGCGGGGTCGTTGTTCAAGGACTCGACGACGGCAAGCAGCTCCGCCTGGGTAGTGCTGGCGGGCAGCTCGTGCTTCACGGAATGCAGGCCGAGGTCGCGGCACTTCTTGTCCTTCGACCGAACGTAGGCGCGGGAGGCGGGATCATCGCCGACGAGCACCACGGCGAGGCCGGGCTTCTTGCCGAGCTTCGCCAGCTCGGCGATATCACGGCGGCATTCTTCGAGGACTTTTTCAGCGACGGCGGTTCCAGAGATCAGGGTCA
>CAYMHJ010000424.1:0-5041 GCA_964390165.1 uncultured Prosthecobacter sp. | reverse complement strand
CGCGAATGGCGCTTCACCCCGAATGAGCCCTGGATGGCAGGCACTCATCAACTGGAAGTGCCGGACTTTTTGGAGGATCTGGCCGGCAACAGCGTGGGCAGACCCTTCGAGGTGGATGTGTTCACAAGTGTGCAGCCGCCCGGCAAGTCCGCCACGGAACGTCTTTCCTTTATGGTAAGAGAGTCCGGGGCTTCGCCAGCACAGGGGCAATGAAAGCGAGGTGAATGTGGGTGCAAGCCGAGTGCCGCCGTGCCGACATTGCCGGTTGTATCAGGCACGATTCCGGCTATCACGACGGCGCTTGCGACTCTGTGGGAATGACCTGCGGATGCTTGCTTGCCAAAACCCAATTAGTTAAGCATACTGAAATACATCCCCTCATGGACGACCTTACCATTGTAGAAGTCATCGCACGCGAAATCCTGGACTCGCGTGGCAACCCAACCGTCGAAGTGGACGTCCTCCTGGACGGCGGAGCCATAGGACGCGCGGCCGTCCCCAGCGGAGCCAGCACCGGCGAACACGAAGCTCTGGAACTGCGCGATGGCGACAAGAAGCGTTACCTCGGAAAAGGCGTGCTGAAAGCCGTCGATGCCGTGAACAACGAGATCGCTGACGCCATCATCGGCAGCAACGCCTCCGACCAGGTGACCATCGACAACGCGATGCTCGAAATCGACGGCACGCCGACGAAGTCCAAGCTCGGCGCGAACGCCATCCTCGGTGCTTCTTTGGCCGTCGCCAAAGCCGCTGCTGCCGCTCTCGGCCAGCCGCTTTACAAGTACATCGGCGGCCCGAACGCCAAAGTGCTGCCCGTGCCGATGATGAACATCATCAACGGCGGTGCTCACTCGGATGCTCCGATCGACTTCCAGGAGTTCATGATCATGCCGAAGGGCGCTCCGACCTTCTCCGAAGCTCTGCGCTACGGTGCAGAAGTCTTCCACGCGCTGAAGAAGATCCTTCATGATCTCGGCCTGAACACCGCCGTCGGTGACGAAGGTGGTTTTGCCCCGACTCTGAAGAGCGCCCACCACGCGCTGGAAGTCATCGCCCAGGCCATCGAAAAAGCTGGCTACAAGATGGGTGAAGACATCTTCATCGCTCTCGACGTGGCCTCCTCCGAATTCTACGACAAGTCGAAGAACAAGTACGTCTTCAAGAAGAGCGACAAGTCTGAGCGCACCGCCGCTGAACTCGTGGCCTACTATGCCGAGCTGAAGAAGGACTTCCCGATCATCTCCATCGAAGACGGCTGCGCCGAAAACGACTGGGACGGATGGGCTGTCATCTCGAAGGAACTCGGTGCCACGACGCAGCTCGTCGGCGACGATCTCTTCGTCACGAACACCAAGTTCCTCCAGAAGGGCATCGACCAGAAAATCGCGAACTCCATCCTCGTGAAGGTGAACCAAATCGGTTCCCTCACCGAGACTCTGGACGCCGTCGATCTCGCCCATCGTCATGGTTACACCGCCGTTATGAGCCACCGCTCCGGTGAGACTGAGGACTACACCATCGCCGATCTCGCCGTCGCCACGAATTGCGGCCAGATCAAGACCGGTTCCCTTTCCCGCAGTGACCGTATCGCCAAGTACAACCAGCTCCTGCGCATCGAGCAGGAACTCGGTGAGAACGCGATCTTCGGTGGCCGCATGAAGGTCTAATTTAACACCCTCCGCACGACGCGGCACCGCCATGAAATACCAGGAGATCCAGAACGAAAATCCCACCGCCCCACAGGCTGTTGACCGCATGTTGGGCGGCTTGGTGAGGCTCGGTAAATTCTGCCTCCTGCTCCTGGTGGTGCCCGTCGTCGTGGAGATCTATAAAAAGCCCCTGGCCGAGCAAAACGCCCAGCGCGACAAGCTCGAAGCTATGAATGTCCAGCGCGATGCCCTCGCCTCCACGCGCGACAAACTCGTCCGCCAGATGGACTGGATCAAGACAGACGCAAGTTACCTCGAAATGCGCGCCCGTGACCATGAGCACATGCACAAAAAGGGCGAGTATGTGATCCGCTTGGAGTAGACTCGGAGGTTCAGCGTGTTGGCTGAGCTTTGGGAGATTTGTTAATGTCGTGAGCTGAAGCAGCCGCACTGGGAAATGACGAATTCCGAATTCCCGAATGACGAAAGAAACCCGAAGCACCAAGCTCTATTATTCCATTCAGGACCTCCCCTCCAATTTTTGTCATCCCCCTTCTCTATGCGTTTCCTCATCATCCTTCCTGCCGCCCTTCTCGTCTCCTGCGTCGATCCCTATGGGAACCCGATGAATCCCTTCGGTCCGCAGCAGCCGCCGCCATATACAGATCAGCGCGAGCATTGGCGGAACCAAACACGAGATCAGGGACAGCAGCAGAATCAACTCGCCTATGAGCGCGGCATCTCCGATGGACGCGCTGATGCGAATGCGAACCTGCCCAAAAGCTACGCCCGTCATTACCAGAGCTACACCCCGACCACGCAGACGGCATATCAGCAGGGATATGATCAGGGTTATCTGCCACAGCTCGCCCCTTTGCCCGGAACCGGCGGCTACAATCAGCCGCCATCCTGGCAGCAACCACAGACGCAGGTGCCCACTTATCCCGGCGGCATCGGCTACACGCCTCCGCCGAGCAATGATCCGGCCTATCAACAAGGCTATGACTACGGCCTGCGAGACCGCGTCGGAGGTCGGCCAAATGATCCCGGTGCCCACACCGGTCGCTACGACCCACGTAACCGCCGCAGCTTCGAGCGAGGGTATGTGGACGCGTATAACTCCCGATAGTTTCGGGTTAATCCGCTGGCTTGGCGGCTTCGATCAGTGAGAGGCGCTTTTCCATTTCCTTGATTCGCTCCAGGAGTTCGGGAATGCGCGCCTGCATGGCCTGCAGGCGGCGGCCCTCCATCAGAGGTTTCGTGGGGAAACCCATGTAGGCTCCAGGTGTGGTGATATTTTTCGTGACACCAGCACGGGCCAGCAGGGTGACCTGGCTGGCGATCTCTAGATGCCCGCCGATGCCCACCTGCCCTGCTGCTGTGACATAATCTCCGAGGCGAGTGCTGCCGGCGATGGCCACATGGGCGACGATGATGCAGTGCTTCCCAAGAATAACGTTGTGTCCGATCTGCACCTGATTGTCGATCTTGGTGCCGGCACCAATCCACGTGCGACCAAAGCGAGCGCGATCAATGGAAGTGCAGGCACCGACTTCGACATCATCATCAAGCTGGACGATGCCTACCTGCTCGATCTTCACATGACGACCTTTGGAGAACTCATACCCAAAACCGTCCGAGCCGATGACCGTGCCACTGTGAATGACGACTCGATTCCCGAGGACGCAGCGGTCACTGAGGGTCACATTGGCGTGAAGGATGCAGTCCGTTCCGATCCGGCAGCCATGCCCGATGCAAACCCCGGCATGAACCACGGTGCCATCTCCGATCACGACATCGTCCTCGACCACGGCACCAGCTCCGATGGAGACTTTCTGCGGATCAAAGACCGCTCGTGAGGAGACTGACGCGGCGGCGTGGACTCCGGGGGTGAAATTACGGGTCGTCGGTCCGAAATGCCTGATGACGGATGAGAAGGCAAGTGTCGGATTGGCGACTCGAATGAGCGCCTTGCCCTCGATAGGTTCAGCAAAGTCGGGCGCGACGAGTATTGCACTGGCCTGCGTGGTCTTCAGGGCGGCGAGATAGCGCGCATTGCCCAGAAAGGTCACTTCACCTTCGACAGCATCGCTGATGGAGTTCAGACCTGAAACGATACCATCTGGATTTCCCTGGATGAGTTCACCGCCGACAAGTTCGGCGAGACGCTGGTGAGTAATGTTGGCGCTCATGAGGATCGTGGAAGAATAAAAAGGGCACGCATCCATTTCGGATATGCGTGCCCGGTAGAGATGTCAGGCGGCTGAGGTCGATATTACTTCTTCTCACCCTTGGCATCAGCAGCGGGTGCCGGAGCGGCAGCGCCTGCTGCAGGAGCGTTCTTGTTCAATTCCACGACGATCTGGTCAGTAATATCGACGGCGTCTTTGTAGTAGATGAGGATCGGCACGGTGGAAAGGCTCATGCCTGACTTGTCGAAGACAAAATCATAGCCTTCAGACTTGGACTTGTCCCGGACAACGACGAGGATCTCATCATAGATGCCTTTGCGGATCTGCATGTCTTCCTGCTTGAGCTGAGCACTGCGACGATTCTGCGCCTCGCCGATTTCCTGTTCGAGAGCACGGAGTTCCTTGGCCTTGTCTTCAAATTCTGCCGCCTTTTTGGCTCGTGCATCAGGCGTCATGATCGGATCACTGGCATCCTTCTTGAGCTTCTGCATGTCGTTCATCAGATTTTTATAGACCGACCAGCGGTCATTCATCTCCTTTTGAGCCTTGTCCACATTGCCCTTGAATTTGTCTGCGGCATCCTTGGTTTTGTGAAATTCAGAGAAGGCTTTGGACATGTCCACGACACCAAATTTGATATCAGCGGCGTGAGTGGCGGCGGTGGCCAGAACGAGAAGAAGCAGGGAACGAATCATACGAGACGGGTTGGATATGGGGAAATGGAAGAGGACGGTGATGTACTAGAAACGATAGCCCATGTTGAATTGGAAGCGCGGGCTGTCTCCGACAAAATCATCATCGCTCGGCTTGATGATTGGGAGACCCAGGTCAAGACGGATGGGACCGACCGGGAGGAACATGCGCACACCGATGCCGACGTTGGAATAGATTTCACCGTCACCAATGATCGGCCCACCGTTGCGGACGCCGCCAGTGGAGCCAGTCGCAGCGGTAAGGTCGGACTGAACCATGCCGACATCCCAGAAGACTGCTCCACGCACCTTTTCAATGATGGGGAAGGAGTATTCGATGGAACCGAAGAGAGACATGTTACCACCGATGGGCTCACCGACAGAGTCCTTCGGACCGGCGTCACGATAGTCAAAGCCGCGTAGATTATAGGCACCGCCGAGGAACTGCCGCTCAAAGATCGGCACATCGCTGTCACCCCAACCTTCTACCCAGCGGGCCATGCCCTCA
>CAYMHJ010000423.1:2643-5072 GCA_964390165.1 uncultured Prosthecobacter sp. | reverse complement strand
CATGTCGAAAATGATCCGACGCTTGCCGCATGGGTGAATCAGCGGACTGTTTTTGATGAGCAGGTGTCGAACATCCTGAGGGAGGAAATGACTGCGCCGGAGGATCTGCGTGAGAGACTGCTTGCCGCTCCCCGCGTCAAACCCCTGCGGGCACTTGATTGGATCGTACCTTCTCTTGTGGCAGCGGCGGCATGCATCGCGCTTGGCTGGCAGATCATGGTGCCGGAGTTCAAAGGATTGCCCGCCTGGCAGGCCGAGGCCATGCCGACACTGGCGAAGCTGGAAATCGGCATGAGTCGGCTCGATCAACGGTCAACGGATGTCGAAGTCCTCAAAAGTTATCTTACCGCGTCCAGTCTGCCTTGCCCCCACTGCATGCCCGATGGGCTGGCGAACATGCGCACCTTTGGCTGCAAACGTATCCAGGTGGCAGGCCGGCCTGCTGCGATCATCTGCTTTGATCTCGGTGGAGGAAAAGAGGCCCATCTCATCGTCATAGAGCGTTTAGGACTGCCAGATGCACCGCCCGAGCACCAGCCTCAGTTCGCCAGGAGCGACGATTGGAATCTCGCTGCCTGGAGTGATGGTACACAGAGCTTCCTGCTCGCCACGAAAGCCGATGTCTCTGCCCTGAAAAAGCTGCTCGGGCTGTCTTAAAATCTCACGCAGCCGTCTTCTGCCAGCGTGCCAGGGCCAGCATGAGCCAGCCAGCCATCAGCAGCAAGCCGCCGATGGGTGTCACCGGTCCCAGCCAGGTCCAGCCAAAATAAGCCAGAAGATAGATCGAGCCGCTGAACATCAGCATCCCATAAAACAGCAGGTGCCAGCCACGCACCACGCTCTTGTCTGCGGAGCCCAGGAAGAGGGCCAGCAGGTAAAGAAACATCGAGTGAGGAAGGTGATAGCGAACGCCCGCCTCCCATGACTCCAGTTTGCCCGCAGCCAGGAGTGCATCATGCACTGAGCCATGAGCACCCATGGCACCGAGAGCCACAGAGGCGAAGGCGGAAAGTGCGGCAAGTCGGAGAAGATCGCGGTCTGGGGAGAGTGTCATGGGGGGTCGAGGTGACTCGGCTGCACCTGCTTTGTCAATCGGCCAGCAGGGCGGCGGGGTTTCTTTTTGCCGGGACTTAGATTTTTCTCGCCATTTTTACGCAGTGTTTGTCTAATCACTTCGGGTGCGGGGAAATTTCCCTGCATTCATTCATACATAATAACCAAACCAAACAACGCACTACTATGAAACGAGCACTCCAACGAGGTTTCACCCTCATTGAACTCCTGGTGGTGATCACCATTATCGCGATCCTCGCGAGCCTGGCGGTCCCCACTTTCAACGTCATCCAGGACATGGCGAACCAAACCTCCGCCGCAAACAACTGCCGGCAGATCATCATGGCGATGAAAATCTTCGCCAATGACAACAACTCGATCTACCCGGACACCTACAACAACCCGCAGACAGGCGGTCAGGCACTCACCTCCAATGATGCCTTCCGCGTGCTGATTCAGGAGGAAATCATCCAGGACGAGCGCATTTTCGGCTCCAAAGCCTCGATGTTCCAGCCTGACAACAACATCGGCACTTCACCGTCCTTTGACCAGGCGTTGCAGGCCAATGAAAACCACTGGGCACTCACCCAGGGGCAGACAACCTCCAGCAACGGCATTATGCCGCTGGTGTATGAAAACCCCCTGGCCCCGAGCTGGCCGCCGCAGTGGAACTGCGACGCAGCAGGTCAGCCAAAACCAGGCCGTGCCTGGCGCGGTGGTAAGATCATCATCGGTCGTAATGACAACTCCGTGAACGTCGAGTCACTCGCCACCAAAAAAGGCCCTTCCGTGGGTCCGAAGGCGATGACGGGTGGCTATGACATCTTCACGATGGCCAGCCAGAACCAACCCCAGCAGGTGCTCAACATCCTCGGCGGTGGCATGCAAGGCATGGGCGGTGACCCCAGCTTCACCAATCCTGGTGCTGCAGGTGGCCTCCCCGGCCTCCCTGGCGGTGCCCCTGGTGGTCTTCCGGGCCTGCCCGGCGCTCCCGGCGGCCTGCCTTCTCTCCCAGGTGCCCCAGCGGCTCCTGGTGGTCTGCCTGCTCTGCCTGGCGCTCCAGCAGCAGTTCCTGGTCAATAACCCAGGTCACTGATCCCCAAACTCATCGACGCCGTCGGGATGATCTCCCGGCGGCGTTTTCTTTTTCTTTGCGGCCCTCCGCCGAGTCTGCCTATCCTTTGTGCATGCCCGTCATTCCAGTCCTTGCCTTAAGCTCCATCACTGCTTTATCAGTTCTGGCCCTCGTGCTGGGTGGTGTAGCTTTGGTTCATTTGCTGACTCATCAGCGCGACCATCGCACCGCCTCCTTCTGGGCGGCTCTCATCATTCTATCTCCCATCGCCGGGGCTTGTTTCTACGCACTGTTGGGCATC
>CAYMHJ010000423.1:0-2633 GCA_964390165.1 uncultured Prosthecobacter sp. | reverse complement strand
GCCGCGGTCGGCTTTATCGTGGCGGAATTGGTCCGGCCTATCGTGAGCCGCCGCCGGCCTGCCCGCTGTTTTATCAGGATGATCCCGTGATCGCCGCGCAGGATTGCTCGCTCGCCACCACGCTGGACCGCATCTCGCGTTTTAATTTTAGCTCGGGAAACAGCGTCTGGCCGTTGGTCAATGGTGATGAAGCCATGCCCGCCATGCTCTCGGCGATCCGTGAAGCACAGTCCACCGTCGCGCTCTCCAGCTATATTTTCGAGGCCACTGGCATCGGAGCGGACTTCGTCAGCGAACTCGTCGCTGCTCATCAGCGTGGCGTTCAGGTCAGGGTCATCGTGGACGATGCGGGCACACGCTATTCCTGGCCGCCTGTTACCCGTGTGCTCTTGGCCCAGGGCGTGCCTGTCCGGCGCTTCATGCCCATCCGCTTCGTCTTGCGCCTTATCACCATGAATCTGCGCAATCATAAGAAGCTCCTCATCGTGGATGGCCACACCGCCTTTACGGGCGGCATGAACATTCGTGAGGGAAACATGCTTGCACGCAGCCCCGCTCATCCCGTGCAGGATTTGCATTTCAAAATCACCGGCCCCGTAGTTGCGCAGCTTCAGCGGGTCTTTGCCGAGGACTGGCTCTTCTGTTCGGGCGAGCCTCTCGACGAGTCGCTGTGGCTCCCCGGACTGTCGGAGACAGGTCAAACCCACGCGCTGGGAATCGTCGATGGTCCTGACGAGGACTTCGAGGTCATGCCCGTCGCCCTCTTTGCCGCGCTCAATGCCGCACGGCATCGCGTCTGCATCATGACGCCCTACTTCCTGCCGCCTGCCACGCTCATGGCGGCGCTGAAGCTCTGCGCCACCCGTGGTGTCGAAGTCACCATCGTCACTCCGGCGCAGAACAACATCCCGATTGTCTCCTGGGCGGCGCGCACCCTCTATTCTGAGCTGCTGCACGCGGGCTGCCGCATCTTTGAATCCCCGCCACCCTTTGATCACTCCAAGATATTTCTCATTGATGACGCCTGGTCGATCGTCGGCTCCACCAATTGGGATCCCCGCAGTCTGAGGCTCAACTTTGAATTCAATGTCGTCTGCCATGATCTCGACTTAGCCAGCCGGATCGAGGTCATCTTTGATCACAAAAAAGCACAAAGCGTCGAGGTCACCGAGGCCGTTCTGGATGCCGCCACCAAGTTCGAGCGGCTGAGGAATGGCTTTGCTCGGCTGTTCATCCCGCTGCTGTAAATCACACTCTGGGCCTATCTCGCCGAAAGCAGATACCCCAGGACCATCACGCCGAGCAGGATGGCCGCCACGATCTTCCACAGGGTTTCCTTGTTCGGTGTAGAGTGGCCTTCACGGTTCGAGCCAAACTCACGCCGGAGGAAGTCATCATAATCAAAGTCTTCATCCGGCAGATCCACGCCGTCATAGGATTCCGCATCCTCGTTCCAGCCCGACTTGGCGCAGGAGCCGCAGTCATCACAGGCCATCGCGCCACGCGGCACCCACTCGCCGCAGTTCGGGCACTGGCCGGGTGGTTTGAAGCGAGCCATGGGAGTGGCGGGTTCAGATCATCCCCAGCTTCATCTTTCCCTCGATGGAGATCATGCCCTGATTCCAGGCTGGTTCCCAGACGAGTTCCACGGCTGCGTCATCCATCTCTTCGATGGTCATGATGCGGCTCTGTGCATCCGCCGCGATTGTCGGCCCCATGCCACAGCCGGGGGCCGTCAGGGTCATCTTCACCACCGCCTTGTTTTTGCCTTCGGCATCCTGCTCGACCTTGCAGTCATACACCAGACCGAGATCCACGATGTTCACCGGGATCTCCGGGTCATAGACATTTTTGAGTTGGTTCCAAACCTGCCCTTCCAGATCGCTGGCATCTGCTGGGATGTTCGAGGAGCTGCTGTCCTGCTCCTTCTTGCTCGCTTCGGGCTCGATGCCAAGAGCGTCCACATCATTCGAGCTTATGCGGGCCAGACCAAAGTCCGTGGCCACCGTGTAAGTGCCGCCGAGAGACTGGGTGATGATCACCTTCAGCCCCAGAGGCAGCTTGATGCTTTCTCCGCTGGGGATCTGGACGGCTTCAACTTCGCGCTTGAGTTCGAGGGAGGAATGCATGGTGGGGGAAAGGGATGACGAAACCGAAGGGCAAATGACGAACGAGCCGCCTTCGGAGGTGGACGCCCGAGAATGCCGCCCATGGGTGGGGTGTCAACCTTGCATCGTCACCAGGAGCCTGTCGTGCCAGCGCGATTTACTTCGGAGCCTATTTTGCATTCTGAAAAAGGCCGTCGGGCTTGAGAATGGTTCTCTGAAGCCCGTAGATCATTGCATGTCCTACCTTTCCCGCCGTCATCTCCTCTCCCGCGCCTCCACCGGCTTCGGCATGGCCGCTTTGGCCGGGCTGATGCAGGAAGAAGCGCAAGCTGCGCTAGTGCATCGGGCGAAGCGCTTCGCGCCGAAAGCACGCAGCGTCATCTTTCTCTATATGAGCGGCGGCGTGTCGCATGTCGATTCCTTCGATCACAAGCCGATGCTGAAGAAGTTCGCGGGCAAGCCGATGCCGGGGGACGTGAAGAAGACGCAGTTCAACAACAACGGCACGGTCCAACCCTCGCACTG
>CAYMHJ010000422.1:0-5103 GCA_964390165.1 uncultured Prosthecobacter sp. | reverse complement strand
CAAATGACAGCGAACCCACATTTTCACTTGCCAAAACCGGAGCCATATCAACGTCGCCGGTGAAGTGAATGCCTTCGGATTGAATACGACGGTTCAGTTCCTCTGGGGTCTGACCTCTACCACGCTAAGTAACACCATCGACGCCACGCCAAACGTGCTCAACACCTCCGTGGCGACTCCGGTGACGGGGCAGATTTATGGTCTCCAGCCGAACAAAAACTACTTTTACCGCATCAGCGCTGAAAACGGCGTCGGCACTACTTTGGGAGCCGTGATGAGCTTCAAGACTCCGGCGGCAGTCGCTCCGCTCGTGACCACTTTGGCTGCGGCAGACATCACTAGTTCCGGTGCTAGGCTGAAGGGCAAAGTGAACCCTAAAGGTGTCGAAGCGTTTGTCGGCTTCGACTACGGCCTGACGACTACTTACGGCAATGGATTCCCAGCAGAGCAACACTTCGTGGATGGCAACACCGAGACTCAGGTTTGGGCCGTGATCACCGGCCTTCAAGCCCACACAAAGTATAACTTCCGTGTCCATGCCCATAGCGACAATGGCGATGCCAACGGTGGCAATCTCACCTTCACCACGCTGAACAACGGACCTAGCGCCGAACCCGACACCTATGAAGCGCGGCCCGGCGGCGTGCTGACTCTGGACGTGCTGGACAATGACACGGACCCCGATGGTGACACGCTGAGCCTCGTCAGCTTCACCTCGCCTCCAGCGGCTGCGGGCAAAGTAACCAAGGTGGGCAACAACCTTGTCTTCACCGCTGCCACGACCTTCCCGCTGACGGGAACCAGCTTCAATTACACAATGAAAGATGGCTTTGGCGGCACGGACACTACCACTGTCACGATCAATTTCACCGGAGCCACCCTTGATCCAGAGACGAAAAACATCGCTTCTGCCAGCATCAGCTATCCTGTCACCATCACCACGGAGGGCGGCTGGAGTGCAGTGGAAAGCTTGTCGTGGGTTTCTGTCTCTCCGCTTAGTGGTTATGGAGATGGCACTGTCACCATCACAGTGCTGCCAAATGCGGCCAAAACAGAACGTAAAGGCACCGTCGTTATTGCTGGCATTGCCCACAGCATCACGCAGGCAGGAGTCATCGCTCCGCAGTTGATCGTGCCTGATCCGATCCCTGAAGGCATCGTCGGCGGCACCTACAACCTCGTCATTCCGACGCTGAACGCACCGGTGACCTATACCGCCACGAATCTACCCAAAGGCCTGAGCATCGTCCAAGCCACCGGGACCATCACTGGCCGCCCCACCGAGGCAGTCACGAAGCGTGTCGTCATCAAAGCCATCAACGCCGCCATCACCACGGTGGTAAGCATCAACTTCGACATCAAGATTAATCCATTTCCCATCGCCGCAGGTGGCAGATTCACGGCACTGGTCAGCGAGGACGATGCTGTGAATGATGATCTTGGAGGCCATCTCAGCCTAACATCGACCACGCGAGGCGCTTTGAGCGGCACGCTGAAGCTGGGTGGCAAGTCCCTGCCCATCAAAGGTGCCTGGGAAGTGCCTCTCAGCGGCCATCCAATGGCCTTGATCACTCTTACCCGCACTGGCAACTCCGCCCTAGCCCTGCAACTTCAGCTGAGCATTCCAGATCGTTTGCAGCCTGTGGCTCAGCTCTCAGGCACACTCACGGAGCAGGAGATGGATGGTGGAGCAGCCACTCTCGAAGGCTGGCGTCATGCCTGGCCTACAGGAAGCTCTCCAGCCGACTTGAAAGCCGCTTACACAGCCACCCTGGAGGTGCCCGCAGGCCCTCCTGCGCCTGCTGCAGAGCCCATGCAGCCTGTGCATGAGACTCCAGAAGGCCCAGGCTACCTCACGCTGACTTCCTCTGACAAGGGGGCTGTGAGCTGGACGGGCAAACTCGCAGACGGCACCAGCCTCACTGGCAGCGCCACGCTGTGGCCGGACGGTCGTGTGCCGATATTCCAGAGCCTCTACACAAACAAAGGCTCCATCCTCGGTGCGCCTGCGCTCGCTGTGCCGGTGACACCCGCAACCCTGAACACCCTCACTGGCAGTCTCCGCTGGCTGAAGAAACCGCAGTCCGCCCTCATTTTCCCACAGGGCTTTGAGGTAAACCTCCAAGTCGATGGAGGTGAGTACCTGCCACCAAGTCTGAACAAGCTGGTGCTGGACATGGTGGATGTAGGCACAGGCCAGACCAATGCGTGGGTGGTACTGCTAAATGGCGGCATCGACAGCGCGACGCAGTCTGCCGGGCTGATTCAAAACTTTCGAGTCACGAAAGCTCACAGCACCTTCTTCTCTTCAGACAAGCTTGTGAACCCCACTGTGATGAAGATCAGCTCCATCAACCCCAAGACAGGCTTATTCAAAGGCTCACTCGTGCTTAAAGATCGCGTGCCGGTCATCACCCGCACGGTGAACTTTGAAGGCGTGCTCAAGTCGGAGGCGGACATGGGCTCAGGCTTCTTCATCCTCAGTGAGCTGCCTGTGGCACCCGCCACCAGCACCGCCAAAACACCCCAGCATGCAGGGCAGGTCGTCATCTTCCCCAAACGCACGATGTGACCTCTCCGCGGTGAGCGAGAATGAGAGTGCGTCCTCACTAGAACTGCGCTCTCATTCTCCAGCCATGAAACTCGGATTTGTCACTGCCATCCTTCCGGAACTCTCGTTTGAGAACGTCCTCTCCTTCGCCCGCCACGAAAACTTCTCCACCATCGAGGTCATGTGCTGGCCCGTCGGCGAAGCGGAGCGCAAGTATGCCGGTGTCACGCACATTGATGTCACCTCGCTGACGAAGACGAAAGCGCAGGATATCCTCGCGCGGTGCCAGGATCAGGGCGTGGAGATCAGTGCGCTCGGCTACTATCCGAACATGCTCGATCCCGATGCGGAGACTTCGCGTGTGGCCGTGGCGCATTTCAAGAAGGTCATCGCCGCAGCACCGAAGCTCAGTTTGAAAAACGTGAACGGCTTCGTCGGTCGTGACTGGACGAAGACCGTTGATGACAACTGGCCGCGCTTTTTGAAGATCTGGAAGCCCATCATCGCCTTCGCCGAGGATCATGGCGTGAAGATCGGCATCGAGAACTGCCCCATGTCCTTTACTCGCGATGAATGGCCCGGCGGCAAGAACCTCATGACCACGCCCGCCATCTGGCGGCGTGCCTTCAGCGACATCAATTCGCCAAACTTCGGCCTGAACTACGACCCGAGTCACTTCATCCTGCAAGGCATGGACCCGCTCAGCCCACTGGCAGAGTTCAAATCCAAGCTCTTCCACGTTCATGCCAAGGACGTGAAGATCGACCACGCCGCACTGAACGAAGTTGGCCGATTCGACTTCCCGCTGAAGTGGCACCAGCCGCGCATTCCAGGTTATGGCGACATCGACTGGGCTAAGTTCATGGCCGAGCTCATGCGCATCGGCTACGACGGCCCGCTCTGCATCGAGGTCGAGGACGACACCTTCGGCAAAACTCTGGAAGGTCGCATGAAGGCACTGAAAGTCGCCCGGAATGTCCTCGCTCCATTCTTTGGATGAAATCGAAGTTACTGTAACCGTCTGCTTGTGATTGTTATCCCGCCTGATCTGCGTTTAGGATCGCCTCTCAAAACCAACCCGCCCTGCCATGAAATCACTCCGCCTTTGTTTCGCTGCAATCGCCCTGTCCACCGCTGCTCAAGCTGAGCAGGTGTGGATCGAAGCCGAATCCTTCTCCAGCCCTGGCGGCTGGGTGATGGATACTCAATTCATCGACATCATGGGCTCGCCCTACCTGATGGCGCACGGCATGGGGAAAGTCGTCAAAGATGCGGAGACTGAAGTCAGCGCACCCGCAGGCAGCTACAGCGTCTGGGTTCGCACGAAGAACTGGGTGGCTCCCTTTGGTCTCACGGCAGAGGCTCCGGGCAAGTTTCAGGTTAGCGTGAATGGAACGAAGCTGGAGAAGGTGCTGGGCACGGAAGGCAAAGACTGGGTCTGGGAGAAGGCCGGAGTGGTCAAGACATCGTCAAGCATGGTCAAGGTGGGCCTGCATGACCTGACCGGTTTCGATGGCCGCGTGGATGCCATTTTGCTCAGCAGCGAAGAAGGCTTCACACCTCCGGCTGATCTCATGGCCACCAACCAACTGCGCCGCAAGCTGCTCGGCCTTCCCGAAAAGGCTCCCGAGACCCAGGAATACGATCTCGTGGTCGTGGGCGGAGGTTACTCCGGCATGGGCGCAGCGCTCTCGGGTGCTCGTCAGGCTTTGAAAGTGGCCTTCATTCAAAATCGCCCCGTGCTCGGTGGCAACGGGTCCAGCGAGATCCAGGTGTGGGCCATGGGCGGCACGCGCCGCGGCTTGTATCCACACCTCGGCGAGATCGTGGAAGAGTTCGCCGACCGCGCCAGCAACAGCCCGGCGGCAGATCCGGCAGAGTTCAATGACAAGCTCAAAGAAGAGGTCGTGAAGGCGGAAAAGAGCATCGACCTCTTCCTCAGCACTCACGTCTATGGCGTGGAGATGACGAAGGATGACAAGAACATCCGCAGCGTGATCGGCCTGGATGCAAAGACGGGCAAGGAGACCCGCTTCGTCGGCAAGTTTTTCGTCGATTGCACCGGCCACGGCAGCGTCGGTGCGCTCGCTGGCGCACAGTTCATGATGGAAGAAAAAGGCCGCATGGGCATGAGCAACATGTGGGTGATGCAGAACTTGAAAAAGCCGGTCACATGGCCCGCCACACCCTGGTCGCTGCCTTTGAAGCTGGAGGACTTCCCCGAACCTCGGCCGCTGGCTCCCGTGGGTAAGAAAAACGCCGCAAACATGACCGGCTACGATCTCGGCTACACACCGGTGCCCAATCCCGAGGAATACCTCCACGGCGAGTGGTTTTGGGAGAGCGGCTTCGACAAACATCCCATCAATGATCTCGAACTCATCCGTGATCACAATTTCCGCGCCGTGTATGGTGCCGTCTCCGCGCTGAAGACCCTCAAGGCGGAGCAATACACGAATTACGACCTCACCTGGCTTGCCTACATCGGCGGTCCACGCGAAAGCCGCCGCATCGTCGGAGATATGATCTTGAATGGCGAAGACATGGTCAGA
>CAYMHJ010000421.1:0-5122 GCA_964390165.1 uncultured Prosthecobacter sp. | reverse complement strand
CCTCTTCATCATCGCCGATGACCTCGCGACGCGTCTCGGCTGCTACGGTGACAAGGCGGCCATCACGCCGAACGTCGACCGACTCGCCAGCGAAGGCGTCGTCTTTAACCGCGCCTACTGCCAGGGCGCTGTCTGCACGCCCAGTCGCACCTCCTTCATGCTCGGGCTGAACACCCGCCATGCCAAGGCCAATCATTTCATCAAGCACCCGGACACCATGACCTTGGGCCGCTGGTTTCGCGAGCATGGCTACCAAACCGCAGCCATCGGCAAGATCGATCACGACGAGCTCAACGACGCCTACACCGATCCCAAGGCCTGGGACGTGCGTGTGAAGAGTTATGACCTGGCCGCCAAGCTGCCCACCCAGAACACCTCCTTAGATGAAGACCTCGGCCAACAGCGCAAACGCGTCTCCCTCATCCGCCTGGCGGACTCGCCGAAAGCGATGGGCGATTGGGTACGCGCGGAGCGGATGATCCAGTTCTTCGACAAGGAACGCGATCCCTCCAAGCCCTTCTTTGCCGCCATCGGCTTTCACACGCCGCATGTGCCCTGGGACAGCACCCGCACGATTTACGACCAGCATGATCCGGCAAAGTTCACCCCAGAAACCACACCCACGGCTGCCACGCCCCTTCCGCCCGGTTCCCTGTTGCAAGAGCCCGGCATGGAAATGAGCGAGGCCCATCACCGCGAAGGCCTCCGCGCCTACTACGCCGCCGTCACCACGCTCGACCAGCAGATCGGTCGCCTGCTCGATCACCTCCGCGCCAAAGGCCAGCTCGACAACACCCTCGTCGTCTTCACCAGCGATCACGGCTATCACCTCGGCTGGCGCGGTCAGTGGTGCAAACACAGCATCGATGAGCAAGTCCTGCGCGTCCCCCTCATCGTGCGCCATCCGCAGGGTGCAAAAAACGCCAAGGCCAGCGGCCTCGTCGAGCTGCTCGATCTCTTCCCCACCTTCTGCGACTTCGCCTCGCTGCCCGCTCCCGATTCACTCGACGGCAAAAGCTTCCTCCCACTCCTCCACGACCCAAAAGCTGAAGGCAAACCCGGAGCCTTCTGCCAATGGGGCAACGGTCGCACCATCCGTACCCAACGCTGGCGCCTCACCGAACGCCGCGACGGCTCCACCGAACTCTACGACCACAGCACCGACGAAGCCGAGTATCACAACGTCATCGCAAACCCCGAGCAGGCCCCACTGGTGAAGCGATTGCACGGCATGTTGGACGATGAGTTTGGCCCGATGACGAAAGCGCCTGCCGGAAAGGCGAAAGCGAATGGCACTCATTGAGTGGCGAAAAATCGAAACCGCCTGGCGCGAAACCGAACTCCACCAAACCGGCAGCACCCTCGCCCCGCTCCATTTTAAAGACTTCATCTCCGCTGCTGACAATCCGCTGAGCAAGGCGAGCAATGGGAAGCCGGTGGGATTGGAGCCGGGGGCGGTGCGATGAGGTTTATCGACAGGAGAATGGGGACAGAAGAATAAAGAATCAGATCATTGATGCGCTCCGCTTCCCTGCGGGCGGCCAGCGGCTGTCGGACTCGCTTCGCTCGGCTCTTCTGTCCCCATTCTTCTGTCGAACCTCTGCCTCATCGGCGAAAAGCATCCCACCTCGCCTGCGACGTGTGTTTCAGGCAGGCTTTCGTGGGTTGAGGCGTGGTGGAAGGTGTGTTGTGCTCGCGTATGAGTGTAAACTCACCTACCAATCTCCTCATGCCCCAGGTCAAACATTACGGCTGTTTCCAGTTCAAAGCGCACATCACCGAAACCTGCATCGCGGAATGCTTTCAGGCGATGGCGGGCATGGTGGGACGCATTCCGGGGCTGCTGGATTTTCATTTTGGTCCGTATGATTCGGCGGAAGGCCTCAATGACGGCTACACGCATGGTTTCATCATGACCTTCGCCAGTCCGCAGGCGCGGGATGAGTATCTGCCGCATCCGGTGCATGAGGAGGTGAAGGCGATGGTCGTGCCGTGCCTGGAGCGCGTCGTGGTGTTTGATTTCAACCTGCCTGCTTGATGGAAATGACGCCCAATCGATCAATCCTGCCGTCTCCCATGAACGTCCGCACTTGGCTTGCCTGCCTTTGGATCCCACTCGTTGCGACAGCGGCGGAACCGCTCTTCATGGAAGGTGAGAAAATCGAGGTCAAGAAGGTCAGCGGCCAGGCGCGCGTGCAGGACTTGCAGCGCTACAGTCAGGGCACGTGGAGCGGCACAGCGCATCTCTGGTGGACGGGAGCAAAGCCGGGCGAGTCGCTGGAGCTGGCCTTGCCTGTGGTAAAGGAGGGCGTGTATCGCCTCGGCGGAGGATTTACGAAGGCGGTCGATTAAGGCGTGTTCGACTTCGCCCTTGATGGACAGCCGCTCGCGGGTCCGCTCGACTTTTATAACAATGGCGTGGTTCACACCGGCACGCTCCCGTTGGGAGCGGCGGTGCCGCTTTCCGCAGGCGAGCACCGTCTGCGCATCACGGTCAAGGGGGCCAATCCCGCAGCGAAAAGTGGCTACATGCTGGGACTCGATTACCTCGTGTTGGCTGCTGGTGCAGAGGCGGATGTGGTTGCCGTGGCAAAGTCATTAGTCGCACCTCAAGCGAAGCCGTCCGACCCCAAGCCCAAGCGTGATCTCAGCTACAACAGCGAGCATGTTTCCGCGCAGACGCCCGAAGCTCAGCGGCAGAGCTTTCAACTCGCCGAAGGCTTCGAGCTGGACCTCGTCGCCAGCGAGGAGACCGGGCTGCCGAAACCGGTGATGGCCACGTTTGATGACGCCGGGCGTCTTTGGTCGGTGACGGCGACGATGTATCCGGCGGATAAGGATGAGGCGATCTGGCAGCAGCCGGGCAAGGACCGCATCGTGGTGTTTGACACGCCCACGGCACGCTCGCCGCAGACGCCTCGTGTGTTTGCCGATGGCATGGTGTTGCCGATGTCCGTGCTGCCTCACGGTCGCGGTACGTTCGTCGCGCAGGGGCCGGAGATTGTTTTTCTCGATGACAAAGATGGCGATGGCCGCGCGGATGATCGCCGCGTGCTGCTGCGGGGCTTTGGCACGCAGGACACGCACACGCTGCCGCATCAGCTCACGTGGTTGCCCGGTGGTCGCGTCGGTTTTTCGCAGGGATTGCTGAACTCCGGCCGCATCACGGATGCCGCAGGACGCGCCTTCGTTTTCAATCGCACGCTGGTGGCCTCCATCAAGCCGGACGGCACGGACACCCGCATCCTCAGCGCCGGTCTGAACAACATCTGGAGCTGGGCACCGAGCCGCACCGGGCGTGTGTTCATTCATGAGGCCAATGATCTCGGCTACAGCGTCGTGCCGTTTGAGGAAGATTCGAGCTATCCGGCCTTTGCCTCAATGCGGCTGCATCCCGACTCGCCGCTGCATCCACCGACCGCGCAGGACCTGAACCTCGGCGGCACCGGCTTCTCCGGCCTGGCGATTTGCGATGATCGATCCGGCAGCTTTCCCGCGCCGTGGCATGGCCTGCTCTACATCGCCAATCCCATCCTCGGCAAGGTGCAGGCCATCTCTGCAAAGCTCGATGAGCGAGGTGTGTGGACCTTTGAAAAGCGTGGCGACCTGCTCTCCTGCGCCGATCCGATGTTTCGTCCGGTGGCGCTCACCTTCGGCCCCGATGGCTGCCTTTACATCACCGACTGGTATAACCGCATCATCTCGCACAACGAAATCGCCCGCGATCATCCTGCTCGTGACAAGGAACGAGGTCGCATCTGGCGCGTGCGGCATCGCTCGCAGACACTCGCCACCGTGCCGGACATGACCCGCGTGCCCACCGCAGAACTGCCCGCTCATCTTCAGGCCGACCGCACCTGGGAGATGCGTGCCGCCTGGCATCAAATCGGCGAGCGCAAGGCCACTGAACTCATCCCCGCGCTCACCCAGATCCTCACCGATGCCAAAGCGGGCACCGACACGCGCATTCACGCGCTCTGGTCGCTCGAGGAACTCAGCCACTTCGATGCCACGCTGTGGAAGTCCTTGCTCACCAATGCCTCCACCGATCTCCGTCGCGAGGCCGTGCGTGCCCTGAGCACGCTGAACGTGTCGGAGGACATCGCGTTTGATTTGCTCCAACCGCTGTCCGACGAACGCCAGTGGACCGTGCGCTACGAGGTCCTCCGCTTCTTCCGCCGCGCTGCGGGGCCCGTGAATCCGCGACACATCGCGTGGCTGAAACGCTGGAGCAGCGAGCCCGCGCCGAAGAACGAGATCAAAGGCTGGAACGGCACCTACCTCGCGCTCGGCGGCAGTTACGAGCGGACCTTCCAGGACTTCCTGCTCTCGCTGGCGGAAACAAAATCACCCGCCGCGCAGATCGCCGAATCGAAGTGGGACAAAGTCATCGCCACAGCCCCAGCGCCGAGCGCGGAGGCTCTCGCCAAAGTCGAAGCACGCCTCACATCCGTGAAAAAGCTCGTCACCAACGCGAAAGCCGAGCAAGGCCGCCCCATCGTCGAGAGCCTCTGCCTTGCCTGCCACGTCATCGGAGGCAAGAGCACCAGCCTCGGCCCGCCGCTCGATGGCTCATCGAAACGCGACCTCGACGGTCTCCTCACCTCCATCCTCGCCCCCGATGCCGCCATCGAGCAGGTCTTCCGCCTCTACCGCATTGAAACCACAACCGGCGAAACGTTCGAAGGCTTCAAAAAAGCCGAGACGCCCAAGGACATCACGCTGCTGCTCATGGGCGGCGTCCCGCAGGTCATTCCCCTCGGCAAAATCAAGGCCGCCGGCTACGTCGCCGGCAAATCCGTCATGCTCCCCCTAGCCGAAGGCTTCACCGATCAACAACTCGCCGACATCGCCGCCTACCTGCGGACGATTCAGTGAGAAGCGGAAGCCGTGGGTGGAGCATCGGTGAATCGACAGGAGTATGGGGGGCAGAAGAATATTCTGATTCTCATTCTTCTGTCCCCATTCTCCTGTCGAACCTCCTCCGCTATCAGCCAAGGGGACACTCACGCCTCCGCCTTCAGGCCCTTCATGACCATCTCGCGAAAGGCGCGGACGTGGGCGAGCTCGTGGCGGCCTTTGGGGTGGAGGAGGGCGACTTGGTCGTGGCCGAGGAAGCTGG
>CAYMHJ010000420.1:0-5149 GCA_964390165.1 uncultured Prosthecobacter sp. | reverse complement strand
TCTATAATCTGACATGCGCCGGTTGACTGTCTTCGTTGGTCTGCTGCTCGTCGTTCTGCATACGGCTGGCTGTGTCAATCTCAGCGGTCATGGTCCGGTCAGCGCAGGCACGATGCGCAAGCTTCAGTCCCGTGCCATCTCGCGGGACGAATTTGCCAGGCGATTGAAGGGTGTCGATCTCGAAACCCGACGGTCGTTTCCAGCACAGAAGGTCATCATTCCCTTCGCCCTGAATTCAAACACGCCCGTCATCAAGGCCGCAGGCCCCGAGGATCAACCGCTCTCCATGCTGCTCGACACCGGCGCTGCACGCATGGTGCTCGGTGCCAGCACCGCGACCAAGCTGCGCATCCCCACCATCAAGGCCAGCGAGGCTCAGGCGATGATGATCGGAGTCGTGGGGAATGAAGCGGGTCTTGTCGGTCTCGTCTCACCTCTCCGCATCGCCACCTGGACGCTGCCGACTTATCCATGCTTTGTCCGCACTCACGAAAGCTTCGGAGATGGAATAAATTATCCGTCGAACATCCTCGGGTTCGACCTGCTGGCCCGATACTGTTCCTATGTCACCATCGACTACCCGAAGAAAATGGCCACGCTGGCCTTCAGGGAACGCTTCAAACCTGCGCACAGCCAGTCATCATCCGCTCCATTTCGTATCAAGCACGATGTGCCCTTCATCGAACTCAAGTCGAAGGGGGTGACATGGTCCTGCCTCATCGACACAGGTTCCTTTAACGGTGTCGAGATCGACGAAGCCATCGCCAAAAAGCTCGGGGTGCAGGATCAGGGGAAGATTGTCGAAGGTCTCATACTCGTGGCCGTCGGCGGCATGGTCAGTTCTGACAAGGCACGTCTCCGAACCGTGACGCTGCCCGAGATCAGGCTGCTGGGTGGCAGTCACAAGAATGCCGAGGTGGACATATCCCCCGGCATTCCGCGTGTGGGTTCATTTTATCTCAAAGACTACCGCGTCACCTTCGACTTCCACCAGAAGCGCGTCTGGCTGGAATGGTGATCAGCCAAACAGCGCTGTCACCGCTTTGCCACCATCCGTGATGGGCACGGGGCGGGTGCCATCCATGAGTTCCTTGTTCGGATCAATGCCCATCGCAGCATGAATCGTCGCGTGGAAATCGACGAGAGGCACAGGATTCTCGACTGGCTTCTTGGCGAGTTCATCGGTGACGCCATACGCGCCGCAGTGGTTGAGTCCACCACCGGCGAGCACCATCGAGAAGGCGGTGCCCTGATGACCACGTCCGCCGCGACCATCGAACTCTGGTGGACGGCCAAACTCGGTGCCGACGACAATGAGCGTCTTGTCGAGGAGCTTCTTGTCCTTCAAATCGCGGATGAGAGCGGAGAGGGCGGTGTCGAGTTCCTGAATGAGCAGGTGCTGGTTCTTGTAGCCCTCGTTGTGAATGTCCCAGCCGGTACCGTTCATGAAGTTGAGGTTGTGCGAGACTTCGATGAAGCGCACGCCCGCTTGAACGAGGCGACGGGAAAGTAGGCAGCGCTGGCCGAACTCGCCGCCATAGTCGTTGCGCAGCGTGTCGGGCTCTTCCTTGAGATTGAAGTGACGCATGAACTTCGGTCCGGCGAGGCGAAGCGCCTCCTGCTGGGCCATTTCGTAGTCGGCGGCGGCGGAGCCTTTCGTGGTGCGTGCCATCAGCGGCTTCAGAAGCTGGTGACGAATCTCCGCACGCTTCTCATCCACGTATTCAGGCCGGGTGAAGCCCGCAGGGCCGGTGTTCGTGTCCGTGAGATAAACATAGCCGCTCTTCGCGCCGAGGAAGCCCGGCCCACGGCTGACGTTTGGATAACCAATGAGAATATAAGCGGGCACATCAGGGCTGGCTGCGCCGCGCTGATTGGCGATGATCGAGCCGATGCTCGGATACACGACATTGCCAGAGATCATGCGGCCTGTGTGGACGATGTTCGTGGCGAAAGCATGCTCGTCGATGACGTGGTGGTTCACCGTGCGTATCACGGTGACGTGTTCCATCACCTTCGCCGTTTTGCTCAGATGCTCGGTCACCTGCACACCTTTGACCGTGGTGTCGATGGCCTTGTAGAGCGAACCGGCAACCTTCTGCTTGTCGATGTTATTGCCGAGCCTCTTCGGGTCAAAGGTGTCGATCTGCCCCATGCCGCCGCCGAGCCAGATGAAGATGCAATGCTCCGCCTTGCCCTTCGGTGTGTGGATGGGCGTGTTGTTTGCAAACAAAGGCGAGGCGCCGAAGGCAGCGGCGGAGGTGAGGAAGGAGCGGCGGTTCATGGGATTCATCGTCGTATTAAACGCCGCTCGGAGTCTTTTTTCACCTCGTAGGGCACCTCACTTTCGTGGGGGGATGAGATCCTACTGCCGCTTCGGTCCCGTTTTCTTTTCGAAAGCCTGCCGAATCTTTTGCAGCACCACGTCTGCGGGAACGAACCCCGCTCTTGGCTTGCGGCTCCAGTCGATCCGAGCGGCGGCAGCTTCGGCTTCCGCCTTGGCTCTCCATTTGGCGCTCAAAGCGTCCATTTTGGCCTTCGCCTTTTCCCAGGGAATCAGGCGAGCCTTTCCAGAGTCCACCTCGCGCATGCGGCGTTTCAGCTCTGCCGCCTGCGCTTTGGAGAGTGGCGGAGGCTCGCGTTGTGGCAGCGTCTCATTCAACCGCCATTCGATCTCATAACGAAGGCCGTTTCCACGTTTCAAAATCTCCTGGAGCATCTTCTCCACCGGATCGTCCGTTGGGTGGTTCAGCATCGACAGAAAATCCGCGAGCAATCGGCGCTGGCGCGGCTTGAGAGCCAGCCCCTGCTTGAGGAGTCTTTTGTCTGCCGAACTCATTTTCGGGTCGGAAATCAGTCCGCGCTTAAAATACGCCGCTAACTCAAGGCGGTCCTGTTTCGGCAGCGAGTGGAGCAAAGGCAGCAGAGATTCAGCGGCGGGGGACATCGTTCTATTCAAGGTCAGTCCAGCCAGTTCTCCACCTTAAGTCCCGGCACTTGCTGGAAGTCCACGAGGTTTCGGGAGAGCAGCAGGGCGTCGTGTGATTTGGCGATGGCGGCGATCTTGAGATCCATGGTGCCGATGCGCCGAAGACTGGTTGGGAAGTCGTGGAAGACATTTGCCGATTCATCGTCGAAAGGCAGGACAACAACCCGTTCCAAGGCGCGTAGTGCCCGAAGAAATAGCTCGTAAAATTCCACCTGCTCTCGTCCGGCAGGTTTGCGATTGATCGCCGCGATCCAACCCTGGGTGACTTCCTGAGCCGTGATGACCGTGGTGAAAACATCCGCCTCGCTGTCAGCGATCCGCTTTTGCAGCCTCGATCCGACCTCAGTTTCATGGACGAGTTCACGATAGTGGTTCGTGTCCAAAATGACGAACATCCCGGTCAACGTCCCTCACGGTTCATTTGCTCGCGCCATTCGGCACCAAGACGAAAAGCTTCCTCCGAATGCTCGCACCCCTTCATGCTGCCGACGATCTTTTTCCACGACCCCTTGGGCTTCGGTACATAGCGAAGACGCGGAGTCGATGGTTCCTGGGAAGGTTGCTGTGATGTTGTGACGACCGTTTCCATGGCTGTAAGATGTCCTGAGAACATTTCGAAAGCAACCCTCGACTCCACTTGCGGCGCAACTGGGCAACTTTACGGGCTGAAGGCCCACTCGGGGGCGTTGAGCATGGCCCAGAGGATGTCTTCGAGGCGCTGGCGCCAGTCGGCGTTGAGGCGGTCGGTGGGCTTGTCACCGGCTCGGGCGGCGGCTTCTTGGGCCATGCGGACGTTGGTGGCTTCGGCGTCGAGGTGGTTGGACCAGCTCACATAAGGCGTGCGTGTGCGGGTGCTTTGAGGTTTCAAGTTTAAGGTTTCAAGTTTCACGATGCGTGATTCGTAGCCTTCTGCGAGATGCTTGGTGTAAAGCTCGCGTTCTTCGGCGCTGGGGTGGCGGGTGAGGAGTTTGAGGAAGAGCTGGTCGATGAATTGATCCACAGGCTGTTTCTTCAAGGCGAGGCTGGTGACGCCGTGGTCGTCGCTCAAACGAGTGAGCCAGATGCCGACGGTGCCGTTGCTGAGGATGGCGGGCTGGAGGACGTTCGGGTCGGCGTCGCGTTTGCTGGTGGGGTCCTGTCGTGCGCCGCGCCAGCCAAAAGCGCCGAGCACGTCGGTGACGGCCTGGATGCGCGGGAGGTTGAGGCTGGGGCGGTCACGCTCGTTGCTGGTGCTGGTGAGCATCCAACTGCGATGTGGTTTGCCGAGATGGATGGCGTTTTTGAGGTCGCGCTGATTGTCGATGTCGAGGCAGACTTCCTCGGTGCGGAAAGGTTTGCCGGTGGCGGCGAAGAGGCTGTCCACGATTTGCTCGGCATAGAGGCGGCGCGGTGCGGGGCTGGTGTAAAGCGGGCTGGTTTCCTTCAACGCGCTGTCAGTGGCACGCTGATAGGCATTCGAGGTGAGGATGATGCGGGCGAGCTTCTTCATGTCGTAACCACCGCGGACAAACTCACGGCCCAACCATTTGAGCAGTTCGGGATGCGTGGGCTTGCCTTTCTCCCAGTCATCGACTGGCTCGACGATGCCGCGGCCCATGAATCGGGACCAGATGCGGTTGGCGATGACCTGCGCGAAGCGCTCGTTCTGTGGCGCGGTGATCATGGTGGCGAGCTGGTCGCGCGAGTCCTTCGGATCGCTGGCGAGCGAGGCGGCGCTCTCATCACAAAACTCGGCAAAAGGCCACTTCGCCTGCACTTTGGTGCCGGGCTTGAGCGAGACGGTGATGAGCGGCTTGCGCGTCAGTGTCTTGAAGCGGTCCATGTTCACGCTGCTCGTGAGTGGCAGCTCGATTTCTTTGGAACCAAGCATGGCGGCGAGCTGGAAGAGATCTTCCTGCATGGACTTGTTCGTGGGTGAGTCGTGGCAGCGGGCGCACTTCATTTCCACGCCAAGAAACGCGGCGCTGACGATGGTGCCCTTCGCGGCCATCGGCACATCGTTCTGCGAAGCGGTTCCAAATCCAGCCGGTCCGCCGAGACGCTCGCTGCCTTTCTGGCGCAGCAGTTCGGTGACGAAGAAATCCATCGGCTTGTTGTCCTTCAAGGACTCGTAAAGCCACCAGCGGAAGGGGCCGGTGTTGTTGAGCGTGGGGTTGAGGA
>CAYMHJ010000419.1:0-5166 GCA_964390165.1 uncultured Prosthecobacter sp. | reverse complement strand
CAATGCGCGAGGGTTTGCTGGCGATGCTTCTTAATCTGAGACTTCAGATCGCGCCATCGCACTGGCGGTGGAGGCAGTTGGCAGGCTGGATGCGCTTTACCATGTGGCTGGCGGTAGTGGCCGCGCACAGGGCGATGGTCCGCTGCATGAAATGACGGACGAGGGCCTGCGCTACACGCTCAATCTGAATCTGAGTTCCATCATGCTTTCAAATCGCGCGGCGGTGAAGCAATTCATCAAACAAGGAGGTGGCGGCTGCATCTTGAACATGGGCAGTGTGCTCGGTTGGTCGCCATCGCCGGAGTTCTTTGCCAGTCATGCGTATGCGGCGGCTAAGGCGGGCATCCTTGGCTTCAGCAAGTCCATCGCCAGCTACTATGCGCCGCAAAACATCCGCGTGAATGTCATCGCTCCCGCACTGGTGGAGACGCCGATGTCGCGGCGTGCGGTGGGCAATGAGGCGATCATGGACTTTGTGGCCGCGAAGCAACCGCTTGATGGTGGACGCGTGGGCGCACCTGAAGACTGCGATGGGGCAGCGCTCTTTCTGCTCTCTCGTGCGGCGAAGTTCATCACGGGGCAGGTGATTGCCGTGGATGGCGGATGGACTGTCAGCGAAGGGAGAAACAAGGCATCATGAGTTTGGCGATAGGCATCGATCTCGGCGGCACGAACATCAAGGCAGCGCTCATTGATGGCGCTTTAGGCGAACTGCTAACGAGTATCTCGAAGCCTACGTTGGATGGCGAGTTTGTGGGTCATGAGCCGCGCTTCGCACACACGGTGCGGGAGATCGTGTATGAGCTGGAAGCCAAAGCTGGTGTCGAAAAGCTGCGCATCGGGCTGTCCGCGCCGGGTTTGGCGAACCCGAATGGACACTGCATCGACTGGATGCCGGGGCGGATGCATGGGCTGGAGAAGTTTGACTGGCCCAGCTTTCTCGAACGCGAGGTGCAGGTGCTCAACGATGCTCACGCTGCATTGCTCGGCGAAGTGTGGATCGGTGCCGCGAAAGGCTGCCGGGATGTTTTCATGATCACGCTCGGCACGGGAGTCGGTGGTGCCGTGCTGAGCGGCGGACGTTTGCTGAAAGGCCACATTGGCCGCGGCGGGCATCTCGGTCACATCACCGTCGATGCGAATGAGCCGAAGGACATTTTTAATACCCCAGGGAGCCTGGAATCCTTCCTCGGCAACAAGACGCTCCAGGAGCGCGGGGCCGGGAAGTATGAGAACACGCACGCTCTCGTCGCTGCCGCAGCTTCAGGTGATGCTGATGCGAAGGCGCTCTGGCTTGAATCCGTGCGCTACCTTGCCGTCGGCATTGTCTCTTTGGTCAATGTCCTCGATCCCGAACTCGTGATCCTCGGCGGGGGCATCGCCTCCGGTGCGGGCGATCAACTCATGCAGCCGCTGCAAACCTATCTCGACGATTACGAATGGGCTCCTGGCGGGCATCGCGTCCGACTCGCTCGCGCTTCGGCTGGAGAGTGGGCGGGGGCTTATGGGTGTGTTAGGAACCTCATTTTACAGGATTAACAGGATGGCATGATTCACATGATTTATTTCCTCCAGTTTTCCAAATCCTGTCCATCCTGAAATCCCGTTAATCCTTTATCTAAAGCTCCGCATGACTCCTGCTGAAACCTACCTCGCCAAATCCGCGAACCTCATCGACTGCGTCCGCGCGCAGCTTCCGCTCATCTCACAGACGGCGGACCTTTTCTCCAAGACCATCCTCGCTGGGCAAATGGTGCATGTCTTTGGTTCGGGGCACAGCCGTATCCTCGTGGAGGAGATGTGGCCGCGATACGGCTCGTTTCCGGGCTTCAATCCCATCGTTGAGCTGTCACTGACCTTCCACAATCTGGTAGTCGGTGCGAATGGACAGCGTCAGGCGATGTTCCTGGAGAACGTGAGCGGCCTCGCGGCACGCATTTTGCGGAACTTTGATCTGAAGGCAGGTGATAGCGCGCTCGTCGTGTCTTCCAGCGGCTGCAATGTCGTGCCGGTGGAGATGGCGGAGGAGTTTCGGCGGCGTGGCGTGAAGGTGGTGGCTATCATTTCCAAGGTCCACGCCGATGCCAGCACGACGCGGCATCCTGGTGGCAAGAAGCTCCAGGACTTTGCCGACATCGTTCTTGATACCGGCGCGCCAGTCGGAGACGCGATGGTGAAGATCGAAGGACTCGAAACGCCTGTCGCACCTGGCAGCACGGTGGGTGGCTGCCTGCTGGTGAATGCCATCAAAGCCGAAGTGGCTGACCGTCTCGTGAGAGCAGGTCAGCCACCCAAAGTGCTTACAGCGGGAGTGGTTGTCGGTGTCGAGCGCGCCACGGAACTCTTCGAAGCCGCGTATGACGAGCACGCGCGGCGGATCGCTCCGTATTATGCGGGACTTGGCGTTTGATCAGATGGCCCAGCCTTCGCGGTAGGTCTTCGTGAGAAGCTTGTCGGCGGCGGGGTTGTTCTTGAAGGCGAAGGCTTCGGTGTCCCACTCAAGGGTCTTGAGATCGAGTGGGCGGCCGGTGCGCTGGTCGATCTCTCCGATGGCGAGACGGGTGGCGACGTTGCCGAGTTGCACGGTTTCAGAAAGCGGACCGGCGTAGTCGAAGCCATCGCTGGTCTTTTCGCCGCCGAGGCAGGCATCCACCCAGCGGTGCCAGTGGCTCAGGCCCTGCTCTTTTGGATATTTGAAGCCGGTGAACTTTTCCAAAGGATAAAGGCGAGGTCCGGCGACATGAGCGAGCACCATGTTTCCTTCCTCACCGATGAAGAGCGAACCGCTGCGTGGCAGGTCGAGGTTGTCAGGCATCCGGGCGAGCTTCCGATCCGGGCGCAGGCCGCCGTCCATCCAGGTCACTTTGAGCGTCTTGCCAGCGGTGAGTTCGTTGCCGGGAAAGACATACTCGATGGTTTCGTTCGTGGGCCAGATGTGCTCGTTCACGCCGCTGTTTTCAGCCGTGATGGTGAGCGGGGCTTTGATGCCGAGCGCGGTGAAGACGGGATCGAGAATGTGGCAGCCAAAGTCTCCGAGTGCGCCGCCGCCGAAGTCCTGCCAGTCACGCCAGACAAAGGGATGGTAGCACGGCGCATACTCGCGCATCGGAGCCACGCCGAGCCAGAGATCCCAGTTCACATGGGCGGGCACTTTGGCCCCCGGCGCGGGCGCGAGACGTTTGTTGCGCTCGTTGCCGGTGACGGCGACCCAGGAATAGACTTCTTTGATTTTGCCAATCGCGCCTTCTTTGATCAGGCGGGTGCCGAGGCGGTATTCGAGGTTCGAGTGGATCTGATTCCCCATCTGGGTCACGACCTTGGCCTTCGCGGCTTCGAGGCGCATCTGGCGTGCCTCCCAGACGGTGTGGGCGAGCGGCTTCTGACAATAGACGTGCTTGCCCATGCGCATGGCGTCGATGGCCACCTTTGCGTGCATGTGGTCGGGGATGCCGACGTTCACGGCGTCAAATTTGTCGCCCAGCTTGGCGAACATTTCGCGGAAGTCGGCGAAGTGAGCCACGCCGGGATGCTCGGCATCGACCTTGTCGAAGCGGGTGCTGTCGATGTCGCAGAAGCCGACGTATTGCACGTTCGCATGACCACCAATGTTCTTGATGTCGCTGAAAGCCATCCCGTTCGCGCCCACGGACACGACTTGGAGCTTCGAGTTCGGGCTGGCGGACTTCACCACGGCGGGGAAAGCGAGGGCGCTGGCGGCGAGGGAGGAGGATTTGAGGAAGGATCGGCGGTCGGTGGGCATGGCTCCAGAACTACGCCCTGGCGGCGGGTGGCCTGTCAGGACGTCACAAATGAACGCAATGAGAGTTCATCCAAAGGGCTTGCTACATCCGGTCAAAACCGCTACCGCATAGTGTCCAGCATGGCACGGCCTCTGCGTGTCATGCGATTCCCCTTTTCCTGGCATGGTCTGCGCCTCCTTATTCCCACCAGTATTTCGCCGTTCCCTGAACGTTTGGCTTCCGGCGCTTTTGCTCCTGGCATCGCCTTTGGTTCAGGCCTTTGACACCGTGGTGCTCGACGCCGGTCATGGCGACTTCGACCGCGGTGCGGCCATCGGCTACGTTTATGAAAAGCACCTTGCGCTGGATACTGCGCGCCGGGTGGAGCAGCTTTTGAAAAAGGCAGGCCTCAAGGTGATCATGACCCGCTCACGCGATGTCTTCATTCCGCTGTCTGGTCGTGCCTCCACGGGCAACCGCTATGGCAATGCGATCTTCGTGAGCGTTCACTACAACTACAATCGCGGCGGCAGCGGCGCAGGTGTGGAGAGCTATTACTATCACACGAAGGGCTACACGCTCGCGGCCTATATCCAGGCCTATCTCGTACAGCGCACGAGCATGACGAATCGCGGTGTGAAGCACGCAAGCTTCCACGTCATCCGCGAGACCACGCGCAATCCAGCGGTGCTCATCGAGTGCGGCTTCGTGAGCAACTCGACCGAGCGCGCCCGCATGATGACCGGCGAGTTTCGCAACCGCATCGCCGAGGGCATCGCCCAGGGGATCGTGTCGTATAAAAAAGCGAACTGAGGTTTTCCGCCATGCTCGTGACTTGCCACCAGATGCAGGAGATCGAGCAACGCGCCTTTGAGCGGGGCGTGAGCGCGGCAGATTTGATGGAGGAGGCTGGCTGCGGCATCGCGGGGGAGATTCTACGATTCTTCCCATCTCCCGGCACGCTGATTCTTTACCTTGGCAGTGGCAACAATGCTGGCGATGCACTCGTCGCAGCTCGTGAGCTGCAAAAGCTTGGCTGGCAGGTGCTGGCAAGATTGAGCGGGCCCATCGAGAAGCTGAAGCCTTTGCCGCGCGGACATCTTGATGCCTTCACGAATCTGTGTGTGCTCGAAACTCCAGCGAAGGTCGATGAACTCGTGCGGCCCATCGTTCAACTTGATGGGCTGCTCGGCATTGGTGCGGTCGGGGAGATGAGGACTGACATCCGCGCTCTCGCCGCTGAGATGAATGCTATGCATCAGGAGGCACACGCTTTCACCGTGGCGATGGACATTCCCTCCGGACTGAATGGCGATACGGGCGAACCATCACCCGATTGCGTCATCGCGGATCTCACCGTGACAGTGGCCTGCTGCAAAGCAGGGCTCTTGGCCGATGCAGCGACTCCGTTTGTGGGCCGTCTGGC
>CAYMHJ010000418.1:0-5168 GCA_964390165.1 uncultured Prosthecobacter sp. | reverse complement strand
ACATCTATGCGGTGGGCGTGATGCTCTACCAGATGCTCACGGGGAAGATCCCGCAGGGCCTGTTTGAGCTGCCTTCGTTGCAAGTGCCCGGCCTGGACCCGCGCTATGACGGCATCATCGGCAAGGCGCTGCGTGAGGACCGCGACCTGCGCTACCCGAGCGTGCTGGCCATGCGCCACGACCTGGATGCCATCCTCACCCAGCCCGTTGTCAAAGTGGAGGCCGCAGCTGCGAAGCCGCCCGCCGCCTTGGAAACTCAGGCGCGTCCCCAGCGGCCCGGCGGCCCGCCTCAGCGCATGGCGAAAACACAGCCACAGATGCGCGTGCGTCCTGAGAAGAAAGGCTCGCCGCTGCTGTGGACTGCGGTGGTTGCCCTGGCCGTTCTGGCGGCGTGGCTTTACTTCAAAAAGCCGGTTCCTGCGGGTGCTCCATCAGCGGCGGTTCCTGCTGCCGCGAATCCGTCCGTTGCTGACAAGTCGCCTGCTCCGGCTGTCAAACACCCATCGACGGCCATCACCTCCAATCCCGCTGAGGCCACCAAAGACCGACCCTTCATGAACAGCCTCGGCATGAAGTTCGTGCCCGTGCCTGGGACGAAGGTGCTGATGTGTATTCATGAAACTCGTCACAAGGATTACGCGGCGTATGCGAAGGCGAATCCGAGCATTGACCCAACCTGGAAGCAGCAAAAGCACCTCAATGTTGAGTTGAAAGAGAGGAACGAAGACCATCCCGTGGTGAATATTGGCTGGCAGGATGCGGCGGATTTTTGTTCCTGGCTTGGTGCCAAGGAGCAAAAGACGTATCGCCTGCCGACCGACCATGAGTGGAGTATGGCTGTCGGGATCGGAAACATGGAGAATCCCTCCATAAAACCTGAGATTAAAAATGGAATTATTAAAGCCTATCCATGGGGCAAAGGATACCCTCCGCCGGCTTCTGCTGGCAACTACAGCGATGGGAGAAGAGTGACCACTTCGCAAATACTCAAGGCTGGAAACGACATTGAATATGAAGATGGGTATCCCACCACTGCTCCAGTCATGAGCTATGCAAGTAATCCCCACGGTTTCTTCGATCTAGGCGGCAATGTTTGGGAGTGGTGTGGTGATTGGTATAACCGCGAACAAACCAAAAGAGTGCTCCGCGGTGCTGCTTACAATCGAGCTGATTTATCTTCGTTGCAGTCCTCCCACAGAGAGCACCGAGATCCAATCAAAGACCGTAGAAACGATCAAGGCTTCCGTTGTGTCATTGCGTTGGATGAGGTTCCAGCGGCCACCCAGAAATCTGCGCCCCCCCAGCCGCTGCATTTGTTCCCACCAACGGCGGCTGGCGCTCGCTGCTAGATGAGCGCCCCGACATCTTCTCCACTATCCGGAAACCACAGCATGACGATTGGGGCACGATGCAGCTCAGCTATGTCCCGGTGCCGCTGGTGGAAGCGCCGAATGCAGCGATCCGGCTGCGCGCCAGGAATGCCCTCTACTTGATCACCCGATGGAGTGCCACTGCCACACAGGGGCAGCATGGCTTTCAGGTGCATGTCGCGTCATCTGAAGGCAAATCCGCGCTCATCGGCGGCTGGATCACGGATGTCAGCAACGGCACCCCGAACTCTTTCCTCCCGGTCCAAATGCCCAAACTCAATTTCCCGCCGGATCAAGAATACGAGCTTGAGCTTCGCGCCTACGGCGATCGTTTGACGGTTCTGGTCAACGGCAAGGTCGAACACGAAGCCACAAATGCCGCACTACTCGGACAGTGGCTCGCCATCAAAAACGCTAGCGGACCATGCTACTTTAAGTCATTGGACTGGCGGCCGCTGGATGCGCAAGGAAACCCGAAACTGACGGCTCCGGCACCGTCCACGCCTGTCGTCTCTGTCACCCTCCCTGCTCTCCCCAACCCCACGACCTGGACGGACACCAAGGGCCGCAGCATCACGGCGACCTTCAAAGGCATCGAAGGCGACAAAGTGATGCTCGCCATCGCGGGCAAGCTCACTCCCGTTGCCTTGAACACGCTGTCCGCCGAGAGCCAGAAGCTCGCGCAGGTGCATCAACAACAGCAAGTGGCCGCACTCTTTGATGCTGGCACGGCGACCAATCCCGCCGAGGCCACCAAGGCGGCCCCCTTTATCAACTCCCTCGGGATGAAATTTGTACCCGTGCCGGGGACAAAGGTGCTGTTCTGCATTCACGAGACAAGGTGTGACGACTATGCAGCCTATGAGGCGGCAGTCCCCCGCGTAGATGGCAGCTGGAAGCAGAAAACCATCGATGGCCTGCCCTTCAGCGCCAGAAGGGATCATCCTGTCGTGAATGTAAACTGGGACGATGCCCAGGCATTCTGCGCCTGGCTCAGCCAGAAAGAAGGGAACAGGTATCGCCTGCCCACAGATCGTGAGTGGAGTCACGCCGTCGGCATAGGTCAAATGGAGAAGGTGCCAAACGGTACCACGCCCGAGTTGATCCAGATGTTGGCAGGTGTTTATCCGTGGGGAGGCGGCTATCCGCCCAAGACCAGCGATCAAGCCGGGAATTATGCTGACATGGCGTGGAAGGAACTGCTGCGCGGGCAACGTTGCATCGACGGCTACGACGACGGCTTTCCAGCCACCGCGCCTGTCATGAGCTACAAGGCAAACCAACTGGGTCTTTTCGACCTCGGCGGCAACGCACAGGAGTGGTGTGAAGATTGGTATGATGCCACGCGGACAAAGCGCGTGCTGCGTGGCAGTAGCTGGATCAAAAGCCCGCAGAGTTATCTGTTGTCGTCGTATCGAGATGGCTTCGGTCCAAGTCGTCGCAATGACAGCAACGGCTTCCGCTGCGTGGTGGAGCTCCCCGCTCCCTGAGGAGAAGCTGCTTCACCCCACTCCTTCAACCGTTGCGGGAATGCGCAGTTCGCGCAGGCGGAGTTGTCCTCGAACTCCCGAAGGCCACGCCTGCCCCTTGAAGCCCGGCGCGCCGCGCCTTTGGACTGCGGCCTTCGGACTTCGTCCTTCCGCCGCCATGCCCTCTCCACTGACCTGGGACAGCCCCTCACTCACCTATGACACCCCGGCCTTACTTGGGACATGCAGGCGCCTGACCCTGCGCCGCCGCCGAAGCCGAAGAAAAAGAAGCCCTTCCGCCGATCCCCCAAGCCCAGCAACACACCCACACCACCACACCATATCATGAGCAACACGTTCAAATTCAATCCCGCCCCCAATCCCAACGGCGGCTTCACCACCCGCACCGCCATGGAGGGCGCGGTCACACAGGAGTTCCTCACCCATGAAGTCGCCACCGCCACCGGCCTCACACCGGTGCAGGTGGAGGCGGCGGTGAAGACCTTTTTCCAGAAGATCCTGGCCTGCGCCACCGGCTGCGGCTGGAGCAACAATCTCTACGACATCGTGTGCTTCCGCCCCACCAGCGGCGGCAGCAGCCCGCAGCCCGACGGTTTTCACAATGCGGACGACATCAACGCGGACGTGGCCCTGTCCTTCACGAAGGAGGCCATCGAGGCCTGGCGCGCCACCCTCACGCTGGAAAGCATGGGCGAGGTGGGCAAGGTTACGCCCGTCATCGAGACCATCCTCAATCAGGACGACGGCGCCGTGGACACCTACGCCCCCGGCAGTCTCATCCAGATCCGCGGTGACAACTTGAAGCTCAACAAGGCCGACCTGACCCAGGGCGTCTTCTTCAAAGCCGGCGCCGCCGCCGAGGTGCGCGCCACAGTGTATGGCGACATCGAGCCGCAGACCCTCACCGTGCTGGTGCCCGCCGCCCTCAGCGGTCCGCTGAACGTGCGCATCGCCGTCTTCATCAATGGCAGCGTGCGCAGCCACACCTACACGAACGTGATCACCGCATGATCCGCAGGCTGGAGGCAGGGCGCTGTGTCTTCACACCGCCGTCATCGCATGCTGGCCTGCGACGACCGTTGGGCCATTCGTGGCGGCTGGGGGAACAGCCGCCCTACCTCTAAACCGGGCCGAAACGCCCCATTTCGCCCGCACCGGCAGCCAAATCGAGTCGTACCCAGCCAGTGCGAGCCTGCCACCCAGCGGGTGCCGCGCTCCCACCCAGCCAGTGCAAGCCTGCCACCCAGCGGGTGCCGCGCTCCCACCCAGCCAGTGCGAGCCTGCCACCCAGCGGGTGCCGCGCTCCCACCCCGCCAGTGCGCACCTGCCACCCAGCGGGTACGCGCCACGCACCCGGCCAGTAGCCAGCTCGTACCCAGCCAGTGGCAAGCTACCACCCAGCGGGTACGAGCGCGCCACCCAGCGGGTGCGACTCTGCCACCCGGCGGGTACGAGCCCACCACCCAGCGGGTACGTCCCTGCCACCGGCTGGGTACGCCGCTGCCACCGGCTGGGTGGTACCTGACCACCCAGCCGGTCCACCTCCATTCGTCATTCGCCATTCATCATTCGACCTTCCTTCTCATGCCCTTCGATCCCACCCTCCCCGCCGATCACAGCCCGCTCGTCTCCGCCGAAATGCGCGGTCAGCTCAACGGGCTGAAAGCCCTCATCGATGCCATCCTCACCCTCAACGCCGCCCAAGTCGATGGCGTGAACACCGTCAGCCCAGGCCTCCCAGCGAATGCCAGCGTGAGTGTCAGCGGCAGCACGCTGCACTTCACCTTTGACATCCCGCAGGGCGCTGACGGCGCGGCCGGCAGCAACGGCAGCAACGGCAGCGATGGCGCCCCCGGGCCGCCCGGCAGTGACGGCGCTCCCGGCCAACCGGGGCCGATGGGGAAAACCGGTGCGCAGGGGCCGCCCTTTGCCACGGCGGTGGTGGACGGCGTGAGCACGCTGGACCCTGGCCAGCCCGCCACGGTGAGCGTGTCCTTCGATGGCACGAACGTACACTTCACCTTCGGCATTCCGCGCGGTCAGGACGGCACGAATGGCACGGACGGCTCCCAAGGCCCTCCTGGTGAGGTTTCGAACGCCGACCTGGCCAACGCCATCAGCGGCACCAGCAACAACACGAACGGCGTGAGCACGCTGGGCCAGAGCGCGGACAGCAGCTACAATCAAACGCAGATGCAGGACGTGCTGAACAAGCTGGATGAGTTCCTCCTGGCCGCGCGGCGCTGACAGGCAGCACACCACAGGAGGCGTGGGAGGTGAAGCCCGCACGTCGCGATCGCCCCTCGGC
>CAYMHJ010000417.1:0-5169 GCA_964390165.1 uncultured Prosthecobacter sp. | reverse complement strand
TTTCATTGATGCGCCGCGCCAGATACGAAGCCCCCGCGAGGAACTCATGCTGCCCTCCTCCCCCATGCGTCCCCTTCGCCGCAATGAACACCAGCCGCTTCGTGCCCGCCGGTGCGTTGTTTTGGCCCGTGTAGTCAAAAATGTCGCGCGGCTGGGCAAAGGCAGCCGTGGTGAGGAAAGCGAGAGCGAGGAGGGAATTCATGCGGTGTGCGGACATCTAAGTCGAGGGTTCGCCGCGTGATGTTGCGGCAAATTGGCGTTGGGGAGTCTTCATCCCGCGTTGGTGGGGGAAACCGGACGTGTTTGGCCCTGTTTTCTTTGCGGGAGCGGTCGGCGGGGCGGTTTGTCTGCTGATTATCAGCGCAATTTACGCAGATAATCAGCGCCTAGCGACTCGCAGCGCCTCATGCTCTGGCGAGATGCGTTCGCAGCATTCCTCGATCACACAATCAAACTCATCCGCCTCATCTTTGGTCATGCAGCCGAACGAGGCATCAAAGGCCGCCTGCCGGTCCTCCGTGGCACGCTGGCGCATCTGCTGCACAAAATCGGACACGCTCTGGAGCGCGGTTGCGGGCAGAGACTCTAAATCAGCCATGATGGTTTCCTGAGCAGTCATGGCGGATTGTTGTCACGACCTTGGCTGGATCTCAACCCTAGTGTTCCCATGCGCCCCAATCCCCGACTAAAGAAGCTCAAATGTGGCAGCTCCTGTCGGCCCAAGAAAGAAATGGCCTAGGCAGTTCGGTTTGACGCCGTCTGCGAGGGGTAGCCTTGCGGCCATCGGCAATCCAAAGCCACTGCGGCCACTACTTCCGGCTCTCGTTTCCCATCGTAACAAGCGACTTCATTCGACAAATAGTCCTGCAAAGCCTTGATGGATTCCATTCCTGTGGGATTCCCGCAATCAGGGCAAGCTTCACAGACAAACCAGCCCACCAGATAAATGCCAGCCATCAAACCGTTGCCACGAAGATAGCCATCAACCAGTTGGCTGTGCATCGCGGACTTCACCTTGGCATGCCAGCACCCCTTCACTTCAATCACCACACTGACCCTCTCAAACTGGCCGGTTACCACCGGCCTCACTGCATCGACAAAGATGTCCGTGAATTGACCAAGTCGCGGCTCGACCTCGCAGTTGACGATTATCCCCCGGCTTGAGGCCAGATCATCACGAAGCCACCTCGCGATGCGGTGCTGCAAGGTCTTCTCATCACAGGGCTGAAGCTTTGCTTTTTCGCCGCTCTGAGCAGGAATCTGCTCCCACAAGTCTCCCACAGCCGGCAACGACGTTCCGGTTAGGTGATGTTGAAAGCGCTCAAGGGACTCTAGGACTGCATCTAACAAGTCCTGATCTGAAACCACCATACGAGCGGCAGAATTACCAATCAGCTTGAGGACACTTGAAACATTTGGTCTCTCCCACTCATTTCGTCGGCACTGCACCAAAGCTTTATGATACGACCACCTCAGGCTTCTTCCACGTTCCGGGAGTTGTCGGGATAGTCGCAAAAGTGCGTGACAGGCCGCGCGACTGGAACGCCCGCTGATTTTCGAGGGTATCTGGTCTCTGGCCCATGCCGCTGAAGTCCTCGGAGCCACAAAGCCGACATCGTGGTTAGGATCTCCCGATTGGGGGAGAACTTGAAGCAAGTGAATAAACAAGTCTGCAAGTTGGTCTTCCGACCATGCCGACCACCACTCGTTCTCCCGGGTGTCCACATCGTGAAAAACAGTGGACCAGACGCTTTCGGCCAGATCTGCGTCTTTCATCAAGATGCCAGAGGCTAGTTTATAAGCGTCAACCGGTCTGGAAAGTATTGCCGCGCTGATCACGGCTTTCAGCATTATCGGGTAGGTGTCCACCTCCACATCAGCCAGTTGCCGCGAAAGGCATTGAACTGCAAAATCGCCAGCAGCGATGGCCGACAGCTCCCGCCATTCATCAATCGTTTCATGGAGCGCTTGGCCGTCTGTTAACGACTCCCCATACGCCTGCATCGCCAAGTCGTAGCGACTATCCCAGCATTTGTTCGTGATTCGTATCGCGAATGGTCTTTTGATGCGGGGCCTGTCCGCCTCAATATCCCTCATCATCGCGCCAAGAGCTGCTTGATGGTTAATTCGGTCGAGAATCGCGAAAAGCTCTGCGGCACCATGGTCTTCATTGAAGTGAAAGCCTGAAAACAGCCAAATCCAGCGTTCCGAAAGAGCTTTTACCAAGGCAGGGGCATCTTCCAACTCGTCCTTCAACAACCAAATTGCTGACGTGCTGCACAGTGATGCCTCACTACCGGGCTGCCAGGAACTGGTGTCTTCATCGTAGTTGAGCAGAAATTCTCTGGCGCAGGCCCGGACTAACCTCTTTTCCTCTGTCGAAAGCACATTCCAGCCCTCATACGCCTCCACGTCCATGCTTGAGAAGTTCGTGTACTTCCAGGGATCATCTCCCCAGTGCAGCACATGCCACAATGACCACCACGTTTTGGCAGGATTCTCACGAGCTTTCAGCAATGCGTTTTCACGAATTGGTACAGGGTCATTCTTTCCCTTCCTTCTTCGTCGTTCCATCTTCTTTTTCCAACGCATGTCACGGAGATGTCGTGCTTTGCTGCTGCGTGCTACTTTTTCATCTAAGTCCCAAGCCCTCAGCCACTCGAAACGGCTTCGCAGGGCCGGTTCAAGCTCGACAAGGTTCAGGAACTTGTCCCAGGATGGGGTTAACAACTCAGGCGTGTGCGCGTGACTGGCAATCATTTCGGCCCAGGCATGCTTAGACGAAGGCTTTGCAGCTAGCAGACTGTTGAGAAGCCATTCGAAGTCGTTAGAAGATCGAACAACGTCCAGATCATGGAACAACGTCCACACATGAAGGTCAGGAGGAAGTTCGCAGTTTAGAAGCAGGCTTACTAGTGAGCGCCTAAAGACTTCATCGTTGCCTAGCCGCTCCGAGAATCCAAAAGTAGTGGCGAGCTCGCTGGTTAGATGCCGCTTTGCGAGCACATGCCATAGATCCACGAAAGCACGCGCAATCGCTGCGTTTTGCAGATTCTCGAGAGCTAGGCCAATAACACGTTTGGCGAAGTTCTTTCGTGAGCTTAGCGAGTCGAATGCCCCCAGGTTTGATCGCAACCAAACGAGTAGGTCTGGAAGATCGTCAATGCGAACATGCTTTGGAAGGTGGTATTCCAGAAACCCATGGTAGGACCCAAAATAACTCGTGTCAGATCTTGGGCGGATGTGAGGGAGAGCTTCCTTCAAGCTCCAGCGAGCCGGAACCAGTCGTTTTAAAGCATAACCACGAATCGTTTGCCTGGGGTCAGGTCCAACCTCGCCTCGCGCCAAAGGCTCCAACTCGGCCAAGCGGCTTGCCGGCATCACTTCGCACAGAGCCTCCGCCGCATCCTCCCTCAAACGTCCAGTTTCTCCATTTGCAACAGCAAGAAAGTCATCAGCCAGTTCCGAAAGCATGCAGCGCTCTGCAATCTCAATGGCCACGCTGCGCGATTCAGGTTCGGCAGACTTATCAGCAATCCAAGGGCGAAGCTGATCGGCAAGGCTCGGATGTTTTAGAGTATGGAAGAAGCGATACAGGACATAGTCGTCCAGAATACGCCCCGACTTAACGCCGCTCAGAATGGCATCGACCAACTTACGCTTGTCTTGGCCAGAAAGAATTGAGGCGTCACAATGAAGAAGCGCGGCCGGATCGGCTTTAAGGAGGTGCTCACAAAACTCATTATGACCTCCTGCGGTCCATGCAGCCAGTTCGACTAGCTGGGGGATGACGTGTTCTCCTTCCTCGTCTCGCTGCATTAGAAGCCTTCGAACCTGAGCTAACGGAAGCCGGCTCAACTGCATCGATCCAAGACATTCAGCGAAGGTTTGATGGGCAAAGCCAAACCTCTCATGCCCCACTGATGTGAATAGCGCAGATTCCAGAGCATCTACACATCCTGTGGACGAGGCCATTCCGGCGGGAGTTAGCACTCGTGTTAAGGGCAATGTATTCTGCTCATCCATGCCTCCAAGGCAGTCATCGCGTGAGATTGCTCCCTTCCCACAGCACAATAGCAAGGCTGCAAGCAGTTGCGCACTCTGATAGCGTTCCTCCAAGCTGACATGCGTGCCCGATCTTTGAGTAGCACGAAGAATCTCAAGCCTAGCCGGGTCAACTTCAGCAATGAGCTTCCACGTGCCTTTTCTGTAAAGCTCCCGGTGGCTAGATGGGAGGCTGCCAGTGCCAAGAAACTCATTTAGCAGCAAAAAAAGCGTGACGGGCCGGGTGGCGAGTCCTGTCACTTGGGACTTCCAAATTGCTTCGGCAAATTCGTCTGCATCACCCAGCCATTCCTTTGCGGCAAGTTGCACATCCTTGAAACGAAGGGGGCACAGTTCATAAACTGGCTTTGCACCATTCTCCTTTGCAGGCCAAAGGCCAATTAGAGCGTCGCCTTGGCTATCAGGCCATTCGGCAGACCGGCAGGTGAGGAGGAGGCGCAAGCGTGCAATCGGCTCTCCTTCTAAAAGTCCGAGGAGAGCACTGATAAAAGTTGGAATACGGATTAGCCCTTCATCTACACCGTCTATCATCAACGTGAGGAATTTGTCGCCAGTCCTCCATTCGTTCCAAACAGCGCTTTCTACAGTGCGGTGACGAAACTCTGAAAGGCTCGAAATATGGAGTCTGAAAGTCAGCGCCAAGACATCATGATTGTTACTTACTTGGATGATTTCCTTGAGCCTGCGGAACTCATGGGTCTTTCCTATCCCAGGGTCGCCACAGAGAATGAGTGGGCCACTTTCAGGAATCAGCCGGTCTAACTCGTGCACGTTGGGGTTTAAGCCTTCTCCATACTCCCCCTCCGGATCGACGAGAAAGCCACGGCCATCTTCTCCGCAATTGATGCCCGAGCCGATTGGACACCAAAACCTCCTCCATTCAATTTGGCGGTTTTTTGGCGGGGTCTTGATTGCGGAATCTGCCATGGGCACCCCACAGAATGACCGCTCTTTGATACACCTTCAATCTACTACTTCGCCATCGCCTTAATCTCCGCCTCACTCAGCACACGATCCCACAACGCAAATTCATCCATCGTGCCGCTCAAATGGCGGATGGCGACGCCGGTGGTGCGGCGGTCGTTCCAGTTGCCGAGTTCGGCG
>CAYMHJ010000416.1:0-5182 GCA_964390165.1 uncultured Prosthecobacter sp. | reverse complement strand
GGCCCTACCAGCACGCGGCGATGGAAGCCATCACGCGAGGGTTCACGGACTACCAACATCAGCTTGCGGTGAAGCCGACGGGGTGCCACGCCGCCGGGCATCCCATCCTCATGGGGGATGGCTCCATCAAAGCGGTGGAAACCATTGCGGTCGGTGACCAAGTGATGGGACCGGACAGCAGGTCGCGCACCGTGCTGGAACTTCACCGAGGCCAGGATGCCCTGTTCCGCATCACCCCAAATAAGGGCGAAGCGTTCACCGTGAATGCAGACCACATTCTGCACCTGCGGCGCACCTCAACAGGCAAGGCATCCGAGGACAGCCAACCCTGGGCATGTGACATTAGCGTGTCGGAGTATCTTGGACGCTCCAAGAACTTCAAGCACCTCCACAAGCTGGAGCGCTGTGCCGTAGAGTTTGCGCCCCGCGAACGCAAGCCATGGCACATTGCCTCCTACATCCTCGGCGTGGCGATTGGTGACGGCAGTCTGCACAAGCCTAACATCAGCATTTGCACGCCCGACGAGGAAATCGTGCGCGAACTAAACCGTTTCGCCTACTGCATCGACTCTGACATCCGGATTAAAGCCATCCCAGACAACAAGGCCAGCAACTACTTTTTCAAAGGCAAGTTGCAGCGCCACGGGTTTGAATTCTTCAGGTATGCCGTCAGGCGCATGGGACTGGACGTTCGTTGTGAGGCAAAGTTCGTTCCTGAGGAATACAAGATCGCCACACGCCATGAGCGCTTGGAGCTTCTGGCGGGACTGCTGGACACCGACGGTCACATGACCAAAGGCGGATTCGAGTATTCCACCAAGAGTTTGCGGCTCGCCGAAGATGTCCTCTTTGTCGCACGCAGTCTCGGCTTCGCAGCCTACCAAAGCGAGAAGGTGGTCAAGGAGCAACCCTACCAACGCATTTATATCTCGGGTGATTGCTCGGTGATTCCAGTGCGAATCAAGCGCAAGAAGGCATCAGCTCGCGGGCAGATCAAGAGTGTCCTCGTCACCGGTTTCTCCGTGGAGCCAGTGGGCGAAGGCAACTACTTCGGTTTCACGCTGGATGGTGACCACCTTTATCTCGACGGCTCCTTCACCGTTCACCACAACAGCGGCAAGACCGTTTTGTTCTCCGCCCTCGCCGCCCACTACCAACCCAAGCGCACGCTTGTTCTCGCCCACCGGGAGGAACTCATCGACCAGGCGGTGGACAAGATTATGCGCACCACCGGGCTGGAAGCTGATGTGGAAATGGCAGGATCACATGCGAGCCTCCACGCACCGGTGGTGGTGGCCAGCGTGCAGACGCTGATGCGCGAGCAGCGGCGCTCCCGCTGGCCGCGCGATCACTTCGGCCTCATTGTGGTGGATGAAGCGCATCACTCGCTCGCAGACTCCTACCTCGGCACGCTGCGCTACTTTGATCAGAATGCCTTCGTTCTCGGCGTGACAGCCACGCCCGACCGCAGCGACAAGCGCACGCTGTCAGCCTACTATGAGAACGTGGCCTTCGAGATCACCCTGCTGGACCTGATCAAGCAGGGCTATCTGAGTCCCATCACGGTGAAGACCGTGCCGCTCGAGATCGACCTGGACGAGGTGAGGACGGTGGCCGGGGACTACAGCGCCGATGATCTCGGTCATGCGCTCGATCCCTACCTTGAGGAAATCGCTCGCCTCCTGAGCTCGTATCGACGCCGCAAGATGCTGGTGTTTCTGCCGCTGATCTCCTGCTCGGAAAAGTTCGCGGCACTCTGTCGTCGCCACGGTCTCGCCGCTGAGCACGTGGATGGAGGCAGTCCTGACCGCAAGGCCATCCTGGAGCGCTTCAGCAGTGGTGAAACCACGCTGCTCTCCAACGCCATGCTTTTGACGGAGGGCTACGACGAGCCATCCATCGACTGCGTGGTGTGTCTGCGACCCACGAAGATCAGATCGCTCTACAGTCAGATTGTCGGACGCGGCACACGCATCCATCCCGGCAAGGATCACCTGCTGCTGCTCGACTTTTTGTGGCTCTCGTCAAAGCACAGCCTCATCAAGCCCGCCCATCTCATCGCTGCGGACGACAAGGAGGCACAGGAGATCACCGAAGCACTCTTCGACGAGGGTGGCGATCTGGAGAAGGCGCAGGAGGCCGCCAACGCCGACCGTACCCGCAATCTCGTTGCGCAACTTCGCGAAAACCGCACGCGCAACTCCAGCACCTTCGACGCGATGGAATTCGCGGTCACGCTCAACGATCCATCCCTGGCCCAGTTCGAGCCCACCATGGGCTGGCACGTGGACAGGGTCACGCCCAAGCAGACCCAGCTCCTCACCAAGTTCGGCATCGACCCGATGAGCGTGCTGACGAAGGGCCATGCCGCCCTTCTGCTCGACCGCATTTTCATGCGGCTCGATCTCAAGCTCGCCACCGCCAAGCAGGTGCGCTGGCTGCGCAAACTCGGCCATCCCAAGCCCGAACTCGCCTCCTTCAAGGAGGCATCAGATTTCCTCAACACCCGCTTCACCCCAAAAATCGCTCACCCATGAAATACAGATCCAACGGAGACCGGCCTCCGCTGCCGCAGCGCACGCGGCACTACCTTGAAAACGGCGCAGCGGAAGGCGAGCGCAACCACCAGTTGTTTGAAGCCGCCTGCCAGCTTCGTGACGCAGGCATGTCAGCAGAGGATGCCCACACCATGCTCATCACACGCGCCCTGAGCGACGGACTCAACGAAGGCGAGGCGAGCCAGACCATCAGTTCAGCCTTTGCTCATCCGGCACGTAAACCGCTTGGCGCAGGGCACGCTGCCACCGGCTCCAATCCCCGCCCTTCGGCGCGCACAAGCCATCCGCAGGCTGCGGATAGACCGCGCCCCGGACCCGTGCCAGTGCCGCCGCCGATTGAAGGCGGATTCACGAAGGTTCTCGAAACCTGCTTCAAACCTGAGGAGCATGTCTCCATCGCCCCGGCCACGGAGGACGAAGATGGCGGCATCATTCCCAAGCGCGGAGTCAGTCTCTCCGTGCGCGACTGGCTCAAAAAAGTGCAGGAGAAAGGAGGCATTGAACGGTGCTTCTCCACGCCACTCGGGTTGTTCATCCGCGTGAACCCGGTGAACCCGGGCGGCACACGCAACGAGGACGTCACGTCGTTCCGCCATGTGCTGGTGGAATTTGACCGCGACGACAAGGGCCAGACGATCCCGAAAGAGGACCAGTATGGTGCCATCATTGCCAGTGGCCTGCCGGTGAGCGCCGTGATCGACTCAGCCAACAAATCCCTCCACGCCTGGGTGCGCGTCGATGCACCCGACGCCGCCGAATACCGCCGCCGTGTGGACATCGTGTGGGACTGGTTCGGCGGGTTGTTCCTCGACCGCCAGAACAAGAACGCCTCGCGCCTCTCGCGCTGCCCTGATGGGTTCCGAACAGTGGATGGCGAGAAACGCCAGCAGCGCCTGCTCGCCGTCAATCTCGGTGCCGCAGGCTGGTCGGAGTGGGAGGTGAGCAATGCGCCCGATGGTCTGCCCAAGATCATCCTCGGCAGCGAGTTCATGGCCACGCCCAAGGCGGAGCCGCCGCAGTTGATCGAGGGCGTGCTGCATCAGGGCTCAAAGATGATCCTCGGCGGTGCGAGCAAGTCCCGCAAAAGCTGGAGCATGATCGACATGATGCTCTCGGTGAGCTCAGGCACTTCCTGGTGGGGCTTTCCGACGAAGCAGGGTCGCGCCCTTTACATCAACTTTGAGCTGCCGGACTTCGCCTTCCAGCACCGCCTCAACGCAATTGCTGTGGCCAAGGGCATCGCCGACCACAGCATGTTTGATCTCTGGAACCTGCGCGGTTATGCCACCGACTTCTCGGTGCTCATTCCAAAGATCCTCGCGCGCATCAAGGAAAGCAGTTACTCGCTCATCATCCTCGACCCGATCTACAAGGGCCTCGGCAAACGGGACGAGAACAAGGCGGGCGACATCGCCTCGTTGTGCAACGAGATCGAGCAGCTCGCCGTCCAATCAGGCGCGGCGGTTATTTTTGGAGCGCACTACTCCAAAGGCAACCAGGCCGGCAAGGATGCCATTGACCGCATCGGCGGCTCAGGCGTGTTCGCTCGCGATCCTGACGTGATCCTGACCATGACACCGCACGAGGAGAAGGACGCCTACGTGGTCGATCTCACGCTGCGCGCACTGCCGCAGGTGGACCCGTTCGTGGTGCGCTGGCAGGGCGTGAAGTTTGAGCGCGATGCGGCGGCCGACGCCTCCAAGGTGAAGCAGCCAGGGAAGCCGACAAAGGAGGCGCCATCGAAGGTCTCGTATCGCAAGGGCTCGGTGGCCGAAAAATACGGGCCGATGTTCGAAGGTATGCCCGCCAAGTCGCACCACAAGGACCCATCTCAGAGCGAGGTGATCGTCCATATCATCACCACCATCAGCGCTTGTGGCGATGAGTGCGACAATGTGAAGGCGCTGCGCATTTTCGACCTGCTGCGCAACCCTCGCTACCGCATCATCAAGTTCATCGACGATCAATGGCAGGGCTCAAAATTTGAACAAGGAGGTGCGTCATGACGGCCAACCCCGTATTTAGGAACGCATCGAAAAATAAAGTTCCCAGGGAACGAGTTTTTGAGAAAAGTTCCCGGAGTTCCAAGGGAACTCAGGAACAAGTTCCTATCTTCTCTAAAGAGAAGAGCGCGAATCAGCTCAACCTGAATTCGCGCGCGCTGTGCGCTTCCTTGGAGTCAGCTCCAGCTACTCTGGTGGCCGGCCGCCCGACGTCACTCACCCCCAAACTACCAACCCAACCCCAACCCCCAACCCAAAAACCCATAGCCACCCTTCCTGCGGCAATCGAGATCATCGGCGACCGCAGCAGCCTTGGGTGCATGGCGGAACTGGTGATGGGTGCTGGGTCCGTGGCGCTGGACATCGAAACGTATGGCGAACGGAGAGGCGATGGCCTTGACCCGTGGAGCGGCGACATCCGCCTACTCGCGCTGCGCGTGGAGAACCAGCAGCCCTGGATCATCGACCTCCGTGCCATCGGCTACGACCTAGGTGAACTGAAGACGGCGCTCGAGGCGGTGGAGATCATCGCCCACAACGCGAAGTTCGATCTCCTCTGGCTGAGGGTGAAGTGCGGGCTGCGTGCCACGCGCGTGTTCTGCACGCTGGTAGCCGCTCGAC
>CAYMHJ010000415.1:0-5211 GCA_964390165.1 uncultured Prosthecobacter sp. | reverse complement strand
CAACACTGCGCGTTGCCTGTCTCGGCTCCCGTCAGTCCCCTCGGCTCCTCTTCTCCCAGTCTCTTCTTCTCAAAGTCTCCCCTCTCTCCCCCTTTCCACGTCTTCAAATCCCCCCTCTGGAACTCAGGCCGCTGCGGCTCAACCTCCGCCAACGGGACGCCATGGGCCAGCGCCAGCTCGATCTGCTGCAACGTCTCCGCCAGGCGGGCTGGCGACTCTGACGCTGGAACGCCCTGCGGTTGTCAGAATTTTGCCTGACCCCGGTCCCCCCTACTCTTTTTCTCCTTTTCCGCCAACTCTCGACACCCCTCTGGCCGATCCAGTGCCGCTGGGTAGCCCACGGCCCCAAGCCGTGCAACGGCCGGTTCAGGCGAAGGAACGTGGGGCGGCTGGCACGCCTTGCACCGTGTCGAAAGTCGGGTTTCCTCTGCCTCCGCTCTCGATGTAGGTGACGAGCGCCTTCTTGATTTGATCGGCGAGGCTGGGTTCAATTACCAACGACCTTCTTGTGCAGGTCCTTAACACCCTGGTCTTTGGGATATTCGATCATTCCTTCCTTCAAAAGTGCGATGGACTGATCTCGTTGGCCTTTGGCTATCAGTATCTCGGCGCAAGCTAGATACAACGACCCCAAATTCCCAATCTTGGGACCACGGATCGCGTCCATAAGCAGTATGACAGCTTCATCTAGCCTTCCCTCTTTGACCAAGGCTTTGGCACAGGCTTGGTAAAGAATCACAGTGCCGGTGATTCCTGGTGAGACTATTGCCTTCTTGAGAAGGTCTATCGCCTCCACCGACCTGCCTTCCTTCACGAGGAGCTTGGCACAAAGTTGATACAGGATGCTCTTGTTGCCAAGGGCTGGAGAGCCAACACCTGTTTGCAAAAGATTGATCGCTTCACTCGGCTTGCCCGATTTCGCCATCAGCTCAGCGCAATCGCGGTATAAAGACTCCAAATGATGCGGATTGGCCTCACTCGCAACCGCAGTTCTCAGCATGTTGATGGCTTCGTCAACGAGGCCAAGCCTCGCGGTGTAATCTGCTTTCATCTGGATGAGCAAATTGCGATCAGCCAGCCTTGGCTCGGCTAGTCCTTGATCCAGAATATTGATCGCCTGATCTAACTTCCGTTGGCGAAAAAGCAACTTTGCACACACGAGGTATAGTGAAGGCTCGGTTCGCAACCAGCGGTTAGCAATTGCCCCTTTCAATAAACGGACTCCGCCATCGGGTTGCCCCGATTTCTCCAAAATTCCCGCAAGTGAGTGATAAAGTGGAAGTGGGTCCTTGATCGCGTTCGATGCAATACCCCGCTCCATCGTCTGAATAGCCTCTTCGACGCGGCAATTCGAAACCAGCAGTTCAGCGCATCGACAGTAGAGCGGCCCCGGGTCAAAAACCCGAGTATCGTCAATGCCTTCACTGAGCGAATTGATTGCTTGCTCGTCACCTTTCGCTTTTGCCAAGCAGTCTGCCTTCAATAAATACAGGGAATGAAGTTTTGTCATCCCAGGGGTTTGAATAGCGTTGTCGAGCAGCTCAACCGCGTCATCAATTTGACCTTGCTGCAGCAGTGTGGACGCCAAGTGACCATACACCAGACCGACCTCCTGAACACCAGCCTTGCCCGCAACAGTCTTGAGCAAGAGGGAGGCTCTTTCGTTGTCTCCGATCCGCTGGAGCAATCTTGAGCAATGGGCAACAAGCGGAGCAACACCAGCCATCCCTGGTGTCCTCGCTGCCTTTTCGAGCAAATTGATGGCCTCATCTACCCTTCCAGCCTTGTCGAGGAGCTTCGCGCACGCGTGATAAACAGCAGACGCATTCCCTCCGGTTCCGAGGTGTCGAAGAGCCTGATTCATTGCGGGTCTCATCGACTCCACACCGTTGATCGAATACTCCAGATCGATCAAAAGCAGCCAGACGGCGTAGTAGGAGTCGGAGCGCGCAGCCCTTCTGACATGGACCAACGCCTTGTTGTGGTCATCACGAACATTCCGCTGTTTCAAACACAACGCTAGGTGGTATTCCAAACCCGGAGTTCGCTTCTCGTCGGGTAGAGCTGAGATCAAGGCGATATGTTCCTCAAGGCTTTCAATCGTATCTGGTATTTTTGAAAGCGTGGGCTTGGGTATCCGTGCCAAAACAAACTTTGTCATGCGGGCACTCGCGTTATACAACTCGGCTGTCCGACCTGATTCCACCAAGTGATGTCTCAGCTCAGAGAAAGAGGAGGCGACATGGCGAGCCGGTGAAGCTTGAGGCGCTTTGAATCTCTGAAGGTGATAGTCAGCGGCCAGACTGTGAGCGTTCTTCCATTCCGTATCCGCCAACCGAAGCCTGGAGACACAAACCTCCCGTGCTAACGGGTGCATCTGATCACCCGAATGAGAAAGTCCGATGAGAAACCTGTCGAACAGACTCGATCTAAGCGCTTTCCAATCGCTGAATACAATCGCCAATTCAGCGTAGTATGCCTTGGTGATCGGCCGGCGGTTAACCGCTAACCACCGCATGAACCTAGCCACTTCATGGCCGAGGTTGGGGATCGTTCTAGCGATCAGTTGCCGTTCAAACTTGTCGAGTAGTTCGGACTCCAATTTCACATCGCCAATTCCTTCAAGGCTTGGTATCGCCGGGAGAAGTTCATCCAACTCCTCATACATCAAACTTCCAACCAAAGTTTTGATTGCTCGAGGATTGCCGCCCAATCTTCGCGCGAGTTCTTCCAGGCGTTCGGGTGGCACGCTTGAAACCAGCCCCTTTTCTTCAAGCACTTGCGAAAGGAATGTTGCTGCCTCGTCTTTTGGGAATCCTTTGATTTCGTGGAGTGGACATTTTTCACTCCAGCGTTCCGGGCCGATATTGCGGTTGCTGATGAGTAACAATCTTCCCTGAGTATTGGCCGAGTTGTTCAGTGACTCTACCAGCTTCTGCCAGCTAGGTGGTGGCAGAGCATCAGCGTTACCCAAAACGTTTTGAAATTCATCAACTATGATCAGGATGCGCTCCCGGCGCAAAACCCTCAAAAGCGCATCATAAAGGTCTCCAGTCTCGCCCCTATCAATCTCCGCGATCAATTCGCCAATGCCGTGATCATGTAACGTTGAGGCAATGTCTGTCAGCAGATCAAGTGATGGGTCGGAAGATCCCAGCTCAACGGAGATGGGATCGAGCACAATTCGATCTTTGGATGCGATAGCGTTGGCAAGTTGAGTTTTGCCGCACCCTGGAAACCCTTGGAGTATTGCAACACAGGGGCCCTTCGTCAGCCACGTTCCTTGGAGTTTTTCATAAATCTCTCTTCTCTGTAGTCCGTGAATAGCCGGTTTGTTCTGTGTCCCAACCTCCTCGTCGTTTATGTTGGCTCTAATTGGCAGCACTCCGACTCTCGTTGAGGTCTTGTTGGTAGCGACTTCTGGCAGCGGATAGCTATACCAATCGCCAATGCGGTTGGTCTCAGGGAATGCCCCAGTAACAGGAATCCATGCCTGCTCGTTCGGATTCCACTGACGAGCTTGGAGCCGAAGTGCGCGCGCTACTACGTCGGCTTCACCCCAGACCAAACCGTTACGCCACTTCTCGCGCTCACGCGCTTGGAATGCCGCTCCCGATTGAATCGCCAAGAACTCATATCCCCCACCGTATGTCGGTTCTGCCCACTCCTCATGAAGGTGGCCGTGCAAATAGATGACTGCGTTCTGACCGAAGAGACTCTTGATCGGCTTTTGCTCAGCAGGCAAAAGCCAACCGAGCGGATGGTGGCCAACCACGATACGAAGCTGGGTCCCTTTCAAAGAGTTCAGAGCTTGCTCGACCATTCCTTTGCCGGGGGTAAGCTTCCTCTCGTCGTCCTTATCCTTGCAAAGCCAAGCGGTGTTGATGCCCGCAATGCCAACGTTCGTGCCTCTAATGGTAATCATCGTGGAGAAAGCTCCCGCAGCATTTGCGAACGCCCCTTTGCACGGCGTCTGGTCGTTGTCGTTGAAGGCTTGGAAGCGTGGAAGAAGCATCTGCCGCGCTTTCAAGCCCTTTTCGGTCGGGTCAAAGTGGCAACCGGCATCCGATACCATTTCTTCACGACTGAATGCTTGGTTGTGATCACGATCGACGTCATGATTACCAGGAACAACGAAGGTCCGCTGGTCGATATTATTTCCGAGAAGTTCCTGAAGCGGTGACACAAACTTCGACCAAAACTCCTCGTATTCAGATTGGATCCCTTTGTTCGCCAAGTCCCCAGTGATGAAGATAAAGTCTGGCGTGAAACCCTCTTCCTTGCGCTTTTTCGCATGCGCAATGATGTAGTCGAACATCTTCCGCGTCGGGTATTCGTCTTTACCTACGTGGAAATCAGAGAGGTGGAGCCAGCGAATTGGCGAGCGCATAAATCAGTTGAGAGACGGACTCAATTGAGAGCGGTGGACGCGGTCGATGAGGGTGCCGAGTTTGCGGGCGTCGATGAAGAGGGGTTGCTTGCGGCGGTCACGGAAGCCGCGTTTGGCGTCGGAGGCTTTATTTTTCGCGAGGAACCGGAGGCAGACGGGAATAGGCGTGCTGTAAAAGAGCTGGCCGGGGAGTGCCGAGAAAGGGACGAAACCCGAATGACGAATGCCGAATGAATGCATACCCGTATGGAAGCCGAGGGCGGCAGTGCTGGAAGAGCCGGAGTCGGGCTTGCTGGATGCTTGGCGGGCCATGCGGTGAATTTTGCCTATCCAAGCCGGGGAGGATGCGGAAGGCAAGCTTGAGGAATGTCGAATGCAGAATGCCGAAGGCGGAGGATTCAGCCGAAGAAATGGAAAGAGGATCCCAAAGTTGGGCGGGTTGAATGACGAGTCGGGGGCGGTGACGGGTGGGGACAGGATGCCCCGCTCCTGGAGCCTGCTGTCCGGGGACTGGGCGCAACCCGTTGATTTTGAGCCGATTGCTGCCTTCTAGGCGGCGGCTAACAGCGGGTACAAGGCATCTCACAGCGGGCACAAGGCATCTCACAGCGGGTACAAAGGCGCTGACAGTGAGTACAAGTCGGCTGACAGTGCCTCTAACCGGGCTGACAGCGGATTCAGAGGAAGTGGCGAGGGGTTCAACTCCCCTGACGGTGACTCCAAGGCGGGGGAGACTGGATGCTGGATGCTGGATGTCCTACTCGTTCTCCTACTCGTCCTCGATGCTGGATGTCCCCATCGGGTGGGTCGTGTGGTGCGCC
>CAYMHJ010000414.1:0-5213 GCA_964390165.1 uncultured Prosthecobacter sp. | reverse complement strand
GGTGACCACTCTACACAATTGAATTATCTATTGTAGGCAACTTCCCCCCTCAAGGTATTCGGTATAGATTTGCACAACATGGCAACTTCCACCCAGCTCAAAGCACTGCTTCAAAGTCACGGTTCAGGTGACGACGAGCGCTTTTATGCCATCGCGCTTCAAGTTGCGGCCGCTGAGGCCCGCCGGGGGCATCAAAATCTGGCCATCGATATTCAGAAACTGGTGGATCAAGCCAAGCAAAGAAAATCACCGCCGAGGGCAGCACCCACAGTGCTTCATGTGGCCCAGCCACAGGGGGAGGCAGCCGAACTTCTGGAGTCCGTTGATTCCGGTTGGAAGGTTCGTGACTTAATCCTGTCAGATCCCCTGAGAAGGCGGATTGAGCGCATATTGGAGGAGCAGCAAAATCTTTCCTCGCTCAAACAGCACGGTCTTAGGCCTCGGCAGCGACTTTTGTTCACCGGCCCCCCGGGTTGTGGCAAGACCATGACTGCGGCAGCCCTTGCCCACGACCTTGGACTTCCCCTCTTTGTCGTCCGTTTGGACAGCCTTATCACCCGTTACCTGGGCGAGTCCTTGTCAAAGCTTCGGCTCATCTTCGATACGGTGAATCGCACCCGCGCGGTTTATTTATTCGATGAGTTCGACAGTATTGGCTACACTCGGGACTTTACAGGCGATGTCGGAGAAATGCGGCGATTGCTCAACAGTTTCCTCACCTTCATCGAAAAGCTGACAAGCAACAGTCTGGTGGTAGCCGCCACCAATCAGGGTGATCGTCTGGACAAAGCTCTTTACCGTCGCTTCGATGATCTGATCGAGTTTGGATTGCCGGACGCGGACCACATCTGGGAGACGATTCAAGTCCGGCTCACTGGCGTTCCGGCAAGTCGGCTCAACAGGGAGAAGATCGTCAAAGCTGCACAGGGGTTGAGCTTCGCGGAGATCACTCGTGCGTGCGAGGAGGCCACCAAGGAAATGCTCCTGCGCACGAAGAAGGCCGTCTCCACCGACATGCTTCTCGCCGCGCTTACGGAAAGACGCCTCTTCCTCAACCATTGATGCTTCGTTGTGCCGAGTGACCCGCTGCCCTTTTTTCAGTCTCCGCGCCCAACGCTGAGACACCTGCTGCTGCCCAGTGATCCTCGAAGGGTCACGGCTGCGGCGCGTCAGCGTGTCCTTCCAAACTTTAGGGGCGTTGAGAGAGCCGCTCACTATCAGGCGCTCACCTCGCAGATCGCAACGGTCGAGCGGGAGATGGAAGTCATTGAGGAAGAGCGTGAACTGCAAGGCCTTCCCGGACGAGTGGATCTAATCCTCGAAGTGGACTCGGAGCCGGGTTTTCCTTTGTCTGCCTCGGAAGTTCACAGTCTCACCACAGGTAGGGACAATGACATTCTGCTCCTTCAGGCTCGCTTGCTCAAAACTCCTGATGGAGCTGAGTTCACCAGGGTACTATTGCACGTTCCATACGGTCACCTAACAGTCCTTGCGGAGAAGTTTCGACGCTATGGCGAAGAATCAACACCCCAAGGAAATGTGCCCAATCCCTGGGTGGCAAATGTCGCTCGGATTGCGCGCGCAGCTTTAGTTTCGATGTGGACGGATCACGAGCCTCTCCCAGAGGGTCCTGGCGAATATTGGTGGCAGCTGTGGGTGCGCCGTTATCCTCACGACAATGTTTTTGTTTTTCGGGAGGTGGCAGGGCGTAGCGGCATTTTTCTTCGTCCTGAAGAACTGAAGCTTCCAGACCATATCGTCTTTGTCGCAAGAGGCACGCGCACCCAACTCGAAGCCTCACTCGATCTGCTTAACACGCTGGCCGAGGTTCGGTCTGCCAAACCTTGGCATTACGAATTGAGCCACCTTTCCATCGAAGAACAGCATGAGTGGATCTCCCTTGCTCTTCAACGCATCATTCCGCCAGACACCGAGTCGCCGGCGGTCTGCATTCTCGATACGGGAATCAACAGCGGACATCTTCTTCTTCAGCCCGTGCTGGCTGAGGCGGATAACCACACCATCTTTGGCGATGGCGACTCCAGTGATTCTTATGGTGGCACTGGCCATGGCACGCTGATGGCTGGACTGGCGGCCTACGCTGACTTGCGTGGGCTGATGCTTGAAAACGGCCAATGGCAGCAGTCGCACCGGCTGGAGGGCGTCAAAGTCATTGACCCCAACGTGCCCCACGAGCCACAGAATTATGGGGCAGTCACAGTCCAAGGCGTCCTCAGGCCTGAAGGCATCTCTCCAGATCGCTTGCGCGTGTATGTGATGGCAATCACTGCCGATGGTGGAGTTCCAGGTGAACCCTCAGCTTGGTCTGCCGCTGTCGATAACTGCGCATACGGAGCTGAAGAAGAGAACGAGCCCAAACGGCTCATCATCCTTTCTGCCGGGAACGTGAACGCTTTTGATCAGGCCTACCGCCACCCCGACACCAATCATCTTTCAAAGATCGAAGACCCGGCGCAGGCATGGAATGCCATCACCGTTGGTGCGATGACGCAACGTGATCGTGTGCTCGAAACCGATCCCGAGTCCGCATTGCTTCTCCCCGTAGCTAATGCAGGTGACTTGTCGCCCTTCAGTCGCACCTCACGCAATTGGGACACACACTGGCCAGTCAAACCTGAGATAGTGATGGAAGGTGGAAACGTCGCCCGGACGCCGCAGGGAGACATCGAACGCAGAGATTCGCTCGACCTTCTGAGCACATCAGCAGCTTTCGGAAATCGTCCTGTTGCCCCCTTCCGCGCCACCAGCGCCGCCTCGGCTTTGGCCGCTCACCTTGCTGCCACCATTCAAGCAACCTATCCGGATTTGTGGCCGGAAACGATTCGCGGCCTGCTGGTTCACTCTGCGCGCTGGACGGATCCGATGTTGAGCGGCCTCAATCCCCATCGCGCCTTTTCCCGTGAAAGCCGCACCCGATTCGTTCAGATGCTGCGTAGTTTTGGATTTGGCGTGCCGGATGCCTCCCGTGCTTGCCACAGCTCTCAGCAGGAGGTGACTCTGCTGCGCCAAGACCAGCTCAGCCCATATCGAGGTTCTGCCGGAAGTGCCAGCGTTAACGACTGCCATGTCCATCAGCTTAAGTTGCCTGCCGACTTGCTTCGGCAGCATGGAGCCACGACCTGCACGATGCGCGTCACATTGTCCTACTTCACCGCGCCTAATCCATCCGCCAGCAACCGCATTCCGGGCTCACGCTATCGCTACGGAGGTTGCCTGCTGCGTTTCAAGGTCAAACACAAGGACCAACCAGAAGAGGATTTTATGAACCGCATCTCCGCTGATGTCGAAGATGACGAGGAGGGCGAAGATGACACGGAGAGCCTCTTCAATGGTGCATCTGACCCCGGTTGGGCACTGGGAGACAAATTGAGGGGGAAGGCAGGCTCTCTGGTTCAGGATGTTTGGCGCGGCAGTGCGGCTGATCTTGCCGCCATGGACTGCATCGCGGTCTTCCCGGTCAAAGGGTGGTGGGCCTCGCGAAGCATGCCCCGTGAGTCCCCCTGGCACCGCTGCCACAAGAAAGGCATCCGGTACAGTCTTGTCGTGAGTGTCGAAACCGAAGCGGACATTCCCCTCTACAATGAGATTAACAATCTGATCTCTGTGCCGCTCGACGCCTGATCCCTTTTGTCATTCCGACTTCGTCATCCCACCTCACATGGCCAAAAAAGCTTCATCATCCCCGAAGACCGTCGCCACGGTCAATCATCCCGACGCCAAGCGCAAAAATATCCCCTCGGCGGAGCAGCAGTCCATCCTGCAAAAGGAGGTGGAGCACCCAAAGCACATCCGCTACCCGCGGAACACCGACCTCGATCCCCAGCTCGTCTGGCGGGGCAAGGATGAGCAGGACTGGAGTGACCTCGTCGTCAATGCCCCGCCGCTCTACATCCAGGAAAAGGTGCATCCGAAGGCGCTCATCGATGACCTGCTGCGCCAGAGCAAGGAAACCGCCCCGGAGGTGCAGTTTGACCTCTTCAACGACTTCAACGGCATCCCCAAGGGCGCGGACAAGACCGAGTTCTACGCCCACGACCAGAACTGGTCCAACCGCATGATCCTGGGCGATTCCCTCCAGGTCATGGCCAGCCTCGCCGAGCGCGAGGGGCTGCGCGGGCGCGTGCAGTGCATCTACTTCGACCCGCCCTACGGCATCAAGTTCAACAGCAACTTCCAGTGGTCCACCACCAGCCGCGACGTGAAGGACGGCAAGGCCGACCACATCACGCGCGAGCCCGAGCAGGTGAAAGCCTTCCGCGACACCTGGCGCGACGGCATCCACAGCTACCTCACCTACCTGCGCGACCGGCTCACCGTCGCCCGCGATCTCCTCACCGACTCCGGTTCCATCTTCGTGCAGATCGGCGATGAAAATGTCCACCGAGTCAGGGCGGTGATGGAGGAAGTGTTTGGAGAACAAAACGTCGTCTCCCAAATTGCATTCAAGACTACTACTGGTCGGGCAAATGAACTGCTTGCAGCATCGTCAAATTACTTGATTTGGGCAACTCGTGACGCTTCAAACTGCAAGTATCGCCCTCAGTTTCAGGACAAATCCGCGGGCGCATCTACCGATCAAGTTTACTCACTAGCGCGTGACTCATCAGGAGTGAGTTGGCGGATGACCAAGGCGCAGAAAGCGGATGCATCAACATTGCCTGAAGGCGCACGAGTGTTTCGTCCAGATAACCTCACAAGCTCTCGGCCCGCAGGAGAGTCAGATGTGCAAAAGTTCGCTTTCCGTGGTCAGACATACACGCCGGGGAAAGGAACCTTTAAGACGGAGATCACTGGCCTCACTCGATTGGGGAAAGCCGACAGACTGTGGCCTACATCGCAAGGTACCGTGCAGTATGTGCGGTTCATCGAAGATTTCCCGGTCATCCCATTTTCCAACGTTTGGACTGACACTGGCACTGGTTCCTTTACCGAAGACAAAGTGTATGTCGTTCAAACCAACACCAAGGTCATTGAACGCTGCATCCAGATGACGACCGACCCCGGCGACCTCGTGCTCGACCCGACCTGCGGTTCCGGCACCACCGCCGCCGTCGCCGAGCAGTGGGGCCGCCGCTGGATCACCATCGACACCTCCCGCGTGGCATTGGCACTGGCTCGTGCCCGCATCATGGGCGCGCGTTATCCCTTTTACCTGCTGGCCGATTCCCGCGAGGGCCAGCTCAAGGAAGCCG
>CAYMHJ010000413.1:0-5229 GCA_964390165.1 uncultured Prosthecobacter sp. | reverse complement strand
AGAAGGTGATATGGCGGATGCCTTTGACTGATAGAATGTCAGCCGGTTGGGAATGTAGTCACTCTGGCCAATCTCGCCGTCCCACTGACCGTCAGAACCACCATCCTTCACATTGATCTCAAACGGAACGTGAATTCCCGATTTTGAGATGCTCCTCACCCGTGCCTCTGCGCACAGCAACGTATGGAGCAAACGGACCAGTTGCACCCCATCGAGCCGCTCGATGTCGCTCGCTTCAATTTGGTTAATCTGCTGCATCCGATCGTTTTTTTAGGGGTTTCACGCACGGTGTTTATTCGCCAGCCATGCGCGGTTGAGGCGGACGTGTTGGGCGGGATTGCTCAGAGGAATAGCTTTGTGGTTCAGCATGGGACGGGCGCTCTGATCATTGGCAGGAACCAGAATCCAGAGACCGTGGATGCCGTCGCTGCGCCCCACGTTGGAAGCGAGGTCACCCAGGACCTCCATGCGATCATAGCGGGCAAGAAGTCCGGGGTGGACGACCAGCTTGGTGCGATCTGGCGAGCGCATGTGTGCGGCGAGACCGGGAAGGCACCGCTCTACCAGCATCTGCAGGTTCTTCCAGTCGCCCGAGTCGTGCGGGGCACTGTCAGCGCGGATAACGACGTTCCATTCGGCCCCGGCCGCTTTCGCCTGCTGGCGCATGGCATACAGAAACCCGGCATCAAGATCGCACACATCGACCGGGAAACGCCGCTCCAGCTCGATCCGGGCCTTTGCCTCAAAACCCGGCGGCACTGAGATGGCAAGGTAGGCTCCGTTTTGCGCGGCGTATTTCAGCTTGTCCTCAATGGCTTGCGCCTCAGCGATGTCGGGCGACACCAATCCCGTGGCAGGCGCCGGACTGATCCGGGTGACAAGTCGTGCGGTCGATGACTCGGATGTATGAATGGAGAGCCCTCCCAGCCCAGCCATCTCGTAAGCTCCACGTCCATTAGCGGCTGATGGATTCCACCTGAGTTCAAGACCCAGTGTCGCCATGAGCTTGTCGAGTTCTGGCCTGGGCGGAAGCGGCTGGGCCTTCGGAAGCCTGGCGGCCACCCTGCTCTGGATTTCCTCCACGGTCAGCGTCCCTCCAAAGAGCGCGTTCTGCGCGATGGTCAGGGCACGACCTGCCTCCAATCCGGCCTGATAGATTTCCATGCGGCTGGACAACGCCGCCGTCCCTGAGGCGACCACGGCAAGCTGGCAAAGCCGCTGGTCACTGGGTGCGATCACGTTTTCCGGGAACTCCGGTGTCTTCACACTATGAAGCGCCTCCAGAACGGACGCAGGACTCGGGATTAGGTCTTGCGTAGCAAGCTTGTCCGCCGCCTGGCCCAAGGCCACGGCGTAGTTCTTCAGGTCGTCCGTCATGGCGACAAACACCCGACCGCCACTGCGGTATTCGACGAACCTGGAGTCCTTGAGCCCTCTCTCTGTCTCTACAGCCGCCCGTGTGGCCACAGACGCCATTTGAGAACGCTGGGGTTCACCCAAGGTCGATCCCCGTGCAGCAAGCACACTCGCGATGAGTTCGTCATGGGTCACCACTCCGCCCTGCGCACGAACGATTTCGACGATGGCATCCCGCAATGAAGTGATGGAGGGGAAACGCGTCCAGCGCTCCCTACCCTCCGTGACGACCTGGCCAATGCGCTGGCGGGTTACGGTCAGTCCAAGGGCCAGATCACTCTGGCTGGGCCACCCCATGGGATCCTCACTCTCGGATCGCTTCCATCCCAAAAAGGCCTGAAGCAGGGCCTGCTCCGCGTTGCGATCCTTGCCGCGACCGATGATGGCAACCTGGCGGGCGATAAGGTCGACGTTGGCGACGGTGTCCGGCAGATCTCCATCTTCTTTTGCCGCAGCCTCGATCGCTTTCGCGGGGTCCACCTCCAAATCGGGCAGTCGATCTCTCAGTAGCTTGACCAAGACGCCCAATTCCCGGCGTGTCTTGTTTCCCACCCCGCGGAGATGAAGAATCTTCTGCAGCGGGTAGCCGATTAGGTCGGCCACGGTGATCAAATTCAACCGGTCCAAGGTGTTGAGCAGACGGGTGCTGAGGCCCAGCAGGACGAGCTGAGTGCCCGGCGTGATGATCTGCGGCAAGTCGAAGCTGGTCACATCGCCCTCGTCGTCCAACTCCGGATGGCTTGTCCGCGTGGACTTGCGTTCGTCAATAGAGGCGAATATGTCCGTCCACTCCTTGAGCATCTCCCCCGGGTTGTCGAATCTTTCGCGGAAGTCCCTCTTCAGGGCCTTCTTGAAGAATGCAGTAAATCGATCGCGCAGGTCAGGGTCGAATCGCTCAGGCTGGATGTTCACCTCGCCCTTGATCGACGCAGGATCACTCTTGCCATCCCCCCACGTGGGCAGCACTCCCGTGGCCATCTCATGAAGAGCCATGGCGGCGGAGAAGCATTCGGAACTGATGTCCCACCTCTTGACCTTTCGCTCGCCGATGAACGGGTCCATGTAGGCCAGCGTGCCTGCCTTGATGTTCTCAGGCGACGCATTACACAGCGAGAAGTCGAACAGGCAGAGCTGATACTGTTTTTTTCCCAGAACCCTCAACCCCATGTTCTCCGGCTTGATGTCGCGATGGGCAATCCCCCCAGCATCATCCAGATCGCGAATGGTGCGGATAAGGTCGTCACCGAAGCGCTGAAGGTAGGTGAGATCCAGCGGCCCCTCCTCGCGCAGAAACCGCGCCATCGTCTTCTCGCCGGCGGGCTCCATGGTGAAGCCGCACAGCTCGCCGAACTCGATTAGCTCAAATGGCGCGACCACAATACGCGAGCGCACCTTCTCCTGAATCTCCTGCAGGGTGCGAAACTCATCCTTGATCCGCTGATTGTATTCGGATGAGCGGGCAACCTTCAGCACCATCTTCTTGCCGCCGTATTCGACCAGAAATACCACCGAGACCGAGCCGCTCCCCAGCCGGGATTCGATTCGATACCCGTTTTCAAGTTCATCTCCCTTCTTCCCCTCAAGAGGGTTGACGACTCCCGACTGATCAGGGCGGGTCAGTTCATCCTCGATGAGACTCAGCGCGGCAAGGAAGTCTTCCACTGGAGCACGGTCACTGGCTATTCCGTTTGCTGTGCAACGCACGATCTCCGCGAGTGAATCAACCGCGCCGTCCATCGATTCGCTGATATTGAGTCCGCCGCTGAGGCTGTTCTTCAATTTCTGCTGCAGTTCGGTGACGGAATTGGCAGGCGGCTTTCCAGTGAACAGCAGGTAGGTCAGAGCGCCGAGTGAGAAACTGTCGAGTTCGGTGCCCCCATCTGCATTTCCAGCCAGCGATTCGGGGGCTATGAAGACCTGGGATGAATCCTCAATCAACTGCCCCGCATGTAGCGTCATCGACATCTGCGAAAGGCTGTTCGAAGAATCTCCATCGATAATCCGTGCTCCCGTCTGCCAGTTGAGAATCTGCACACGAGGACGACATGCTTTGTCGCGCCAGACAAGGATGCTCTTTGGCGAAAGACTCCGGTGAACAATCTTCCGACCATGTGCATAGGCAATGATCTCGCCAATCTGCCGGAGGATATCGAGCCGTCCGTCGACTGTCAGTGACGCACCCTCTTCACTCAGAAACTGATCAAGAAAGACGGCCTTGGTCGGCGGTCTCAGGAACAAGACAGGCCCATACTCGCACTCGCTTGGTGGATCCGCTTTGACGATTCCCGGATGATCAAGGCGGTCAAGGATCTCAAACTCCCTCACGGCTGCCTTCCGGATAATCTCCCGCTCGGCTTTGGTGGCCTGGCGCGAGACCAGATAAAGCCGGGCAACCCTGCGGGTCGAGTCCAACGTGGCGTGCTTCGCACTCCAGTCCTGATAGATGCCGAGTGGACTGTCGAACAGAAGCTCCTCGAGCACAAAGTCACCGACCCGGCGGGATTTCTGAGATGGGCGGATGCCCGCCTGCTCCATGGCCTGGACCAGGGCCTTGATCTGGGGGCGGTTGACCACCTGATGCTCGAATTGCTTGAGCCCCGAGCACTCCCGCCGGCGGATCGCCGCCATGATGCCAGCTCTTTCAGCAGTATCCCTGAGACAGACATAGTGACCGGCATTCCCAGTGAGTCGGCAAACCGCCTCCGCGTGGGAGACAAACACCAGGGGCTCGATAAACGGCACCCCCTCACTCTTGAACGCCCTCTGCTTGGTGAGCAAAGATTTGAGCCTCTTGCACTTCCGATTGGCCAGAAGCACCGGGTTCTCATCGGTCTTCCTCCGGCCCTCGTACGTCCAGTGCCAGTCCCTCACATCACCGGACAACTCGCCCGGGCGGCTCTTGATTTCGGTCAAGAATATCCCCTGAGGACACGCGACCAGGAGGTCAACCTCATTGATGGACCCGTCGTCTGCGATGAATTCAAAATTCGCCCATGCCCTGTAGTTGTCCTGCGCTGGAAAACGCTCAAAGATGAAGTCCAACGCCTCCTGCTCCCACGGAAACTGGGAGCGGGCGATGGTTTTCCAGTGTTTTTCGGGGTCGGGCATTCGGTATTACCTCAAGCAAGGATGTGCAAATACAACGCCCATTATCAGCCACAAAGCATCGCATGCATAAGCATTTATGGCAGGCGTTGATATCGTGCAAGTCCACTGGTGAGGAAAGACCTGCAGAACAGCGCCACCGTAATTGTATTCGAATTGCAATCCACGCTTTGTGGCCGCGAGGAAATAGCGCTGAATCCTGATCGACGGCAGTATGGCAACGGGCTCCATGTCAGGCATTTGAATCAATCCGTTTCGAGAACTGCGTGATGGGTTTCAGGCTGCGGCGATGGTCGCAATGGCTCACGAACAGCGTGCCGCTACTAACAAAGTAGATGGCGTCCTGCTTGAACCGGGCTCCGATCTTGCAGGCCTCCTCGAACTCCAACGCCGCGGCATACCCCGGCTCGGCGTGATGGGTCGCAGGCGAGTACCCTGTAATCGTTCCGATGAGATGCCCACCGTGCTCTAGTTCGGCGCGAAGAGCCTCGCTGGCCCCATTGTTGTCCTCTGCCGTCCGCACTTCGCCCGTGGTGGCGTGGGCTGTGATGATGGCAAATGAGTCGGGCAGGTCGGCCAGCGGTAAGCCGAGTTTGAAGCGCGTGTCGAAATAGACCGGGGTCATAGAATCAACGTCAGATCACAAGGTTGGCTCACGATTCCACCGAATCAACTAAAGCGTCCATTCGCTCCTCGACCTCGGCGGCG
>CAYMHJ010000412.1:0-5256 GCA_964390165.1 uncultured Prosthecobacter sp. | reverse complement strand
GGCGAAGGTCATGAAGGGCGGCACGAGCGCGTGGCTCTCGCCATCGATGGTGACCTGCGTTTCCTGCATGACCTCCAGCAGGGAAGACTGTGTCTTGGCGGGAGCGCGGTTGATCTCATCCGCCAGCAGGAGCTGGGTGAAGACCGGGCCGCGACGCACGCGGAAGCTCTGGCTGCCGAGGTCGTAGAGCGTGTGACCTGTGACATCGGAGGGCATGAGATCGGGCGTGAACTGGATGCGTCGGAACTGCGCGCCAAAGGTGCGGCTGAGGGCGAGCACGAGATGCGTTTTGCCCAGGCCTGGCTTGCCTTCCAGAAGCACATGCCCGCCGGCGAGCAGGGCGGCAAGACATTGCTGGATGACCTCGGGCTGGCCGATGAAGACCTGCTCCACCGCCGCACGGATGGCACGCATGATCTCCGTCGAGCGTGGCATCGGCGGCGGGGCAGGGGGCGCAAACGCAGGCTCTTCAGGGAAGGGGATGGGCGGGATTTCGGAGGTCATGGCGGTGATATTAATGGAGTGATTTTTTCAGAGATTGCAGGTCCTGGATGTGGCGGACGAAGTCGCGCGTGGCGGGTTTCTCCGCGGCTTCGAAGGCGGCGCGGATGCGTGACTCGGGGAGGTCGCTGCGCTCGGTGAGGATCTCGATGATGGCCGAATCATTGTGATGGATGAGATGCGGATAAAGTCGCGTGGCACGCGCGCGCACGGCATCCGCAGCCGCGGCCAGCAGGATGTCCCCACGTCTCATGCGGTGGAAGAAACCGCCCAGCGCGCTGATGTGCTCGAAGAAGTGTTTCGTGTCATGCAACACGACCTGCCGCTGCGGTCCGAAGCGCGGCAGATACATCCACAGCCAGACCACCGTGAGCAGCGCCAGCCCGATGAGCGGCATCCATGCGCGCTTCCAGAGCAGCGCCCAGAAGCTGGTGCCGAGTGAGACGATGAACTGCACATGCTGCGCGTCATCGCCGACGAGATCGACGAGCAGTTGCGCGTGGTCGCCATCGTCGATGAATCGATTGCGGAAAGGCCGCGCGTGGTTCAGCAGCGTCACTCGCCCCTGACCGTGGATCAATGACAGCGCGGTGTGCTTGCCATCCTTGCCCGCCGCCCATTCATTGCTCCGCAGTTTCCGGTCGAGCTGGAGATGCACGATGGAGGGAAAGGTGAGCTTGTAGGTCCTGCCGTCCGCCTTGAGTTCATCCGTCTGCGTGGGCACATCTTCGGGCTCCTTGATGCGCGGCTTCTTCTTCGCGGCCTCCTTTGAATTGGACTCCTTGGTTTCGCCCTCCTTCTTGGGCTCTTCAGCCTTGGGGGCAGGCTTCTCCTTCTCGTCCTTCTTTTCCTTGGCACCGTCATCCTTCTTCTTCTCGCCGTCCTTCTTTTTGTTGCGCTTGAGCATGTAGTCAGGCAGCACCTTCTCCAGCCAGGTGTCGAGGCCGAGCATCTTCACTTTCATGGCTTCGAGGATGGGATCTTTGCGCTCGGCATTGCCGGTGTAGCCGTAGGTGCTGCCGCTGCTAAAGAGACCCCAGTCATTGTAAGGCGCGCATCCGGCCATGGCATAGATCAGGTGGCCGCCATCGTCCGCCCATTGCAAAAGCTGCCGCGCGCGTGCTTCGGGCATCCCTGCTTCGGCGGAGATGATGATGACTCCGCCATCGGACTCGGGCAGGGCTTTCAGCGTGGGCAGGCGCTCGGTGTTGTGGCCTTCTTTGTTCAGCAACTCCTGCGCCGCGAGGAAGGGGTCGATGCGCGCCTTGCCTTTGTAGCCGAGCGGGATGGTCACATCCTCCCACCTGCCGTCGCAACTGCTCAGCAGCATCACACTGGCGATGAGCACGGCCTGAACGATGACGTTCTGCGCGCGTGGTGCCGGGGCCTTGTTGGGAAAGGGCCATGTCTGGCAAAGCGTCTCGAACTCGGCGGGCTGCGCTTCTTTGCCCGCATACGCCGCACGCACCCAGACAAGCGTGAGCTGGCGGAAGAACTGCATCACCGGCCCTTCGACCACATCTGCAGCCTTCATGAGGCAGTCGTCCTCCGTGTCGCTATCTCGGATGGCCAAACGCCGCTGCTCCACGAGCCGTGAAAGCGCCCCGCGATACAGCAGACTCAGCGCCTCGCGTACATGCCCGGCATTCCAGGCGGCTCGCGCGGCAGCCACGATGTCCTCCGGCAGGCTGTCCCGCGTGATCGCCATGCCCATGATGACTCGCGGCGTGGCTTCAGGAGTATTCGTGCGCGGCGAGCGAGGTCCGTTCGTGTAGTTCCGGCTGTATTGCACCAGCCACCAGATCACGTAGCCGAGCAGGGCCGCCAGCGCCGCGTAGCCCAAGATCCATAGCATGATGGCGAACAAGCCCCCGATGCCCGCATTGGCCTCCGATGCTGCGGGCACCCACACCGGCGTCGTGCGTGAGTGCTCTTTGAATTCCTCCTGCGTGAGGATCTCCCTCACGGCCTTCTTCGCCTCGGAGACTTCTTCGGTCACCACCGTTGGTTGGGCATCAGCGGCTGAAATCATGCCCGGCAGGGTGAAGGCAAACACCAGCAGCGCCACCACCACGTGGCGCAGTCGTGCAGCGAGCCGGCGGAAGGTGAGCTCGATGTCCCAGCCTTCCAGCTTGGTCCGTGAATTTAGGTAGAGACCGAAACCTGCGCCCACATAAAAGGGCTCGATGATCGTCATCGCGATGAGGTAAAGCACGTTGCTGAACCACTGCTGCGCGTTCGTCGTTTGAAAGTAGGACTCGGGGTCTTGAACGATGCTGCTGAAGTCGGGCAATCCATCCGCCGGACCGAGACTGCTGGCGAGCGCGCTCAGGCCGAGCCAGACGGCGATCTCCAGCTTGATGAACACCCAGGACAAACTCGCACCGCTGCTGCCGCCATCCATGGCCAGCGTGGTCACGCGTTGGTTCGCCGTCTTGCCCTTCTGACCTTCCAGCATCAGCACCGGCAGGGCGAAGCTGCGGATGAAGCTCAGTCTCCGCCACAGCAGCGCGGGCAGCAAAAAGCGTGACCACAGGCGCGGCCACTCACGCAGCGTCTCCTTCATCGTCGGGCGTGAGCCAAAGGCGGCCCGGCTGAGATGGAAGAGCGGCACGCGGTCGTAGAGCGGCTTCAGCCACCACGCGGCCAGACTGAACCACATCGGCTGATCCCAAAGCAGCACGCCCAGCACGATCCACACGGGCACCACGGTGATGAGCCAGAGCAGCATCACACGACCATAATCACGCCGCGTCATCGCACAGCCGAGATCCACGGCCTCCCAGGGTTGGCGCGGGCGCAGGGCCACCGTCAGATCCTCAAGCCTCATTCCGCCGCCTCCCGCACAGGAAAAGATAACTCAGCGTCAGTGTCCACATCACGGCACCAAAGCTGTACTTGATGGCAGGCTGCATCGGGTTCGCCGACCAGAAACCTTCGATGATGGCCGCGAAGGAGGTCATCAGCACTGCGCCGCCGATCAGCACCAGCGCCTTTCGTCCGCTGAGCACCAGCGCTGTTTTGCGATCATACGGACCGGGTTTCACGATGCCCAGCCCGAGACGCATCCCCGCCATGCCCGCCACGATCACACCCATCAGCTCCGGCGCCGAATGACCCGCCACAAAGCTGTAAAACGTCGCCGGATTGCAGGCATGATGCACGTAGCCCGTCGCCGCGCCGATGTGCGCACCATTAAACAGCATGATGAAGATCGACCCCACGCCACCGAGCATCCCACCGGCAAAGGTGCGCAGGTTGATGCTGACATTGTTCCAGATATAAAAACCGAACATGCCGAAGTTCGACCCAAACTCCTCGCGCATGTAATCCTGCGGCGAGGTGCCCTGGCCGAACATCATTTCCATCTGGATCATCCCCTCGGGTCCGAGGATGGACATCGCCCACTCGGGATCAAAGGGCGTCCAGACCGCCAGGAAAAGGAAGGGCAGCCAGAACATCGCCATGCAGAACCAGAACAGCCCGCGCTCCGCCTGAAACGAGCGGGGGAACTCCCGCAGCACCAGCTCCGCCGCACGTTCCCAGCCACCGCTGAGCCGCCGCTCCAGCACGCGATAGCCGGTGATGGCCAGGGAGTTCAGCTTGTTGGTTAAGCGCGGCCCATACATCCGATGCTGCGCCAGACTGAGATCGTGGCAGGTCTGGCGGAAGAGCGTCGGCAGTTCCTCCACGCCTGCATTGTCCTTGCCGCCTTTCTTCTCCACCTGATCGAGCAGCTTCGTCAGATGCTCCCAGCGGGCGGTGTTTTCAGTTTCGAAGTCTTTCGGAGACATGCAGCGTCAGTTCTTGCCTCCCTTTTGCAGCCACACACCCATGCTGCACACCTGCGTCAGGCCGGAGAGCCCCTTGCGACCGGTAAGCGGCTCCAGCAGATCGCTGAGTTCCATCTTCCGCGCGTCCGACCACTGCGGCGCACGCTCCAGAAATTGCAGGATGGCCGCCTGCTCGGCTCGACTCAGCGCCTGTGGTGGAGGCTGCGGGTCGGCATTCACCTGGATTGCCGCCGTTTTGATCTCCCTCGGATCATCATAAATGACCACCGTATCCGCCACCAGATCTCCCAGCCGCTGGAAGCGCTGCGTGAAGAGGCAGCAGATCAGTCCAAAGAGATAGCCCGCTGGCATGAAGTCGATCGTGCGCAGCAGATTACGGATGATCGACTGCGGCAGCCGCACCGGAGCACCGGACACGCTCGCCACCTTCACACCCACCGCACGTTGTCCCGGCGTCGCTCCGCGTGCCGTCATCTCGAAGACCACATTGTAAAACCACGCCAGCAGGAACAAGCCCAGCAGCATCACTCCCTGCGCGATCCCATCCCCGAGCCCTCCGGCGATGATCCCCACCAGCAGCACCCAGGCAAAGATGACCACGAGGAAAATCAGCAGATCAATGAACCACGCCAGACTGCGCACCGCAGGCCCCGCCACCCGCAGGTGAATCTCCACCCCGTCAGCCAGTTCCACCGGCCGTAGGGTGTCAATGGGGGGGGCGTTCGGAGCAGCAGGCATTCGGGGGAGGTGGAGGGAAGCACCGAATGAAGCGGCTGCCCTTGGTTTTGACAATGGCAGAGTTCAGAACACCGCTGGATACAAGATGCCAGCTGCCAGCGGCACCGAGGACCGGAAAATCAGTGGCTTCCCCACCTTCTCCCCCGAGTTGGAAACTCGTTTTACCGGCGCAGCGCGTTGATCAGCTCATCCAGCTTGCTGATCACATTCTGCATCTGCGTCT
>CAYMHJ010000411.1:0-5275 GCA_964390165.1 uncultured Prosthecobacter sp. | reverse complement strand
TCGACGCTAAATTTGCCAAATTTACCGCTTTGGCCCCGAAAGGCGATCCGCAGGCCGGAAAAGCGCTTTCGGCGCTGTGCATGGCCTGCCATCAGATCGGCGCCGCTGGCGGCCAGATCGGACCGAACCTGAGCGGCGCCGGGGCGATGGGTCTCGAAGGCGTGCTGCGGAACATTTTGACCCCGAACGCCGCCATGGAGCCCGGCTACCGCATCTACCGCGTCGAAATGAAAAACGGCGACCTCATCGACGCCTTTTTCGTCAGCGAGGACAAAGGTGCCATCGTCATCCGCCAAGCCGGCCTTCCTGACCGCCGCCTCGACAAGAAAGACATCCGCAGCACGAAATACATCCGCCGAAGCCTGATGCCGGAAGGCCTGCTCGACGCCCTCCAGGACAAACAGGTAGCCGACTTGCTCGCGTATCTGATGACGTTGAAAGGGTAGTCTTTGCTCTTCAAAACCAAGACCTGGCCTGCTGGAATGGCTGCCTTCGTGCCGTCTGGGTGGAGCAGGTCCACAGTCAAGGCTTCGTGATCTCCACCTTGTAGAACTTGGCTCCTTCCACGGCGTTGGTGTCCGTGATCGTGCGTGTGAGGCCATCGTCGCTGACAGTGAAGCTGGTGAGCGGCGCCCATGTGGACCCAGGACCCAGGGTGAGGCTGCTCTTCACGGTATAGGTCCGGTCGTTCAATCGCGGATAGATGGTGATGCTCATCCTGCCGGGCTGGCCGGCGGGGCGTCCGTTTGTGATGAGAAAACGTGAGGTGCTGCTGAGCGGATCGAGCCCCGCGGTGAACTCAAAGAGGTTGTCATGCCCGTCATAGTCGGCGTCAAACAAGGGGCCCGCGTTGGGATTGCCGGCTCCAAAATATTGATGCTGCCAGTCATCACCGATGCCATCTGCCGCGTAGGTTCCAAAATTGTCCGGAATGGTGTCGAGCACGGTGAGACCCAGACTGCCGGAGACTTCGGCATAGATGCCCTGCGCTGTGGCGGGCGTATTTTGATAAACGAGGCTTGCCGTGGCCAGTCCATTGGCGTCGATACCGGTCAGCGGGCCGCTCTGCACACTCCATGCTATGCTGCTGGCTAGGACGGGGAGTGTGGTGGCATCATCCATGACCTGTGCGGCGGTGAGCTGTCGGGTGGCGCTTTCATTCACCGTCGCAGGCGTGGCGGCCAGTTGCAGGCCGGTCACATCGTAAAGCTGGCCGACGTAACCGTGCCTGGCCGTTTCCGAAGGCGACGCGACGGTGGAAAGCCCCGCCCATCCTCCGGCGCTGCCGTCGTGGGTGTAGTTGGCACTGCCTCCACGGTTGCCGCCACCATCCATCGCTTGGGCGAGCTTCTGGTAGTCCGTTGATCCTGGCATTCCTCCCAGGTCATAGGTCATCACCTGCTCGACCAGCCCGGAAGAGCCATTGAAATAGCCGCTGGTGGGAAAGGCCCGGGCACGGATTTGGCCGGAGGCGGGCAGCGCGAGGCCCGTCAACTCCCAACCACCGCCAATCCGGGCACCCACACCCAGTGTGGTGTAGCTGCCGCCTCCGTTTGTGGACAGTTCAAAGGTCACCCGGGACGTCTCGGGCGCGGTGCCGCCACGCAGCCACTCCACGCGGGCGGGACTCGTCACGGTGATGGTCTGGGTGGCAGGCTCGTTCAGCAGGCGGGCGACCCGTATTGCCGAGCCGCCGCTGAGGCTGGTGAACAGCCCGCCGACGAGCAGCTTCCCATCCGCCTGAGAGGCGACGGCAAAGGGGGCGTTGTTCGGTGAGACGGCAAAGCTGCCGTCGCGGGTCCCATCCGGGTTCAGGCGCACCAAATACGGAGCCCAGGCCCCGCCCACAAACGTGAACCATCCGCCCAGCACCAGACGTCCGTCCGTCTGCAGGGCCATGGTCAGGCCCTGCACGTTGATGTCAGGATCATACGCGGGGTCCAGCGTGCCATCCGGGAGCAGCCGCGCGATGCGATTGCGGGTGACACCGTTCACCGTGGTGAAGTTTCCCGTCATGATGATCCTGCCATCGGTCTGTTCCACCATGCACAGCACTTCGGCATTCGCCGCCGGGTTGAAACTCGTGTCCAGTGTGCCGTCGGCATCCAGCCGGGCGATTCGCTGGCGCGGGGATCCATTGACCTCAGTAAAGGCCCCGGAAATGAGAATCTGCCCGGTGGAAAGCCGGGCGGCCCCCTGCACATAATTGTTCACGACTGGAGCAAAGGTGCTGTCCAGGCTGCCGTCGGCATTCAGCCGTGCCACCTGGTTTCTCGGGTTGCCCCCCACCTGCGAGAAGTCGCCGATGATGAGAATCCTGCCATCCGGCTGGATCTGGATGCTCCCGACATGCACGCCGCTGATCTCAGGGGGTGCAAAGCTGGCATCCAGCGTGCCATCCGCATTCAGCCGTGCCAGGCGGCTGCGCGCAGAGCCTGCGATACTGGAGAAATAACCGCCAACCAGAACCTTCCCGTCAGGCTGCACTGCCAGGGTCGCCACGTCCCGGCCAGGATTCGGAGCGAAGGTGGCATCCACCGTGCCATCCGCATGCAGCCGGGCTAGATAATTGCGTGCTTGCCCGGAAACCTGGGTGAAGGCCCCGCCGATGAGCACCTTGCCATCCGGCTGAACAGCGATCGAGGCGACGGAGTGACTGGCTTGCGCGACAAAAGACGAGTCCAACACCGCGGAGGCCGATGCCCGTAGTATGAAGAGTGCTGCAAGAACTGCTAGAAAAAAAGGGCGGATGACTTCAGCAGTTACTTTCATGGCACAAGGGTCTTTTGTGATAGGTCGGCTGCAAATAGAGAACGGATCATGTGTTAATAAGATATAATTACATATCCATCTTTTGGAGCGCTCCCACCGCTTCCTGCGTGACCACCGGGAAGGCCACCGCTTCCAAAAGCCCCATCCACTCCACCGTAATTGTTGCCTTGAATTCCACCGGAATTCAGAACCGCATCTGCACCTCCACCACCACCTCCAGCGCTGATCCAAGGGATACCCAAAAATGAGAAACTGCTACCTTCCCCAGCCATACCTTCAAGTATATTAACACCACCAACATGAATCTCAAAAACGTTGCCAGGACTCACATTGACAACGCCTTTAGACAAACCTCCATCGCCACCCATGCCGCCATAATAATGCAAATTCGCCCCGTAGAAAACCGGAAAAGCCTCTGCGTTAACTTTAATAGTCTTAGTCCGGCCGCTGTTTCCGCCGGCACCTGCAACTTCAACCAGCAACCGAGTAACTCCAGGCGGGACGGTGAAGGTATAATTTCCAGGGATGAGAAATCCAACCATTGCATGTGGAACACCACCACTAACTCCGCTTGGCACGAAGCCCAACTTCGCTTCCGTGATCGATCCATCCGGAATTTTGGAGGCGGTCACCGCTCCATCCGCGATTTTGCTGGAGCTGACCGCTGCGTCGCCAAGCTTTGAACTCGTGACTGCTCCATCAGCGAGCTTGGGAGATGTCACGGCCGCATCGATGATTTTCTCGGTGGTGACCGCGTCGGTGGCCAGCTTGCTGGAAACCACCGCTCCATTCGCCAGCTCAAATGCGGTGACCGCATTGCCTGCGATCTTGTCCGTGGTGACCGCCCCCAAGCCCAGTTTCACGGTGGTGACCGCGCCATTGCCGAGTTTCATCGTGGAAATAGCTCCGTCCACGACGGTGTCAGCCGTGCCCGCCGTGGTGGCTGTGTCTGCATGGTTGGCTGTGCCGTTGAGCGCCGCCGTAATGGTGCCAGCGCTGAAGTTGCCTGCCGCATCGCGCTTCACAATGGCATTGGAGACATTCCCGTTTGTGGCTGCGTTGGCGAGGTTCGCACCGGCGGCCACATTGGCGGCCGTGACACCCCCCACGCTGGCCACCACCGTGGCTCCCTGAGTTCCCGTGACATTGCCAGCCAGTGAACCGGAGAAATTCGTGGCACTGCTGGCATTGCCATTGAGCGTGGCGGTAATGGTGCCCGCGCTGAAGCCGCCGGAGCCATCCCGCTTGACCAAGGCACCTGCAGTATTCGCCTGAGTGGCGGCATTGGCCAGATTAACTCCCGACGCTACATTGGTTCCAGAGACACCACCGACGCTGCTCACCACCGTCTCCCCCTGTGTGCCGGTGACATCCCCCACCAGCGCTCCCGTGAAACCCGTGGACGTGCCGAGCAAGGTGCCTGTGATGGTGTTGGCGGTGAAGTTCCCGCTGGCGTCCCGCAGGACGAGGGTGTTGGCCACATTGCCCGCCGTCCCTGTGGTGGCGGAGTTTGCCACCTTCCCCGCCGTGGTAATGGTCGCCAGCTTGCCGTCCGCGATGGCTGCTCCGGATGCGATGTCCTCGTTCAAGATCGTGCCATTGAAAATCTGGCTCGACGTGACGGATCCCGCCCCCAGCTTGCTATCATCCAACACGGGAATCCGGCCCAAGTCGAACGCGCCGCTGGTGATCTTGGCGGCGTCCAGCGAGGGGATCTGCGAGGTGGCGAGAGGCCCGGTGATCTTGGCGGCCGTGACACTGCCATTTTGAAGCTGGGCAGTGCCCACCGCATTGTTCGCGAGCTTGGCCGTGGTGATGGCACCATCCGGCACTGTCTGCGCGGTGGCGGCCATGATGGCGTACCCCACCGCCGCCACGCGCTGGTCGGGAGCCAGCCACTGGAAGCCATGCACGCCGTCATTGAACCACACCCGCAATCTGACGTCCCCGTTGTCAAACACGCTGTTGGGAATGATCTGCATGTTTGGCAGCGTGGCATCCCCCAGAAGCACCGAGTACAAGCCCTTGGTCACTGGAAGGGCTACCGCTGCCGAAGGCTGACTGCCCGCCGTGCTGGTGCCGTCGTTGCTCCAGTAGGTGGTGGTCCCATCGCCATTCACCAAGGCAAACTTGAACTGGCCGCTGCCGTCGAAGTTCACGTTGTTCACGGCGACCCGGCCCTGGTAGTTCATCAGTTGGGGCACCTGGGCAAAAAGGGACAGGGCGGCAGCCAAGTTCACCCACAATAGACAAATCGTACGGATGGAAGACTTCATAGTCGGTAAATGGATTTGATTCTACTGACATAAACGATTCGCCCGCATGTCCCAATGCGCAGCACTTGGGGTGAAATGGGCCTGATTTGTCTTTATTTCGAGGTTCAACAACAACGCCTTCTTCGTCAGCGAAGACAAAGGTGCCATCGTCATCCGCCAAGCCGGTCTTCCCGACCGCCGCCTCGACAAGAAAGACATCCGCAGCACGAAATACATCCGCCGAAGCC
>CAYMHJ010000410.1:0-5286 GCA_964390165.1 uncultured Prosthecobacter sp. | reverse complement strand
TGGTGTTTTCACACAGCTCGACCTGCACACCACGCTTGATGAGTTCGGCGAGGATGTCGCCATTCGGATTGGCTGCTTCGGCACCGAGGCGTTTCCGCGCCTCCTCATTCACCACTGCCGCGATGCCCGTGCCGTGATAGACGAGATGCAGATGTACCTGATCAGCGGCTATGCCGTGCTCCTGGTAGGTGTTGATGAGCTTGCGGGCATAGAAAAGACCTTTGTTCACACCTTCATGCTTTGTGTCGTCAGTCACCTGATAAACGATACGCAGGTTCTCACGCGCCTGGATGGGAATGACCTCCGGCTCGGCAGCAGCAGAAGTAAGAGTGAAAGCAGAAAGGAAGGCGAGGAGGTTTTTCATGGGATCAAATATATGAGTATATACGCATATTTGTTCATTAATTTTCATTCCACATTTACCCCATGACATACGTGCTCGTCGTGATCCGTTGTGGGCTTGTGTTCACATGGCTCATGCAAGCCGGGAGAGGAAGTTACATCGTGACACATGACTGAGGTCGGCTTTTGTCTGCTTTATTCCTGTTTTCCGTCTTCGGCCCCTCGATTGATGCATCTGCAGGTATGGTGGAGCGGCCTGTGGAAATCCTGAAATCGGACGGCGCGCTTCTGCACTGCCACAGCCTGCATCTCTTGAAGGAAGGCAGAAAGCCGATGGTCCACAAGAACACTCAACGTCTCCGCCCAGCACTCCATCTTGCATCCCTTTGCCCTCCTGTGCTATGGGCTGCCATGCCCCGTATTGATGGCCGCAGTGCCGACCAACTTCGTCCGGTCGAGTTCGTTCTCGACATCGCCCCCCATGCCAATGCCTCCGTGCTTATCGCGTTTGGCAATACGCGTGTCATCTGCGCCGCCACCATCCAGGACGAGGTGCCGCGCTGGATGAAGGTGCAGGGTGTGCAGGGCGGCTGGCTCACGGCTGAGTACTCAATGCTCCCGTACTCCACGCTCGATCGCAAGGAGCGTGACAGCTCCCGTGGGCGGCCCGACGGCCGCAGCATCGAGATCCAGCGACTCATCGGCCGCAGTCTCCGTGCCGTGGTGGATTTGAAGAAGCTCGGCCAGCGCACGCTGTGCATCGACTGCGACGTACTTCAGGCCGACGGCGGCACGCGCACGGCCTCCATCACGGGAGCCTGCGTGGCGGCGGCCATCGCCTTCAACAGGCTTCTGGAGAAGGGCAAGATCACCCGGCAGCCGCTGAAGAAAAAGGTGGCCGCCATCAGCGTCGGCCTCTGGAAGGACGAGGCCCTGCTGGACCTCTGCTACGAGGAGGACGCGAAGGCCGATGTGGACTCCAACATCGTCCTCACCGAGAGCGGTGACTTCGTCGAAATTCAAGGCAGCGGTGAAGAGGCCACCTTCACCCAGCCTCAGCTTGATGCCATGCTCGTTCTTGGCCGCAAGGGCGTGGCGGAACTCTGCGCCCTTCAACAACAGATCATCGACAGCGCGATGAAGCCTGCCGAAGCGACCGATCTGAAGAAGCTGGCGGACTTTTTTGGCAAGAAGTAAGCGGGCTTTCCGACGGCAAACTGAATTGAGCCAAAGGTCAATGTGGTGAGGGACTCTGTGCCGTCACAGTCGTGCAAAGGGGCTGGGGTTCCTGCGCCTTCGCCATAGCAGGCCGGGCTTTGCCAAAGAGGGTGCGCAGCTCCGCCATCAGCAGAAGGCGGACTCCCCAGCGGAGAAACATGAAGGCGCTGAAGTTCGGCGAGTAGCTCTGGCCGAGGGTGAGATCCATGCCGGTGTTCCAGGCGCCATAGGTGCCTTTCGCGAGGCGCTTCTTCGCCATCACGACGAGGCGGCGATTGTAGAAGGTCATGAACTTGGCGAAGAGGTTCCCGATGGGGCCGTCATAGGGCAGGCGGGTCCATTCGTAATCGGGGTCGGTGTACACGAGGCGCACGGGGCCGATGAAGTAGGTGCCGAGATCCATGAGGAAGGAGATGCGCACGAGTTCGGCATCCCCCATGTAGAAGTATTTGTCCTTGTAGAGGCTCTCGAACCAGAGGCGGTAGCTGCGTTTGTAGGCTCCCTGGAGGTAAGTCTGCGTGGCGCTGACATCTTCGCCCATGGACGCCTTTTTGATCATCTGCGTGACGGCATAAACGGTGTGTCCGCAGTAGTCGAGACCCTGGCTGTAGAGCGGGTCGATGAAGCCCGCCGCATCTCCCACCATGGCCCAGCGATTGCCGGCCATCTGCTCGGTGTAATAAGGCAGGCCTTTATAATAAAACGTGTCGTCCTCCACGGGCTCCGCGCCTTCAAACATGAGGCGACCGATGGGGTGCGTCATGAGATGCGCACGGAGACGCTCGGTGAGGTTCGCGCCTTCCGGCAGTGTGAATGCCCGGCGATCCCAGACGATGCCGACGCTGTAGTCTCCATTTGCCAGCGGGATGAGCCAGACCCACCAGCCATGGCCCATGAGATGATTTGTGGCGCTGCTGCGTGAGGCGCGAACTTTGCTCATCAGGCAGGGGTGCTTGGAGCGGCTCTTGAAGCTGTCCAGCGCGTTCACGTTTCTGAAACGGCTCCAGATGGAGGAGGTGGGATGCTCATCGCCGAGCTGGCGATGCAGGCCGAGCTTCTTCGCCAGCAAAGCCGCGCGTCCGGAGGCATCGATGACCCAGCGCGCGGTGAAGGTTTTCATTTCACCAGCCTCGGTTTTGAGGCTCACTGTGTGGTTTTCGCCGCCTTCAGCCAAAGAGATTTCGCGGATGGTCGCCGGGCGCAGGAGATCTGCACCGGCTTCAGCGGCGAGATCGAGCACATGCTGGTCAAGCAAAGCGCGGTCGAGTTGGAAGGTGGGCAGGCGGCTCTGAAACTTCGGCCCGAGCTCTGTGCAGTCCTCCACACGATCTTCGGGCTTGCTGTGAAACCACATCCGCAGCCCGTGCTTCTGGTAGTGATTGGCGCTTAGGTAGGGATTCAAATGCAGCACGCGGGTGAGGAAGCAACCGCCCACTTCCGAGGTGCTCTCACCGACCTTGCGATCAAACTCCGTGGTCCGTTCCACCACCAGCACACGCAGGCTGGGCAGGTCACGCTTTAAAAGCAGGGCTGCCGATGCACCGCTGAAGGCACCGCCGAGGATGATCACATCGTAGTCCGAGGTGGCGGTGGCGGCAGTGGGGGCGTGCATGTTTTGACTCGACTTGAAATGGATCAGACCATACGGGCAGAGCACCCGCTGATGACGCCTGAAGTAACCGCCAAACCCTCCAGCCCGCAAGCTCCGCCTCGGCGGAACACGGGGCTGCATGGAGCGTTCTGGACGCACTGTTTGCTGCGGTTCATGCGATTTGTGCCGACGGGATTGGCGCTCGTGCTTGTCTGGCCTGTGACACTCTTCATCTACGCTCTCGCCACTCCTCAGCGCCGCGCCATTCTCAACAATCTGTCCGCTTTGCGCCCCGAACATGGACCGGTGGAGGGCTGGTGGTCCGGTTTCCGGGTTTTCCTGAATTTCGCCCTCACTTATCTCGACCGTCTCTGGTCCATGCATTTCAAAAAGGAGGTCACCTGGGACATCACACACATGGAGCGCTTCGAGGAGCTGCGGGCGCATCCCGGCGGCGTCCTCATTTTCACCATCCACAGCGGAAACTACGACATCGGGGCTACACTCTTCGCCCAGAAATTTGGCCGGCGGCTGCACACCGTCCGCGCTCCCGAGCAGACGGAGCAGCTTCAAAAACTCCGCGAGCAGGAACTCCGCCGTACAGAGCAGGACAACCCGCTGCTGCGCGTGCATTACAATTTCGGTGACAACCACCTCGGCCTCGAACTCTGCCGCGTGCTCATGGATGGCGAGGCCGTGGCCGTGCAGGGGGACCGTGTGCTCTCCGCCGTCTCCCCAGTGGCCATGACCTGTGAGGGCCGCAGCTACCAGATCCCGCGCGGCCCGCTCGTGCTGGCGGAGATTTCCCGCGCGCCCTGCTACCCCATCATCCTCGAGCGCATCGGCCGTCTGCGCTACCGCATCCACGTCGGCGAGTGCTTTAGCGATGGCTCTTCGAAACTCCGCGCGGATGACATTGGCAAACGGTGGCTGCCCATCCTGCACCGCCATCTGGAGCAGCACTGGGATCAATGGTTCGTCTTTGAGCCGTTGGTGAGCCTGGAGACATCCTCATGATCCCGCCCATGCCACCCACTTGCCGGCGCGAGAGCCTCCGCGCCTTTGTGCTGAGCCTGCTGCCGGCGATCGGGGTCGTGCTTGCCCTGCTGGCCGGGCATTTCGGCATCGCAGGGTTCATCTTTGGCACCACGTTTGTCATCATCGGCATCGGTTCGGTGGTGCCGAGGTGCGCGCTGTTTGGGCCGATGATCACCCAGCTGCCGGCTGGCACTTCGGGCGTGTGTTTGACCATTGATGACGGCCCCGACCCGAGCACGACACCTGCCCTGCTTGATCTGCTGGATGAGCATCAAGCCAAAGCAGTATTCTTCCTGATCGGCGACCGCGCGGCCAGACATCCTGACCTAGTGCGCGAGATCGCGAGGCGCGGGCATGTGATCGGCAATCATTCACAGACGCATCCCTCGGCGACGTTTTGGATCTTGCGGCCCTGGGCGCTTTGGCGGGAGGTGGCGGGGTGTCAGGAGACGCTGCGTGGTATTCTTGGCGAGGCACCGCTCTGGTTTCGGCCTCCCGTGGGACATCACAATCTCTTCCTGGCCTCCATCCTCCGCGCGCTCGGCCTCACGATGATGATCTGGAGCTGCCGCGGCTTCGACGGTGTAAAGCGCGATATCCCGGCTATCCTCCACAGTATCGGGCAGGATCTCAGCCCCGGTGCCATCGTGCTCCTGCATGAGGCCCGGCCAGTCTGCGCAGAGGTGCTGCGCGGAACGCTGGAAATGATTCGTGAACGCGGCCTCCAGCCCCTGCCTCCGCCAGCTCTTGTGACGAAAGCCCGCTGACCCGCCTTTTCCGTGGCATGAACGGAATGCTCCGTTAATGTCGCACCCCCTCCCCCCGCATGGTCCGACTCATCACCCAACAAGGCCAGCTCATCGACTGGAATGACGAAAAGGTGCGTCCTTTCCCGGACAACCTTGTCTTTCTCGATCTGCTGAATCCTGCGCGTGCCGAGGAGCTCGAAGCCGAAAGCTGGCTGGAGTATTCCCTGCCCACGCGTGAAGAAATGCAGGAGATCGAAGAGTCCAGCCGACTCTACACGGAGAAAGGCGCGCTCTACATGACGGCCTGGATTCCCGTCGGCCTCGACACCCCGGACCCGGACAACACGG
>CAYMHJ010000409.1:0-5304 GCA_964390165.1 uncultured Prosthecobacter sp. | reverse complement strand
ACTCTCGCAGCTCTCCATAAGACCGGCCCGTCTTTGCATCCTTCCAGAATTTTCGCCCATTAATGGAGCCGCCGTAAACGAAGCTCGCAGCGCCGGACGCACTGGAAAAAGCGATATCCCTTGTGACCCGGCAGAAGCCTTCACCGGCAGCCTCTAGATCTCCAGAATCAAGCGCTTCGGAACGTGCTGCTTTAAGTGTTTGTGATGCACTTGGGACTTCTCCCGCGCGAACTTTTGATCCGGCCAAAAGTACGAATTCTCCGCCTGCCTCGCGCGCTCGAGCGCTGGTCCCCGCTTCACTTAGTACAAATAGCCCAAGGTCAAAATTTACATCTCTGCGCTCGACCAAGCCGTCGCCAGCAGGTCTTAGGAGGTCAAAACCAAGGACCGGAAGTAAAACTTCGATTTCGCTCAGTACACGTTCCATATCGGCGATTTCGGGTTCAGGTAGACCGTAGAACTCAGGAGCGGTTCCATTTGCAAGGCGCGCGCGTCCTGCCGCTTTGATCTGCGCAATGAGGCGGCTCTCTAGGTACCGGCCGTGGGCTTTTGTGAGGTTTTCGTATTTGGAGACGACAATCACGGCGCGAGTGAAGAAGTCCTTTGATTCATCCGAATCGTGTGCCGCTAGACGCACTTTCACCTGGTCTCCTTCCCCTACATAAACCAAGTCGCGTGTGGGTAGATCTGGGTCGGGGCCGGCTAGAAGGTAGATCCCTGTTTGGGTGGCCTCCTTGCGCTTTATTAGATCGGGAAGTGCGGTCCTGGATGCTACAGCCGCGCGCATTGACGAAACTCCAAGCTCTGCGGTTATCACTCCAGATGGCGTGCCATCCACAAGGTAGAGTTTGAGCGTACGCCCGAGTGTTGAGCTCATTGTGATTTCTCTCGGTTCTTCGAAGCTTGGGGCGCTCTGGAATTCTTCAAAGTTGAAATATTCAAAACTTTGCAGCTCTGGTTATTGACCTGGTAAGTTGGATATCCGATATGGGTGGCGGAGGCTCGGTCTGGTTGTAAGCCCTTTGGGAGGACAGCTGGAGCATTGCCTCCTTTCCTGTTTCTGTGCGTCATGGCCGCGCCTCGTACGGGTCGGGCACGAGTACTATGCCGTGTGATGGGTATGTCCGGCCGTCTCGGTAACCTTGACCATGCCATTGCAGCCTCGCCACCTTAGGGCCGAACTCGTCAAAGATGTCCTGCCGAGTTTCATAGTCGGGACCATGATCTCCCCAGCTGAAATGCCGGAATCCCCAATTGATACAATAGAGGCAGAGGTCGGCAGCCTGTACCGCATAGCTCATGTCTGAATCGACAAATATGGGTGTCGGCACGATCCATGCGGCCCGGTTGCGGCCTGTGGCCGTCTTTCTGAAATATGCGGTCAAGTGCGTGACGAACTCGCGGTCCTTAGTCTTCTCCGTCTGGTCCATTACAAGTAGGCCGTGTGCTCGTTGAAACTCGAGAAAGTAAAAGAACCGCTCCAGCAGAAAGACATGATCCTTACGCAGATAATCTTCGCGCATGAATCCCTTGGGCGGTTTGACGCCGCGTGGAATGAGCGAGGCAAACAGCTTTGCGTCATGGGCGTGCAGAAGGTCAAAAGCGCCTCGGGCCATCTTGGTCTGCCTCCCGGAAAGTGGTCCAGTATTTGAGTTAGTCCCGGCTCCGATTATGGAGTTGAGACATGGGCAAGAGAGCCAAGCCTGAAGAGATTATTGCGAAGCTGCGGGAGGTGGAGGTTCGCCTTGCCCGCGGGGAGACGGCTGCAGCTGCTGCGCGCGCCGTCGGTGTGACCGAGCAAAGTTACTATCGCTGGCGCAAGGAGTATGGCGGCCTTCAGGTCGACCAGGCGAAGCGCATGAAGGACCTTGAAAAGGAGAACCAGCGTCTGCGCCGGGCCGTCTCCGACCTCACGCTTGATAACCAGATCCTCAAGGAGGTTGCTCAGGGAAAGTTCTGAGCCCCTCCCGCAAGCGCGCTGCGGTCGATCATGTGGTGGAAGAGCTTGGCGTGACTGAGCGCCGGGCGTGCCGCGTGATCGGCCAGCATCGTTCGACCCAGCGTAAGACGCACATCCGGCGAGACGATGAAGACGCCGTGACAACGGCGATCACTCGCCTTGCCGAGCGGTTTGGCCGGTACGGTTACCGGCGGATCACAGCTCTGCTCAGGGACGACGGCTGGTATGTGAACGAGAAGCGGGTTTACCGCATCTGGAGGCGAGAGGGGCTGAAAGTACCGATGAAACAACCAAAACGCAGCCGTCTCTGGCTGAATGACGGCTCTTGCGTGCGGCTGAGGCCGGCGCACAAAGGCCATGTCTGGTCCTATGACTTCGTACAGGACCGCACCCACGATGGAAGAGTGTTCCGTATGCTGTGCGTGATCGACGAGTACACACGCGAGTGCCTCGCCATCCGGGTCGAGCGCAAGCTCTCCTCCAGGGATGTCCTTGACACGCTGGGCGAGCTGTTCGTTCGTCACGGGGCACCCGAGCACATACGATCCGACAACGGACCAGAGTTCATTGCAACAGCTCTGCGCGAATGGCTTGAGCGGATCGGCGTAAAAACGCTCTACATTGAGCCGGGCTCGCCATGGGAAAACGGCTACTGCGAAAGCTTCAACAGCAAGCTGCGCGACGAGTTGCTGGCGAGGGAGATCTTCTTCGATCTGCGCGAGGCAAAGATCCTGATCGAAGCGTGGCGGCAGCACTACAACACCGCCCGGCCACACTCGTCCCTCGGCTACAAGCCACCCGCCCCAAAAGCCATCTTGCCCGCAGCGTTCATGCCGCCTTACTATGGGGAGGTGGCAGCATGAACGCTGCTACCTTGAAGCCGCCGGGCTAACAAATCTGGTGGACCACTGCTGAGGGGCAGGCCACTTCTTCCACCGGCGAAAACACGAAACACCAACATGAAACTGCTTAAGAGCTGAGGTGTCGATCTCGATGGCGACACCGTCGATGGTCGCCTGTCGCCCTCGCGCGTTGCATTTACTTCGCGCCCATTCGAGCCAGCGATGCTTAGCGTATCAGCCGCTGAGTTAAGAACCGAGCCGGTCCATCAAGTCGTCGCAACTGCTCAGCAGCGTGATCGTGATATTGGCGCGCACTTCGTTTTCCTGCATCCCTGCGATGCGCCGATCATATAGGGAAACAGTGGATGGCAGCGCTCCTAAAGCCGCTTTCTCGCGTTCTGCGAACCGGGCTGCCGCATCGTCGTCCTGTCCGAAATGAACAACGGCGAATGTTGGAGCTGGTGGGCGTAAACGGCACCAGAGATGTCGAGATTCCCTATGATGATCTGAGCTCTACGGATTGGGGGTATGTCTTTGAGCGTGTCGTCGGCTGCTTCTACGAAAGCCAAGGGTACACAGTTCATCAGCGCGGCATCGAACTTCAGCTACTCGACCGCGGAATCGACATCGTCGCCGAAATTCCAGATCAAACCGAAGCATTTATTCAATGCAAATCAGGCGGCAAACGGCTCGGAAAGCAAGCTATTGAAAAGATCTTGTATGCGGGCGGAAACTTTATTCATCAGCATCGACGCCACAAGCGATCTGAGTTGATCCTGGCTGTGCCGAGCATCGAAGGTGCTATAACACCGCTGAATCTGAAGCGGCTCATGTGGCATAACCACAATGCCTTCGGGGTCAGAATATCCGTCGTTGTAGTGCCTTGGTATCTTTCCAGTCGCTAGAGTTTCATTTTCTTCCATACGCAATTCGCCTCTTGCGCTCGCGTGTTTCCAAGTTTGATTTACATGCTACGCCGCAGGCTCCGAATACTGCGTCAGATCGAGCAGAATCTCACGTCTCGCCGAGGTATTTGATCATACCCTGATTGGCTTAGCGCCGCTTTGATGTCACCGGGCGGCAAAGTTCATTACTTCTTTGGCCCACCAATCAGCCATACGGACGCGCTCGTCCCAGTAGGTCGCGCGATGGTAAGCTTGGCGAACATGATTGTCGCCGACGTGAGCGAGTTCGGCCTCGATCGCATCGGGATGCCATTTACCGCTCTCATTGAGAAGGCTTGAGGCGCTCGCCCGGAACCCGTGGCAGGTGTGGACATCAGGCTGAATATCGAGCCGACGCAGCGCGTAGTTCATTGTGTTTTCGCTGAGGGGTCGGCCGTCCGACATCTGCGACGGCAGGACGAGCGATCCTTTACCAGTGAACCGTTTCAGATCCTTGAGGATTTCGATGGCGGGCCCGGGCAGGGGCTTTCTGTGCAGCTTGCGCGTTTTTGTTCGATCCGCCGGGATAGTCCAGATTTGCTCTTCAAAGTCGAACTCGCTCCAGTGGGACAGGCGCAGCTCGCCAGGACGGGGATAGAGCAGCGCGAGCAGCTTCAGGGCGGCCTGAGCTTCGATCGTGCCCTCATAGGTCCAGACGGTCCTGATGAGCTTCGCAAATCCCTTGCGGTCGGTCACGGCAGCTCTGTGCTGAGCCTTGGGCGCTATCAGCGCGCCCCTCAGCGCGACAGTGGGATCACCGTCTGCCCGGGTCGTTGCGATGGCGTAGCGAAAGATCTGGCCGATCAGGGCGCGCAGCCGGCGCGCTGATTCGTAATTTCCCTCTTTCTCCACCCTTCGAAGGGTAGCTAGAATTTGGGGTGCCTTGATGTCGCGAATAGGCTTGGGGCCTAAATCTTCGCATGCGAGTCGCGCGAGCCAGCGTTTCTTCTTAAGCGTGGCCGGGGCAAGTCCCTCGATCTCCTCCTTCTGGAGCAGTTCATCAGCGATCCGGGCGAAGGTATCCTCGATCTCAGCGCGCCGTACTTCCTCGCCTGCCTTCTTGATAGCCGAGGGGTCTAGGCCTTCGAAAAGCATCGTCCGGGCTTCAAGGCGCCGCTCTCTGGCCCGCGCAAGCGAGATCTCCGGGTACGGGCCGAACGACAGAGTCTTCTGTTTGCCGTCAAAGCGGTAGGCCATCTTCCAGAGCTTTGATCCTCCAGTCGTTACCTCCACATAGAGGCCGTAGCCATCACTGTATCGCTTCGGGCGGCTTCCCTTTTTGAGGCCGCGGATTCGTGTGTCTGTAAGGGGCATTTTGTTGGCATCGTCAAAAAGTGTTGGCATTTTTCCGGCCGTTGAGGTTCCCGGCCGTCTCGATGCCAACAAAATGCCAACAAAAGAAATTTCTTCCAACGTTTTTGGGTGGACGTTGGCGGACAAAGGCGCTGGAAGCGCCGTCCTAACGCCTTGTTTTTATGGATGTTGGTGGAGGCCCGCGGACGCCGCTGGAAGCCTGAATGGTGCCCGGGGGCGGAATCGAACCACCGACACGCGGATT
>CAYMHJ010000408.1:2405-5338 GCA_964390165.1 uncultured Prosthecobacter sp. | reverse complement strand
ACCTGCGCGGCATTTATGAAGTGCAGATCATGGAGAGTTTCGGCAAACCGCTCGACTCCCATCACATGGGCGCTCTTTACAGCCGCATCACCCCCAGCGTGAACGCCGAGAAGCCCATCGGTGAATGGCAGACAATGGATATCACTCTGGTGGACCGCCACCTCACCGTGATCCTCAATGGCAAGACCATCATCGACAACCAGCCCGTCCTTGGCTGCACCGGCGGCGCATTGAGTAGCGATGAATTCAAGCCCGGCCCAATCTTTCTCCAGGGCGACCACACCAACGTGGACTACCGGAACATGGTGCTGACACCTGTGCTGAAGTGAATCAGCGGCCGGGACGAAATGGCCGCCCTTATTCCATACACAAACATAGGATAAAAACGTTGACCCTCAGGGGATTGGATCGCTAAAAAAGCAGTCCACTAACCCACGTTTTCACCCAAAATGCCCATCGGCATCGCCATTATCGCCATTCTCTGCGTCGCCCTGGGCATATCCTGCCTGCGGGTCGCCAGCGAGCCCAAACTCTGGCGCCTGTGGTGGATGGACCTGCTGGGCGTGCTGGATGTGGACACGGACCGAGACGCCCGCAAAAGCCAGGAACGGCAGATGGCTCTGATGTGTCATCTGCTGTTCGTCCTTTTCATCTCCATGGCAGCGAGCTGCGCCTTCTGGACCTTCGACGGCATCCGTGAGCTGAAGCGGGATAAAAGCGTGCTGGAGCGCGAGGTGGAGATGGGGCGGGAGGAGATCGAGGGCGTCAGACGCAAGTTCGGTGGCATGCGCTGAGTGGACAAATCCGCCTCGACGCCCCAGCCTGACAGTGTTAGCCATCCGGCCCTCGCGTCTGCTGCATCAGCACCAGGCCCGATGTGATTTACCACCCCATCCATGGCCGACGCCCCGAAGTCCACTTTCCCAGAAAGCTCAGTCAAAAGCACCCCACCAGCACCCACAGCCGCCCAGGCCGGAGCAGAAGAATTGAAAATGCCCGTCAGGCGCATCATCCCCTACCTGAAGCCAGTCATGGGGCGCTTCATCCTGGGCTTGGCCATGGGAGTCGTGGCAGCTCTGTTCAATGCCCTCTGGCTGCCAGTCTGCAAAATCATCTTTGCCATCGTCCTGAATGACGGCAGCGAGCCCACTCCGCTGGGGGAGGAATTCAGCATGCTCGGCTTCGAGTTCAACTTCGCCGAAATGCTCGGCCTGGACCCAAAAGCTAAAATCGGTCTCCTCGGGGTCATCATCGCAGCCTCATTCATCCCGCTGATGATGCTCATCAACGGCCTGCTCGACTACCTGAACAAATACATGCTCGCGTGGGTGGGAAACAGGATGCTGCAAAACATCCGCAATGACGTCTTTGCCCGAGTTCTGCACCAGTCCCCGGCCTTTTTTAGCAGCACCAAGGCCGGCGAACTGATGCAGACAATCTTCAATCAGACCAGCGTGGCCCAGCGCAACGCAGTGCAGTACGTCCAGTTCATGGCCAGCAACCCGCTGCGCATCATCGTGATCCTCGTATCGCTCTTCACCGAGCAGCCACTCTTCACCTTCATGAGTTTGTTTATCTTCCCCCTCTGTCTCCTGCCCGTGATGCGGATGGGCAGGCGGGTGAAGAAATCAGGCAAAAAAGAGGAGCAGATGGCGGGTGCCATGCTCACCGCCATGCATGAGTCACTCACAGGCATTCGCCTGGTGAAAGCCTATGCCCGCGAAGACTATGAAGTGCAGCGCTTCGTGCGCGCAAATGCCTCCATGAGCCGGAATGCCATCCGCTGGCAGCGTGCCTCTGAAATGGTCGGCCCCGTGGTCGAGTCCGTGGCATCGATCGGCATTGCCGCAGGTCTGGTTTACTGGTCGGTGAAAGGCCTGAAGTCGGCTGACTTCATCGCCGTCGTCCTGCTGCTGACGCGCATCTACCCACCGGCGAAGGAACTCAGCAAAGTCAGCCTCCTGCTGCAAAAAACCCGCTACGCCATCAACAACGTCGTCAAGGTGCTCGACCGTGTGCCAGACATCCAGGACGCCCCGGACGCCCAAGTGCTCGGCAGGGTCCAGGGTGCCATCCACTTTGAGAACATCCACTTTGCCTACAACCGCTCGAACGGTGAAAAACTCGACAAGGTGGCGATCAACGGTATCGACCTGAAACTGGAGCCAGGACGGTTTTATGCATTCGTCGGTCCCACTGGCGCAGGAAAAAGCACCCTCTTCTCCCTTATCCTGCGCTTTTACGACCCAGATTCAGGGCGCGTACTCATCGACGGACATGACATGCGCACAGTGACTCAAAACAGCCTTCGGGAAAACATCGGCATCGTCAATCAGGACACCTTCCTTTTCCATGACACGGTACGCGAAAATATCCGTTATGGGCGTCTCGACGCCACTGAAGAGGAGATCATCGCCGCAGCAAAAAAAGCACATGCACATGAGTTTATCCTCCAGATTGAAGGCGGATATGACGCCATCGTGGGGGATGGAGGCTGCACACTCTCCGGAGGCCAGAAGCAGCGCCTTTCCATCGCACGAGCCGTCTTGAGAAACGCGCCCATCCTGCTCCTCGATGAAGCCACCTCCGCGCTCGACACGGAGACGGAAAAAATCATTCAGGACGCCATCCACGAGCTCTCCGAAGGCCGCACCGTCATCGCCATCGCCCACCGTCTTTCCACCATTCTTGAAGCCGACCAGATCATCGTCATGCGTGACGGCCAGATCGAAGCCAAAGGCACCCACACCGAGCTCCTCAAGAGCTGCGACCTCTACCAAAAGCTCGCAGCGCTCCAGTTCCAGGAGTGACTCGGATTGCCGAAATCCGCGCTTGCCGACTCCAGCTACAGAGGCGAAACAACGCGCCTGCAAAACTAGCGCCCGTAGTTCAACGGATAGAATGGTGGTCTCCGAAGCCGCAGATCCAGGTTC
>CAYMHJ010000408.1:0-2395 GCA_964390165.1 uncultured Prosthecobacter sp. | reverse complement strand
CTGGCGGGCGCACCAGCAGGTGCCAGAACGCTGACCCGGCAGCCTTAGCGCCGCCGCTTGAGCTGGATCCGCTTGAAGCGCGCCTGACCATCCAGACTCACACTCTGCACCTGCGGGTCATCGACGAAAACATTGTGAATGATGCGCCGGTAATAGCTGTTCATCGGCGGCAGCGTCTCCGGCTTGCCAGTGGTCCGCACACGCTCTCCCAGCTCCCTCGCATGGTCCACCATCTGGTCCTCCCGAATCGAGCGGTAAAAGTCGATGTCCACCCGGATGCGTGGAGCGTCAGGGATGTGCCTCTGCAGCACCCGGTTCACCAGATACTGGATGTCCTCCAGTGTCGCCCCATGGCGGCCGATGAGCATCAGGCTGTCTTCCGTATGGATTTGCAGCGTCGGCCCTCCAGGGCCGTCATCCTGGTCGATCTTCACGGCGAACCCAAGGTAGCCGAGCATGGAATCGACAATCTGGCTGGCATGATCTAGCGGTGTCATGCCCGCAGTTAAGTCGCGGAACGCAGCGGATCAAATCCGAATCCACTCCTACCGACTCCTGAAACTTTCGCTGCCCCGGGGTTTGTGCTTGCCTTGCACCTCCGTTTTTGAGACGAACACTCCATGAGCGCCACTAAGCCCGTCCCACTGACTCTCTTCAGCCTCAAAGAAGGCATCATCGAAAGCTCCGCCGATCAGGATTTGGTCGATGCCTTCGCCGCAGATTTCCAGGGCCTGCGCCACTACGGAGCCAAGCTGGGCGAGGCTCTAGATCTCGGATCACCCTGGACAGGCATGCTCCAGGAAGACGACCTTAGTGTGACCTATGCCTACTTCGGCGAGGGTACTGGCCCGAACGACCCTGGAGCCGGGGCGCTCATCGGCAAAAAGGCACTCCTCTATGAACTGCTGACCAAGGTCACCACCCAGACGAACTGATTTCCTCACCGCCATGCCTGCAAACATCGCCCCTTCCCTCCGCTCCGCACTGGAACGCCTCCGCAACGGTGGAGCCGTCAACGGCCTGCTCCTCGGCTGGCGCAGGCAGGTGCTCATCAACGCACTTCCCTTCGAAGAATTCCGTGCCGAAAAGCTGCTCCGTGCCGTCCATGACATGCGTGACCACTTCAGCAGCGGTGGAGACCGGCTGCCAACCACCTTCTGGTTCGGCTTCGAGACCTGCCACGCCCTCGTCATTCATCGTGGCGAGTGTGTCCTCGTCATCCTGCACACCCGCGCAGAGGAGGGCGACTTCCTGCGCCGCACCGGTCAGACCTTCCTCGAAGACAGCCAGCTCCTCATCGACGATCTGCTGAATCCTTCGGAGAAAAGTGCTGAGAAGGAGGACGACAACCTCCTTGGGCGCATGCTTTAAACACGACGCCAGCGCGCCCGGTTCATGCTCCGGCCCAGGCTTAGCCAGTGCTCTTCAAAATCCGTCATCGGGTAAAAGAACGCATCCTCCGGCCAGTCCAGCCGCTCGAACTCCGCCCTTGCGGCCAGACTCGCCTGCGCATCTTCGAAATACACTGCGTCATCCGTCTTCAGCAGGAACTCGCCTCCCGGCTTCAGCACCCGGGCAAGGCCGTTGAGGAACTCCGCCTGATTTACCAGACGCCGTGCCGCGTGCTTTTTCTTTGGCCAGGGATCAGGGCACAGCAGGTGCAGACGCGAGACACTTGCCGTCGGCAGAAGCCAACCCACGCTGTAACCGCTCTCCAGGCGCATGATCTTGCCGTTTGTCAGCCCGGCCTTTGCCAGCTTCTTCAGCGTCTTTTCCACACGCCCGAGCATCCGCTCCAAGCCCAGAAAATCCCGCTCCGGGTAGCTCTCCGCCATACCAAGAAAGAATGAGCCATCCCCACTGCCCAGTTCCACCTCCAGCGGGCGGGAGGCATCAGGGAAAATCTCCTCGCGGCGCAGCTCGCGGAAGTAATCAGGAGGAATGAACAGGGACATGGAACCCGCCCCTTTAGACAGGATTCCCCACATGCCAAAACGAAGTGTGGCGACTTTGCTCTGAAATCAGAATGCAAAAACCGTGACATTCGCGCGGCGACTACGTATTTCTCAGTCCTCTTATGAACCGACGAACTTTCATCACCACCGCCAGCACCGCTGCCGCCGCCACCCTCATCAGTTCCACATCTCAGGCCGCCCTGGCCGAGATCGGCATTACCCAGGATGCCCTGCCCTATGCGCCAGAAGCCCTGGAGCCGCACATTGATGCCGTCACCATGGGCATCCACCATGGCAAGCACCACGCCGCCTATGTCAAAAACCTCGGCGATGCCATGCTCGCAGGCAATGTGAAGCCCGGCAATGTCCTCAGCATCATCAGCGACCTCGGTGCCGTCCCAGATGCCCAGCGCACCGCCATCCGCAACAACGGCGGCGGC
>CAYMHJ010000407.1:0-5358 GCA_964390165.1 uncultured Prosthecobacter sp. | reverse complement strand
TTCATGAAGGCACCCAGGTCTGCGAGTGGCTCAGCAGCATTGGTGTCACCGGCGTCATGCTGAAATACCGCACCCCGACTCGCGACGAGACGGCCCCTCATGAAAAGCCCGTCGCCGATGCCGCGAAAGCCATCGCTCTCGTCCGCGAGCGTGCGAAAGAATGGCAACTCGATCCCAATCGCGTCGGCCTGCTCGGCTTCAGTGCCGGGGGAAATCTCCTCGCCCACATCGCCTGCGATCGCCCTGCCGCTCCCGCTTTGCCAAACTTTGGCGTCATGATCTACGGCGGCGGTTTTCTGGATAGCAAAGACCCTTCCAAGCTCAAAAAAGGCTTCACCGTCCCTGCCGATGCCCCGCCCATTTTCATCGCCTGCGCCCACGACGACGGCCAGAACCCCATCGCCTCCACCCTGCTTTATCTCGAATACAAAAAGCATGGCATCCCCGCCGAACTCCACCTCTTCACCAAAGGCGGCCACGGCTTCGGCATGAGAGACAACAAACAACCCATCAACGCCTGGCCCCAACGCTGCGCTGAGTGGATGGGAGCGATGGGGTGGATGCCGACGAAAGAGAAGCTGCAAAGCCGGATCAGCAAGCATGAAGCCGCATTGGTGGCACTGCGCCCAGTGGGTTTTATGTGCATGGATGATCTTGCCATCATGAGAAAACGAATCGCCAGCCTTGAAATGGAAGTCACCCAGGCACCCAACGCCTCTCAGGCAGATCATGCACGGGGAAAACTTGAGGTATCCAAAAAAGTCCTCTCTGAAATGCAGTCCCAACTGGAAAAAGTAGATGTCGAAAAAATGACCCGTGAGTTTGTAGAGCACAAACGGGCGATATTCGAGCTTCAGGAAGCCTTGGCTCTCATGGAAAAACACGGCGGCTAGACGCCAGCCGCCCGTGTAGTGCCTCGATCAGGAATCCAAGAAAGGGAGTGTTGGGCCGTTTCAGCGAGGATGAAACATGAGCATCTCCTCCTCCCGACCTTCGTTGTGTCAGTGGTGTGGCTCACGCTCGGGTGGCGGGGGACGGCTCCTGCACCAGCTTTGACGGAATGGCCGCAGATCCTGGCGGAGTTGCGGCATGAATGTGATCCGGCCAATCCTGAGGCGGATTACACCTGGACTCAGAGCACGATGCCGACGGAGCGGAAGCGGGAGGCGATCCTACAGCGCTGTCGCCGTCTGGGTGTGGGTCTCCTTCCGGAGGTGCGGGCCACGCTGGCGGCGGAACGGAGCGATGAGGTGCGCGGCATGTTGACCGTGATCGCCGCTTCGCTGGGTGATGCGGACTCCCGCCTGCCTGCGGCCAAAGCCATGACATGGTCCTATTACCCGGCCCTGAAAATCTGCGCGGCACAGACCCTGTGCCGTCTGAAGGATCGTGAGCTGATCCCCTGGTTTCGGATGGCACTGAAGGATGATCACTTCGTGGTGAACGGCGGCTGCGGCCTCCTGCGGGAGAAGTTCTTCCCCGTGCGGAACTTCGCAGAAATGGCGCTGCGAGACTTCGGAGTTGAACCGATTGATGAAGAGACCTTCTTCAGAAGGATACGTGAATTGAAGCTGTCAGAAGCCCTAGGTCACATCCAAAGGGCATATTCGCCGAAATTGCTCCTGGAGAACCGATGAGGGGAGAGAGAACTGGGAGGGGGAGGCTGATTGGTGCCCGATGGAGATCGAGCCCACCGAAACTCTGAGTTTCCGGCAAACTCGGTCGGGTAGCACTCGTTACCAGCTGCCCATGAAGTCCCTCCTGTCTCTTCTGACCTTCCTGTCATTCGCTTCTGCGCTTTGCGCGGCGGATCGGCCCAACATCCTCTTCATCTTCTGCGATGACCTCGCCACTCAGGCCATCAGTGCCTATGGAGAGAAGCGAAAGCTGCTGGAGACTCCTGCCCTGGACCGCATCGCGAAGGAAGGCATCCGCTTTAACCGCTGCCTCGTCACAAACTCCATCTGCGGCCCGATGCGTGCGGTCATTCAAACGGGCAAGTATTCCCACCTCAACGGCTTCTACAACAACAGCAATAGCCAGTTCGACAGCAGCCAGCAGACCTTTCCCAAGCTCCTGCAAAAGGCCGGCTACACGAACGCTGTCATCGGCAAATGGCACCTCATGACCGACCCGGTCGGCTACGACTACTGGAACGTCCTGCCCGGCCAGGGTGCGTATTATAACCCGGCCATGATCGACAATGGCAAGCCCGTGAAGCACGAGGGCTACGTCACCGACATCGTCACCGATCTCGGCATCGACTGGCTGAAGAATCGCGACAAGACGAAGCCCTTCATGCTCATGCTCCAGCACAAGGCCCCACACCGCGAATGGGAGCCGCCGATCCGCCACCTCGGCCATGACAAAGACCGTGTCTATGAAGAGCCCGCGACTCTCTTCGACACCTTCGAAGGCCGCAGCAAGGCTGTCAGCGACCACGATATGGGCCTCGACCGCACCTTCACCGAACGCGATGCGAAGCTCGTGACTCCAGGCAATCTCACGCCCGACCAGCGCAAGTATTGGAACGACTACTACGAGCCCCGGAACGCGAAATTCCGCGCCGCCAACCTCACGGGCAAAGAACTCATCAAGTGGCGCTACCAGCGCTACATGCACGACTACACCGCCTGCGTAAAGGCCGTGGACGAGAGCGTGCAGCGCACCCTGGACTTCCTCGACAAAGAAGGCCTGGCCGAGAACACCGTCGTCATCCTCAGCAGCGACCAGGGCTTCTACCTCGGTGAGCACGGCTGGTTTGATAAGCGCTGGATCTTTGAGGAGTCGCTCAGCACGCCCTTCCTCGTCCGCTGGCCCGGCGTCGCGAAGCCTGGCACCACGAATAACAAAATCGTCTCCCTGCTCGACCTCGCGCAGACCTTCCTCGACCTCGGCGGTCAGCCCCAGCCTAGCGATATGCAGGGCCGCAGCCTCGTCCCCCTCTTCAAAGGCGAAGATCCCGCTGACTGGCGCAAATCCTTCTACTATCACTACTACGAGTATCCTGTGCCGCATCGCGTCCGCCCGCACTACGGCGTGATCACAGATCGCTACAAACTCGTCCACTACTACAAGCCCGACGTCGATGATTGGGACCTGCTCGACCGCCAAACCGACCCGCTCGAAACCAAAAACTTCTACGCCGATCCCGCTTACGCCGACACCGTGAAGGAACTCAAAGCCGAACTCGCCCGCCTCCAGACCGAAGTCAAAGAAGTCATCCCGCCTCCACGCTTCACCCACGGCAGAAAAGCCTTCGAAGGCGAGGCCAACCCACCGGAGCAACCGAAGAAGGGCAAAGGCAAAGGGAAGAAAAAGTCTGAGTAACCACCATCATGAAAATCTTCCAACTTCTTCTGCTATCGGTCCTATCCGTCGCATCTGTCCTATCTGTCCCATCTCAGAGCGGCGCTGCCGATAAACCCAACATCATCTTCATCCTCTGTGATGACCTCGGCACCGGTGACGTGAAATGCCTGAATCCAGAAGGCAAGATCACGACTCCAAACATGGATCGAATCGCGCGTGAGGGCATGATCTTCACGGATGCGCACACGCCTTCCAGTGTCTGCACGCCCACACGCTACGGCACGCTCACAGGCCGCTACAACTGGCGCACGAAGCTCCAGAAGGGTGTGCTCGGTGGACTCAGCCCGCGTTTGATCGAGCAAGGCCGCATGACGGTGGCCTCCATGCTCAAAGAGCAGGGTTATCACACCGCCGCCGTTGGCAAATGGCACCTCGGCATGGATTGGGTGATCAAGGACAAGCAGACTGTCGCCGAGATGAACATCGAGTCGCGCGAGCAAGCCTGGAGTGTAGACTTCACCAAGCCGCACACGAACGGACCTCTCAGCGTCGGCTTTGACCACTACTTCGGCATCGCCGCCTCGCTGGACATGGTGCCGTATGTCTTCATCGAAGGAAACAAGGTCACCGTGCAGCCCACCGAAGATCGCGAGATCGAGATGGTGCAGGGCAAGACGGACAAATACACCCGCAAAGGCCCAGCAGCGCCCGGCTTCACCGGCTACGAAGTGCTGCCCACCTTCATTGATCAGGCCATCTCCTGGATCAGTGGCAAAAGCGCCGATGCCAAGTCTGGCAAGCCTTTCTTCCTCTATCTGCCGCTCGCCTCGCCGCACACACCCATCCTGCCAAACCCGGCGTGGCGCGGCAAAAGCGGACTCAACCAATACGGTGACTTCGTCATGGAGACCGACGCCGAGGTAGGCCGCCTGCTCAAAGCGCTCGACGACCAGGGTTTGGCAGAAAACACGATGATCGTCTTCACCAGCGACAACGGCTGCTCCCCGAGCGCGAACTACCCGGAGCTTCTCGCCAAAGGACACAACCCGAGCGGCAGCTATCGTGGTCACAAGGCGGACATTTACGAGGGCGGGCACCGCGTGCCCTTCCTCGTGCGCTGGCCTGCGAAAGTGAAGGCCGGTCAGACCTCCACTCAGCTCACCTGCCTCACCGACTTCACCGCCACTGCGGCTGAGATCACGGGCGCTGCTTTGCCTGAAAACGCTGCCGAAGACAGCTTCAGCTTCCTGCCCACGCTGCTCGGTCAGCCTGCAAAGGGACCGCAGCGCGGGTCGCTCGTCAGTCACAGCATCGGTGGTTACTTCGCTCTTCGCGAAGGTCCGTGGAAGCTTGCTCTTTGCCCTGGCAGTGGTGGCTGGAGTGATCCCCGACCGGGTCAAGAGCCCGCCGGTTCACCGACCATTCAGCTTTTCAATCTCGATGCCGACCTCGGTGAAACCAAGAACGTGCAGGCCGAGCATCCCGAGATCGTCGCCAAGCTCACGAAGCAGCTCGAAACCCTCGTCGCCAATGGCCGCAGCACTCCAGGTGCAAATCAGGCCAATGCCGTGCCCATCGACCTATGGAAGAAGAATGATGCGGCCAAAGCTGCGAAGGGAAAAGGCAAAGGGAAGAAAGCGGCGGTGAAGTAGCTCGCGAACTCACCTGCTCACTCTTCCACCACCATCGCCCTGCATGAGGGCCTCGATCTCTGCGCGCGTGCTGTAGTTGTAGTCGCCTTCGATGGAATGGGCGAGACAACCTGCCGCTGTCGCAAACGCGATGGCGGTCTGAGGATCGGACTTTTGCAGGAAGGAGAAGACGAGGCCAGCCGTGAAGGCATCACCAGCGCCGAGGCGATCCACGACGTGAGTGATCGGATACGGCGGCGTTGTGTGAAGCGTCCCGGTGGCGGCTTCGTAAAACCTGCCGCCAAAGCACTGCAATGTCGCGCTGGAGCCATCACGCACGGTCATGGCGGCGTGGGTGAGATTGGGGAATTGGGCGGTGATTTGCCGTGCGAGAGCATGCAGATCGCCGGTGTGC